>JAIWAP010000008.1:0-30351 GCA_048634345.1 Methanobacteriota archaeon | reverse complement strand
TTCTTTTTACAACCAAAAGTATGTAATCACGCTCTCTTGCAGAGACGAACGGTCCAAAGAACGTACCGTTCCCATCTGCCTTTCGTGCGATTCCGATTCGTGGAAATTCCTCGTCTGTGACATGGATGTATGCGTAACTCTTCGCATCCTTAAGATCGATGTTGTATCTCGGCTGATGCTTCTTGATGAGCGTGTTTTCAAGAATCAGCGCCTCAAGCTCGTTATCGGTGATGATGAAATCGACAGAGGCTGCTCTCTCTACAAGGACTTCTGTCTTCGGGTCATGGTCATGTCTCCCGAAATAGCTGGAGACGCGCTTTTTCAGGTTCTTTGCCTTTCCTATGTAGATGATGCTGCCGGCGGCGTCTCTGAAGAGGTAACAGCCAGGGTGCGCAGGGAGGAGGGATGGGTCGATCATGGTTCTATAGGAAGGCTCTTATCTGGCGATTCTTGCAGTCGGGACCCCGGGAATCGTGATGTAAAGCGATCTTATGCGTTGTTTGTTCTGTGACTGCCCATTTCACACCCCGCCCTTACACAGCACCCCTGACTTCATATCCTCCTCATAAAAATCCCGCTCTGTCTTCAACCCGAAAAGAAGCTGCAACCGCCTCTTTGTATACTTCGGGATCAGTTCAAGCGTTCTTTTCAGATACCATTTCGGATACCTTCTTATGATATTGTTCGAGCGGTACCAGCTCAGATCGTAATAATCGATATTCATCTTCCAGACCAGGTATTGCAGCTCATCGGTGCTCATATAATTTGTTTTTACGTTGGCATAGATTCCGTCATAAGTTGTGAAGTCGTCTTTGTTTGTGACGACGCCCATCTCGAGTAACTCCTTTCGGAGTTCTGTCTTTGGGTACGGAGTCATGATATAGAATATCGGGACGTCAAGTTTCAGTTTTCGTGCGAGTTCATAGTTTCTCAGGATATCCTCTCTTGTGTCGTCCGGATTCCCGCTGATGATCCCGCCTGACACGATGATGTTGTGCTCATGCAGATATTTAACAGCGGTCTCAGAATCGGTCGCCATTCCGGTCTTGCCAAAGAACTCGATGTTTCTCGGGAGCGCGTTCTCGATGCCCAGGAAAACACCGTCAAACCCGGCTCTTGCCATCAGATCGATAACCTCCTTGCTCTTTGCGATCCCGCTCGTGCTCGCCTGTGTCTGATAGTATATATCATCGAGTCCTGCCTCGATGATCGCCTCGCAGAGACGTTTCATCCGTTTTGTGTTCAACGTGATGTTGTCGTCCACGAAAAAGATGTTCTGTGCGCCGTGCTTCTTCGCATCAGCTATATCCGCAATCACGCGCTCTATATCGTAAGTTCTGAAGCTCCGCCCGTACATGCGGTCGATGCTGCAGAATTTGCAGCCCTGTGTGCAGCCCCGGCTCGTCTCGACCACGTCTACGGTGTGGCAGAATCCATAAAAACCCTTTTTAAGTAGTCTTGCACTCCTATCAGGAAGCCGGATATCTGATAGCTCAAGAAGCGGGCGTGGCGGGTTGTGCTTCATGACGCCGTCTTCTTTGTAGGACAAGCCAAGCACGCCGTCATATTTCTGATCCGGAAAGGCTTTGACCAGCTCCCTGAATGTCCCCTCTCCTTCGCCGCGCATGATAAAATCGATGTACTTGAGATCGGGACTCTCTGAGATCTCCTTATACTCAAGCGTCGGGTGGTAGCCGCCAAAGACCACCTGCACGCCGTCATACTCCTTGACGATCTTCGCGATCTCAAGCATCCCGGTATACTGGAAGCTCATGCAGCTGAGACCCACGAGATCGATGTGATATTTCTCTATGGCTCTCTGCACAAACCCGAAAGGGTCTTTTGTGACATTCAGGTCGGCTATCTTGACATCGCAGAGGTCATTGATGTTTCCCGCGATGGACGTAATCCCGAGATTCGGGATTCGTGCGACGAAATCGAAGTCGTGCTGGACATCGGGTGAGGCGAGTAATAGGACGTTGATGGTAACACCTTCTACTGTATCGAGGATTTACGGATTTAAAATATTAACTCAGCACGAGAATAAGAATATGCGCCCGGAGTACATCCGCTCATTTTCAAGTCGTTTTACCGATAAGCCTACACGAGTTCTTTTTTTAGGATATCTATCGCTTTCACCCCGTCCTGTGTGATTCGAACTCTGTAAGATGCTACGCCGGATGCACTCTCTTCTTTATCCATTCTGGTTATCTCGATATAATCCAAAATCTCGAGAAATCTACAATTCTTCTTCACGGTCTCGTAATTCGTTCTAACGAGCTGCGACAGATTATAATATGTATGCACTTTTCCATCCGATAAAGCCTTCAAAATCTCTATTTTCTTTACATCGCTGATTAGTAGGTCGGTCATGTGCGCATACGATTCTGTTGTGCACACGATAGGAACAGAAACCTTTTAAGAAGTAATTCAGTAACGTGTAGTGTACACTACAATTTAGTAATCAAAAGGAAATTCAATGTATAAAGGTATATTATGGTTCACACTAAGAGGAAAGAATCCGGAACGCAAAAGCAACCTAAAAGCAACCCAAAAGCGGGGCTTTCATCTTTTCCGGAGTGAGGTATGGGGGAATGAATATTATAAAAATAGTTATTGGTCTGCTCTTTTTGGCAGTTACATCCTCCGGACTGGCTATCGGGGATGATACCGATGGTACTACAACATATTCGGTTTTGGAGGGGAATTGGGTCATAAAAACCGATGCACCTACTACAGGTGGCTACGGCGAAGCGGTTGTCAGCACAGCAACCAACATTTATATTGCCCACTGTCTTAAGGACAGTTCTGACCCAACATTCTGGCGTTATGATCCTGACGTGGAGAATTGGGAGATAATGAATACATCAGGACTTTCCACCGGGGCATTTAGAAATGGCGCGGCTATGACGTGGGACTATGACGATCACATATACGCCCTGTTTGGCGGCAGATATGGTGATGACAACCAAACACTGTTTTATCGGTACAGCATATCCAATAACAGATGGGCACAACTGGCAGACACGCCTCATGCACAGGGTGCTGGCGATGCTATAACGTGGTCGGAATATGATGGTCATGTCTACGCTATGATCGGCAGCAATGCACGCGGAACGGTATTCGCACGTTACAGTCAGGATTCTTGGAAAACTCTGGCGTTTAATTCCAACTGGACGTTTACCGATGACGGCGCCTCATTGGTCTGGACAGGAGGAGAGTATCTGTATGCGCTGCGTGGCGAGTACGATGAAACAGCCCCAAACGGCGATTTTGCCAGATATCACATTCCTACGGATACATGGGAGGATATGAGTGATATACCCGATAGCGATGGTGTTGGGGACGGCGCATCCCTACTCTGGATCGGCAACTGGCTGGATAAATACAGCGATTGCATTTTTGCCATCGGTGGTGGCAGCGTGGACGAAGATCCTGGATACGGCTTCTACCGTTACAGCATTTCATGCAACGATTGGGAAGAATTGGAATCCCTTCCCTGTCCGGTAGGTTATTATGTTGGAAACCGACTGGGTTTTGCTGATGGGCACATCCACTACTGGCAGGGCGCTCCGAAATCAGAACGATGGCTCTGTGGTGGAGATGCATTCTGCATGTTCAAAACAACGTTAAAAGGCGATATTAATGGCGACGGTTGGATTACCACCACGGACGCCGTGATTGCGCTCGATCTTGCTGTCCGCGGCGGATACGAACCTGTGGCTGACATAAACGCTGATGGGCGAGTCACATCTCTTGATGCGCTCATGATCATGCGGGCAGCGGTCGGCGCGATCGATCATTGATATTCCCGCGGTGGGGCGATCCCGCGGTTGGGGTTCTTGCGACGAAATCGGAGTCATGCCGGACATCCCGTGTAACCAGCGAGTGTGCTGGCGATGTTGGCGGCGACGGTTACATTAATATACTCGATCTGCGATTATTAATTATATATGTTGTAAGTTCGGTAGGATACCCAACTGAACTGCACATGCTAATCGGGGAATAACCATGAGACGACATATAGCCGCAATAATACTCATACTCGTAGCGCTCACCGGAACAGCAGGTGCAACAACGCATACCTGCGTCAACTGCTCGGACTGCAACGCGAAGATACAGAACGCAAACTACAGCGACGTAGTCATGCTGACTGCGGACATAACAGACTGCGATGGCGATTGCATCGAGTTTAATGGGACAGATGGTGTGACATTTGACGGAGGGGGTCATGTAATCGATGGGACCGGTCAGGGAATGGATACCGGGCTCTATTTGAGTGATAATTCCAATGATAACACAATCAAGAACTGCACCATCCGCGAGTTCTATACAGGCATCGAAATCGCGCGCTCACAGAACAACACCGTAACCGATGTTGTTAGTAAAGATAACAAGGAGGGCGGTGTTTACCTGTATTACGCGGATTATAATGACCTGACAAACGTCTCAGCCTCAGGAAATAAGGATTTAGGTAATACTTATGGCTTCAAGTTACGTTATTCCGATCATAACAACTTAACTAATGTTTCTGCGGAAGACGCCAAAGGCTCGTCTGCCTATGGCGGGTTTTATGTCGAGTACTCAAATAACAACAACTTTACCAACATATCTGCATCAGACAATAGCAAATATGGTATTTACATTAGATGGACTTCTAATCACAACAGAATACGCAATGCCACGATCACAACTAACGAAGGTCAGGGCGGCTTGTACGTCTATTCAATCAGTGGTATGTCAACCAAAAATGACATTGACACCTCAAATACCATCAACGGAAAGCCGATCCAGTTCTTTGACAACTATTACAAAGCGTGTCCGAATAATCAAGTCCTTGATTACAATGATGCGTATTCACTCATTCATTTTTATAACGGCTACAACATCACGCTCTATGCAACAACACTGGAAGATAGCGTGTTCCTCTGGTCAACACACAATTCAAAGATATATGATGTCAATGCAAGTCATGGCATGGAGGGAATTGGAGTCTGGCATTCCAGTTCAAATACATTTACGAATATCACAACTTCACACAATGCAAATAGTGGGTTTTACATAGATGGCGTTTCCAATTACAACAACTTTATTAATATTACCTCCTCTTATAACTCAAATGGAGTATATGCCAATACCGCCGATAACAACGTTTTCGCGAACGTTATAGTCACTATCAATGATAATGATGGCTTTTATATCCGTCACAGTGACTCCAATACTTTTAATAATGTCACAGCATCAAACAATGGCGATGATGGCATTGAGTTTGTTTTTAATTCTGATCATAACACGGTAAATAGCTCCCACATAGAGCGCAATTCCGGAGCAGGCGTATACTTTTATGGGAGTATGGCTAATGATAACCTCTTCTACAACAACTATTTTAATAATGCAAATAATTTTGATTCTGATGGAACAGTGAATCCGAATGACTGGAATATCTCCAAAAGATCGGGCACAAACATAATTAGCGGTTCATGGTTGGGCGGTAACTATTGGGCTACACCTTCAGGCACAGGATTCTCTGAGACGTGTATGGATACCGATGGCGATGGGGTATGTGATGCCCCTTATATTTTAACGACAAATAACATAGATCATCTGCCGCTGACGAAACCCAAAGCTCCACCTCGTACAATTTATGTTCCGGATGACTACGAGAAGATTCAATGGGCTGTGGATAACGCAACCTCTGGCGATACGATAATCGTGCACGACGGAACTTACGACGAGAATATAGATGTCATCAAACAATTAACAATCCGCTCGGAGAACGGGTCTGCAAACTGCATTGTGAGTGCATCAACTCCAAATGACCATGTCTTTAGTGTGACCGCGAATTATGTGAACATTTCAGGATTTACTGTAACCGGTGCAACAGATAATTGGATAGCCGGAATTTACCTGAACACTGTGAGCCACTGTAATATCTCCAACAACAATGCATCGAACAACAGGTGCGGCATCTACCTGTGTCCTTCGTGTGATCGCAATACACTGATGAACAATAACGCATCGAACAACCAGTACGGCATTTACCTGACCTCTTCGAGCAATAACACCTTAACGAAGAGCACTGCAACGGACAATGGCTACTATGGCATCTATCTGACTTTTTCATCAAATGATAACACGCTCACAGACAACATCGCATCGAACAATAGTCGTGACGGCATCTCTCTGTCTTCTTCGAGCAACAGCAACAATCTCACGGGCAACACCGTAAACTCAAACGGCGATGACGGCATCCAACTGTCTTCGAGTGATAACAGACTCATAGGCAACATCGTATCGGACAACAATTACTACGGCATCTATCTGCAGAGTACGAATAACAACAATCTAACCAGCAACATAATGTCTGGAAATAACTATAACTTTGGTATTGCTGGCTATAGTCATTCTTATTTCATCCATAATATAGATGAAACCAACACCGTGAATGGAAAACCCATCTATTACTGGGTTGACCGTCAGGATGATCAGGTGCCAGGCAATGCGGGCTTTGTGGGAATTGTAAATTCTACGAATATAACAGTGAAGGATGTGACATCAACAGATAATGGCGTGGGAGTACTGTTTGTAAACACAAGCAATTCAAGGATAGAAACCGCCACCTCATCGGAGAACAAATACGGTATCTACCTGCTGTATTCGAACTACAATAACATCTCTGACAACATCGTATCGGACAATAACGGATTCGGTATCCACCTGCTGTATTCGGACAACAACAATCTAACCGGCAACACAATAAACGAAAACGCGTGGGACGGTATCCACATAGAATCTTCGAGCGACAACACGCTGACGGGCAACACCGCATTGAACAACGACTATGGCATCACCCTATACTCTTCGAGCAATAACCCCATTTACAACAACCTCGTCCGCAACACCCGCGGGGATATACGCAACACCCATGATTCACACAGCAATATATTTACAAACAACACCCTGCTCTCAGACCATCCGACAGTGACGACCTTCACATGCAGCGGTGATGTATTGATCAAGGGTGCGGACTCACCACCAGATGATCCCGATGGCTGGTTGAATGTCAGCAGGTATGTGGATGCAACGATCTACTCCGGAGCGTGGCTACAACTCAATGTGAGTTACAACGATTCTGATGTGGTAGGCGATGAATCCACGCTATTGATGTGGAAACACGACGATGGCGGATGGGGTCTTGCATCAGATGATGCCGGTGTGAACACCGAAAAAAACTATGTGTATGCAAATATTACAGCTACTGATCAAGGTATATTTACACCTCTTGTGAATGCAGGCGGTGTGATTCCTACCCCATCAGTCCATAACATCAACACAGCGGAGGATTTCTACACGATTCAGGGAGCAATAGATGCTGAAAACACGACCGATGGACACATCATCAAAGTTGGGGATGGTGTTTATCTAGAGAACGTTGATGTTACTAAACGCTTGACTATCTACTCTGAGCACGGGTCCTCATTGACCACGGTTCAAGCTTCAAATCAGGAAGACCATGTCTTTGAGGTTACGGTAGATTATGTGGATATAAGCGGGTTTACTATAACCAATGCGATCGACCTCCAAACGGCGGGAATTTACCTCGGTGATAACGTGGATCACTGCAACATCTCGGATAACAATGTATCGAACAACCGCTATGGCATTTACCTATCCTCAAGCGACAATAACACGCTCTCGGACAACACCGCTAACTCGAACATCCGGAACGGTATCTGCTTAGACCATTCGGGTAACAATAACCTCACGGGCAACGTTGCATCTGGCAATAGTATGTCCGGTATCCACCTGGGTGAGTCCAGTAACAATACCGTAACAGGCAATACAGCAAACGAGAACGCGTGGAGCGGCTTCTTCCTCCTGGGAGGTTCGAGCAACACGCTCTTGAACAACACCGCCAACTCGAACGGCGATTACGGCATCCACGTAGAATCTGCGAGCGATAACCTGATCTACAACAATTACTTCAACAACACGAACAACGCTTATGACGACGGCACCAATACGTGGAACACCACCAACACCACAGGACAGAACATCATCGGCGGTCCATTCATCGGCGGGAACTACTGGAGCGATTACACAGGTACCGACGCCAACAACGATGGCTTTGGAGATACTGCGTATGACATTCCGGGCGGCACGAACAAGGATTATTTACCGCTGGTTCACGTTCATGGAATCTGCGGCGACGTTGATGGAAGCGGCATCGTGAACATCATGGATGTCAGGCTCCTGATGAATCATGTGAACGATCCGGATGGGTATCCGATCAACGAATGCGCAGGCAATGTCAACGGCAAAGGCGGCATCGACATGGATGACGTGCAACTGCTCCTCGCGCACGTGTTTGATCCGGCAAGAAATCCACTCGATCATGATTAGATTAATATGGCATGAATTGAAGATTCGGAGATGGGGTAATGAACACCACAACAGCAATGTTTGGGATGTTGACACTGTTTCTCGCAGTGTCGGCGGCATCGGCGGGCAACGGGGTGCGTCTTGATCCGGGGACCGTTTACATACCGGAATGTGGCAATGCAACCGTTCAGGTTTGGCTGAATGCGACCGATCCGATTGATACGTGGTCAACGATGATCGGGTTTGACAACGATTCCGTGAACATAACCGGGGTCGATTTCACAGGTGGTATCACCAACAAGACCAATTCGTCGTGGGGGCATCATGGTGATTATATCCACCTTGGCGGTGTGAGTCATGCCGCGATACTTGGCGATTATCTGCTTGCAACGCTCACGGTTGAGTGTAATGGCAGTTGCGGACCTGTCGATCTGAACCTTGCAGGCGAAGAGAATATCGAGCGGTTGATCGCAGGACCACCTGATGACGAGCCGCTGAGGAATGGGACGATCTATTCCGCGACGTGGATGAATGGAAGCGTGCAGTGCGTGGACTGCGGAGATGTTGACGGCGATGGTGACGTAGATGTGAACGATGTAATAGAAACCTATAAACGAGCTTGTAATCCAGGATACTTACTTGATCAACCGTGGACGGCAGACGTCGACTGTGATGGTGATATAGATGTGGACGATGTAATAGAGGTCTATAAACGAGCTTGTAATCCGGGATATGAGTTACACTGCTGCTAAGTAAGGGGGTATAACTAAATGAGAAACAAACAAACGAATATATGGAAAAGGTTGCTGTTGTTCAGTGTATTGCTGTTGTTTGCAGCGCCAATAGTTTTGGCGGCACCTGCGCCCTCAATATACATGGATCCTAAAGATAGCAACGTGAATTGCGGCGAGGGTACTACTGTAGAAGTTAGGATTAATACAAGTGATACGTCTTATGGTGCACAGGCGTACGCACACTTTGATCCTACACTTGTTAATATAACAAATGTAGACTACACTGGAGCTGCTTGGCAACCACCGTTTGGAGAGAAAGGATGGGTGCATCTTGGTAACTATGTTACAATGGTCACTACGAACTTTAATCCTGGTGTGCCTGCTGGCGATCACCTGTTTGCTACCATCGAGATTGAATGTGTCGGTTGTGGTTGCACATCAGATATCGAGTTTACGATGGTCAGACCAGACGGCACATGCGTGTACAACGGCACGGTAACCTGCACAGATGGAGAGCAACCACCGTGCCTCGGCACATGCTGCAACGACTCGGAATGTACTGAATTGTGGGGGGAAGATGTCACATGCAAGGACTGCATCGCCGCAGGCAAATACTGGCATCCTAACGAGGATGCGGCATGTTTCGGCGACGCGACTCCATCCGACCTATGCATAAACTGGTGCCCGGAGTGCAGCGATGGGGGTGATAACGATGACGACGACACCAGCACAGACTACCCGGCTGACAAAGAGTGCACATGCGGACTCGATCCGAGCGAGGCGGTCCAGCTGGCTCCGATCCCTGAACTGCCCACATTCATATTGATGAGCATCGGCATTCTCGGCTTGGTGATGCTAACACAGAAGAGGGATTAATCCCTCTTTTTTAATATTTATTTAGCCAGCCGTATGTCATGCGCGAGCATCTGTGCTGCCACTTGCTCTCCAACTCAACTTCGAGAACTATTGTCCCACTCCAGAATTCTGCAATAGCCACCTCGACATAACACACATAATACCATCACTCAAAACAACTGATCCACGTACCACTCCGCATCAAACTTCATGAGATCGCCGTACTTCTGCCCGGTACCCAGGAATAACACAGGCTTACCGGTGACGTGCGCAATCGAGATCGCTGCGCCACCCCTTGAGTCCATATCAACCTTTGTCAGGATGCTGCCCGATATCGGCACGGTCTCATTGAACTCACGCGCCCGCTCCACGGCGTCGTTGCCGGCAACAGCCTCGTCAACAAAGATCACGAGGTCAGGGGGCGTTACACGGCAGATCTTTCCGAGCTGATCCATCAGATTGATGTTCGTGTGCATCCTTCCTGCGGTGTCTGCGAGCACCACGTCACGGTGCTGTGCTGTGGCATGTTGCATCGCATCGTAGATCACTGCGGCTGGATCGCCGCCATGCTGATGTTTGATCAGTTTTACACCGATTCGCTCTGCGTGTTTCTCTATCTGCTCGGTCGCCCCAGCCCTGAACGTATCTCCGGATGCAACCACGACTGAATACCCATTTTCCTTCAGTCTCGATGCGATTTTTGCAATCGTAGTCGTTTTCCCGGTGCCGTTAACCCCGGTGAACACGATGTTTACCGGCTTTGGCGCGTTTGCGATGAACTCATCAAAATCGAACATCTCTTTTGACATCACGGAAAGCAGGGCGTTTCTGAGCGCAGTCTCAACGATATCGCCGGTATTTGCCCGGATCTTCTTGTGGGTGCCGATCAACTCCTGTTTGATGGCATCGATGATGCTTTCGACAACCGGGAACGCAACATCGCTCTCAAGCAGTGCGATCTCGAGATCGTCGAACGATTTCTCAAGATCTCCTTCGTCGAGGATAAGCTCCCGTTCAAGAACAAGCGTCTTCGCTTTTTCGGCGATTCCGACTTTCTGATCGATCGTCTCACCGATCGTCTTCTTAAACGCCCCCAGCTTTTCCTTAAGTTTCTTGAACATCAGATATACGCCTGATCTGCCTGTCTTGCCTGTATCTGTTTATTCGCCTCGGTTTGGATCGCTTGAACCCTCTTCATCAGATCTTCCAACGTCGTGTTCATCTCTGCGAGGATTTTTGTGAGTTTTTCCTTCCGATCAATCAGGCAATCTCTCGCAGCATCTGCTGACAGCTCTGCAGCCACGCCTGCACCGAGATTGACGATTGCACGGTCGGATTTTGCGATTTTGGCATGTATGAACGATCCTGCGCCGATGGGCAATAATGCATCGGCACCATCCGCATCCTTGAGCGCATCGACCGTATTTGAAGCGTGTTCACACTCGAAGATGGATACCTGGATCGCGTCGATCTGTGCGGCAACCGCCTCAGCCCGCGCCTGATAGGCATCATGCTGAGCTACCAATCTCTGCATATCCTCCTCGGTGAGTTGTTCAGTCATGCTTAAGTCTCCTCAGTACTCGTTATTTTGATAAAATTCCGCTTCAGCTTGTTCTCACTTCCGATGAGTGAATAAACCTTTTCGATCGCATTCTTCTCGTTCTGGCTGCTAACGGTCTTGGTAAACCGCTCCCAGTTCGATCCTGCCTTAAACGTCCCGCTAATAATAAATCCAGTCATAATAAATCACTTTTTAAGAACACTGCTGTTTGTATGTGTATCAATCACGTAATCGAAGTCGATGACATCGTACCATTTCGCTTGCTCGAAGATGCTCATGAAACAGACGCCGATAAGCAGTTTATCTCCAGCTCCGCCGAAAATGCGGTCTATCATCGATTGTAGGTCTTGAACATCGACACTGATCTTCGGCATCGCAAGACCACCGAGTATCACTACGGCATCAGCGGTAGCATCCGTTTTTTCAGCCAGCTGCATGCCGTGACCGGTATGCACGATCTTCTTTGCACCCTCAAAATCGAGGTTGGCGATATAAGCCAGATCCTTGTTGTCCTTCCTGATCGGAAATGCAAGCAATTCGGCAAACGGTGTGCAGAATCCGGGCGTTCCAACGAACGTTATTCGCTTAGACTCCTTTGTAATATCTCGAAAGGCATTCAGGATGCCTCCGAGCCCTGATGAGGTGCTGATCTCTTCCATGGTTGATCACTCTGATGGTTTCGGATTGCCAGTATAACAATCTTTCGATGCCTGCCGGACGGTTGACTCAAATGTCGGTGCTCGAATCGGAAATCAATGGAACTGTTCTGGGATTTTTGTATCCGGAGGCGCGGTCTAAAAACCCGAGTGTATCTCCGCCGATTTACTCGATTCGTGCCATTCATCCGATTCGCGTGATTCGCGATAAAATCATTCCATATTGGAAATATCATCCTCTAAAATGAGGCTCTGGTATGTGTTTAGCTGAGGCGAAAAAACCACGAGATTACACAAGATTTCACGAGATTAACACAAGAAAATGGTAGTCTTTCTCGTGGAAATCCGTGCAATCGTGTGGTTAGCTAAACACGTACTGGCTCTGAAATGCGAAAATTCCAAATTACACTTGCGGATTGGTATAACAACCTCGAAACATGGGGTTCACGGCGGCTGCGTACCATGCAGCACCACGAGCAGTTCCCCCGGGCAACGCACGCTTGCAGCCTCGTTCATGACAACGCCAGCCGCCGCACCGTGTGCGCAAACCTCCTCGATGCCGGTCAGCGAGGATATCAGCAGCAAAACAACGCCACCGTCTGCAAGAAACGCGGGCACCTGCTGCAAGAACCGGTTGATAGTCGTGCGCCCGTCATCCCCGCCGTTCCACGCGTGATCGAGCCAGCCATCGACGCGTTCTTCAGGCGCAGTCGGCAGATACGGCGAATTGAAGATGATCAGATCAAAACTCCCCTTGAGTCCTGCGAATAGATCTGCCCGGATCACCTGCAATCCGTTAGTTTTTGCGCATAGAACCGCCAGGGGACTGATATCGGTCGCGATGTAGTCATGTTCGGGCATATTTTGCATCAGTACGGACGAGACGATCCCCGATCCGGTGCCGATCTCGAGAATGCGCATGGCTTGGCTGGACTTACCGATCTCCGCCAGTGCAGCCTCAATCATGAGGTATGAGTCCTCGGCTGGCTCATACACGTCCTCTGCAAGGTTAATCCGGGATCCATGATACGAAAGTTGTTCGGGCATATTCGAGGAGGTTATTCAGAAGGTTATTCGGGAGACCGGGGTGGTTGAAGATATTTCTCGGACTTGCCACGGTCTATTCTTGTAGGCTATTGTAGACGTTATACTATGCAGACGCGGTTAACCCGCCCGAACGTTTCGCACAAACTCGCTTACACCATCCCCGTAAGGCGCGCTGCACACGATGTCTGCTTCGTCCTTGAGCCTCTGCACGGCGTTTGCGACCGCCACTCTGGTGCCGGCGGCTGCAAAGAGCTTGAGATCGTTCTCAGCATCCCCGATACACGCAAGGCGTTGCCGGTCGATTCCGCATATCTCAGCCGCCTTCATGACCCCGGTACACTTGTTCACACCCGCCGGCATAATCATCACATCATCCCGGTTAAGCTCGATATCTACCGAAAGATCGTTTCTTTCGATGATTTCTCTCACCTCTTCGAGATGATCGATCGTAGTCGCAACGATTGCCTCCTCCACCTCAACCGGAAAGTCCACATCAGAAAACGCCGCTTTTAACTCATCCAGACCGTCACCCAGCAGGATCTTGGTCTCTTCTTGGGGATCGTAGACAACAGCACCATTCTCTGCGACAATCATGTCCACAAAATCCCGGTCCTTATTCACGCTCTCCAGAAACGGGAGTTTTCTCCCCGAAACTAAGAACACCTTTATGCCATCCTTTCTCGCGCTCTTCAGACTGATTACTGCACTTTCAGAGAGGACCAATGACTCGTCGGTAAGAGTTCGGTCATAATCACTCGCGATTGCCTCGATTTTCTCAATCATCGTAATACTCGCCATTTTACAACAAACCCGTCGTCCATCCGCTCGATCGATATCAGATCAAGCAGGGGCGCGTCATCGCAGTTCGAAAAACCGGCACCATCAACAAGCGTCGGCGCCACAGACCCACCAAGAACCAGACTCCCGATATACGCATAGATCTCATCCACCAGTCCCCTCTCGATCAGGCTCCAGTTCAGCGTTGCGCCGCCTTCCACCATCAGCCGCCGGATTCCTGTGCCCTGCAGATGCTCGAGGGCTGCCGCAAGATCGACCCGCGCACCATCCTGCCCGCCTGCGACCACCACCTCTGCGCCGGACGTGCGCAGTGCATCCACGCGCTCAGCTGTCGCAGACCCTGAGACAAAGATGATCCGCCTGCCAGCTCCTTTCTTGAGAATATCCGCACTGGGTGGGGTCTTCGCGAGACTGTCAACAACGACTCGCACCGGGTTTTCATCCCTTCCGGAGTCAAGCCGCATTCTCCGAAATTCCTCAGATTTGACTGTTAAACTCGGATCGTCCGAGAGAATCGTACCTATTCCGACCATGATGGCGTCTGCCTCGCAGCGCAACCGGTCAACCCGATGGAAATCCATATCTCCGGAAATACGTACCTGTTTCTTAAGATGTGTCGAGATCTTCCCATCTGCGCTCATGGCAGCATTTATGAATACAAACGGACGCATATTATCACGATTGGTTTTACCACTGCTCCCCTGTGCTCTTACAACCACATCTGGCATAAGCAGGGAATTTCGGAACAGGCATCAGGCATTATGCAGTCCACTTTTGAGGGGATGGATAGCTGTAAGAAAGCAATGCGACCCTGTTCCGAATCCCTACGCGCTATATGGGATTGTAGTATATTAACTGTATGGTTGCAAGTGTGATGCTGGTCAGGGATCATCACCATTATATACCCCCTCCCACCCTTAACGATGCAATCTCCTCTTCTCCACGTACACGCAACAGAAATGTGCCGTAACATGGTTTGGTATATGGAAAGACTATGTGATCGCCGTCAATCCCAATCACAACCGGAGGAACTCCGATTAAATAGACATCAAACATTTTATATCCTGGTTTGACCTTATAAATCTCCTTGAAATTGCTTTCAACAAATTCTCTACACTCTTTAAACGATGTATTCTTAAGAAGGATCTCATAGTCCATCTCTTCGATGCAGCCCATCATATCACCTCGTCTATCTTCTTCTTCAGTGGAATCGGGTTGTGGGCGGTTTTTGCCACGATCTTTCCACATTCAAACTCGATCGCCGATGAAAGCGTCTCTGCGTCGCCTCCAAAAATGATCGCAGAAAGATCGGCGTTTAATATGCTCTGCATCGTGGCAAGATACGATATTCCGGCGTCGTTGTGGATGAATACGAAACAACTGTCGAAATCCATCCGTTTTTCAGCAATATTTTCTATACACCGGTCAAGATCGATCATTTTCTTTGCATAATTCCTTTCCGGGTCAGATACCTTTATCAGGTTGATCGCAGACGGTGTTCCGGCAATTGTCACATCAACATCCTTCTTGGCGAGTTTATTTGCAAGATACAGTGCGATACCGGTCTGAACCGGCAGTTCAGGACATCCCAGCAATAATAGCGCGTTATTCAATCGATTCATCTCCACAATCTCTGCATTTCGGGTTTCGCTCCAGCGATATCTCGTTCATCACAGTATTCAATCCATCCCAGATAAGCAGTCGGTTTGTTGCGAGTGTGCCGATGCCTGTGAGGTATTTCAGGACCTCTGTCACCTGGACGCTGGCTATAACCCCGCATGTTGCACCAATGGCTGGAATAGCCATCTCCTGAAGAGTTTCCGGGAATATGCAGCGAAGGCACGGAGTTTTTCCGGGAATCACCGTCGTGACCTGCCCGTCAAACCCGTGAACCGCTCCATGAAACAGCGGAATGTTTCTTGCCACAGCTGCCTTATTCAGCAGATATCTCGCATGAAAGTTGTCCATCGCATCAACGATCAGATCGCAATCGTACGCAAGCTCGAAAACGTTACTTTCGTCGATCTTTTCACACACAGCATCTATTTCAACATCCGGATTCATCCCCGTGAGCGTCTCTCTGGCAGAAACCGTTTTTTGCCGACCCAGATCGGATATCCAGTGTAGTAGCTGCCTGTTCAGGTTGGTTATATCGACGGTGTCATGATCCACGATCCTGATCCTGCCGATGCCTGCTGCTGCAAGATACATCGATACAGGGGAACCAAGCCCGCCAGCGCCTGCGATGAAGACATTCGCATTTCTGAGCCTCTCCTGACCCTCCTTCCCGAATACCGGCATTTGCCGATCGTATCTTCCGGGTTCGCTCTTCTCCGGCATATTTAGCACATCCGATGAGGGCAGGTGTAAACCGTGAATTTATCCCCTCTTGCAAAGCCAATCAGCGTAATTCCTGCCGTATCTGCCGTCATAATCCCCTTATCGGTAGACGCGGATCTCGATACCACGATCGGGATGCCGGCGTTGGCGGCTTTTGACACCATCGCTTCCGGCTGCCTGCCAGTGCAGCCGATGACACATGTAGACAGATCAATATTGTTCAAGACGGCATATCCAACGACCTTATCGACTGTATTATGCCTTCCCACATCTTCACTTTTTGCAACAAGTTTTTTACCAGAGAAAAGGACCGAACAGTGTGTTCCCCTTGTCTTTTCCCACGTTTCAGACGTGGTTGCACTCATGATATCAAAAACATCTTCCCTGCTGATCGTTACGTCAGAACCTGCTCTTTCCGGTTCTTTTATCTCTGATGTAAAGACGCGGATCTCATCTCCTGCCACGTACACCTCGGAAATTCCGGAAACACCTGAAACACCGGTGCTGCCAGACGCCAGCCCTTCGCAGATAATGTGACCTGCGCCCAGTTCTTTGAGCTGGTGGGGGGTGGCAACCAGCTCGACAATGAATTCATCGTTCAGGTACAGGCGAAACGTTTCCTCGATGCAGACGTCGACAACCGTCTCTGTCAGTTCGCCGTTTTCCATGAGGATTGCCGAACACTGGCGAATACTCATCAAGTCTCCTCTCCGACCCATTTTCCGCCAGCCCCCTCCTTGGATAACTCTTTCTTCCACACCGGCACCCTCTCTTTCAGCTCGTCTATCATATATTCACATGCAGCAAACGCATCCGTCCTGTGCGGAGCGCCGCACACGATGAGCAGTATGTTATCACTGACTGATAGCGTGCCCGTACGATGAATAACGTCGAGAGACCGTATATTGAACCGTTCCAACGCCTCTTTTTCTATCTTGTTGAGTTCTTGCAGGGCAAGATCGGTGTACGCTTCTATCTCCATGCCACTGATTCCATCATCCCGCACAATGCCCAGAAACGTAACGATTGCACCATTATCAGGGTGTTTCGCATCGTTCAGTATTTTACCTACGTTAAAATCATCTTCTGTAACTTCAATCATTCAACCACCTGCTACAGGGGGAAATATCGCAACCTCGTCGCCATCTTCAAGCGCGGTCCGGACTCCGTCCAGCGACCGGATATGCCGTCCCCCTTTCAGTATGTTCACATAGTCCCGGATCGTGCCGGATTCGTCGAATATCAGGTCGTGCGCGTCCCGTGATGCACACAACACGGCAAGCAGACCATCTATATCACTTCTACGGTCCAGTTCGAGATCGAGTTCCTTTCCAAGGACTTCTCCGAACCTTGCGAACGCTTTTACCCGGATTATCATTTTATGAACCTGCGTATATTTAAATCATCCACATCGTGTCATGCGGGGCAGATGCGACGATGCACCGATGCAGGGCTGCACGAAGGGACGTCTGTCCATTCGTATATGGGTTTCTTATGTCTCTTATATGTGTTTTTGGTGAAACGGGAAGTCACGCAAATTCGGGAGGGTGTGTGATCACACTCACGGTGTTTAACGCTCCCGGCATATTATTACTTGTAAGCCCCCACAAAGAACCATGCAGCAAAACCAGAGCATCGCCAGAGCAAACATCCTGATCGAAGCCCTGCCATACATCCAGGAGTTTGCAGATTCGATCATGGTGATCAAGATCGGGGGCAATGCGATCGTCGAGCCATCGATCCTTGACGACATCATCCGTGACGTGATCCTGTTGCAGTGCATCGGAGTCCATCCGATCATCGTGCACGGCGGAGGTCCTGAGATATCAGAGAAGATGGAGCGTCTCGGCAAGAAACCCGAATTTGCCGGGGGTTTGCGCATAACCGACGAAGAAACCCTTGAGATCACGCGCATGGTGCTCGTTGGGAACGTAAACACAAAAATAGTCTCGATGATCGGCAAATACGGCGGCAAGGGTGTCGGGCTATCTGGAAAGGACGGAAAACTGATCCTTGCCCGCAAGAAAGCGCCGGTGACCGTCGAGGGGGTCGAGGATGCGATCGATCTGGGCTGGGTCGGCGAGACCGAGATCATCAATCCCGAGATCCTCATGATCACGTCAGGGCGAGGATACATCCCTGTGATTGCGCCGATTGCCGTAGATCTTGCCGGGAACAGTTTGAACCTGAATGCAGACACCGTATCAGGAGATATTGCCGCAGCACTACGCGCAAAGAAGTTGATTCTGCTAACCGATGTGCCTGGGGTGCTTCTTGACCATTCTGTCAAAAATACGCGTTTATCACACATATCCGCATCAGATGCAGACGATTTAATCGAGAAAGGTGTGATCAGTGGAGGAATGATCCCGAAGGTCCACGCGGGCGTCTGTGCAATTAATGGCGGCGTTTCAAAGGTACACATCATCGACGGCAGCAAACCACATTCGCTGCTGCTCGAACTGCTCACTGATGAGGGGATCGGGACGATGATGGACGAGTCGTCTGAAAAGGGATCGTAAACTCAAATGTTGCAGTGCAGAGTCTTCAGATAAATCCAGGGTTATGCCGTGTGCCCGTAATAGTCAAATCAACCTGAAACCACTGAGATTCATCGGCAGATCGATCAGCGCCGTCTGCATAATATTATCCGGGATGGAAAGCACACCTGGCTGCTGCAATAACGTGTCAGCGGCTGAGACCTGAGGTGTGGTTTCATAATCATCGGATAGTTCGGAAGTTTTGTTCGCTCCGGTTTTATTTGCAGCAAGCCCCTGTACATCATGTTTTCTGCGCTTTCCCCCATCATCCTTTCCTTTTATGTAATACTGCCGTAGCAGGCTCTTTAATCTGGCATCATCGGTCTGACCTGCCAGGGTATTGTACGCGTCTGAGACCCAGCCGATCTCTGAATGGTGGTGGTACCCGACATTGTACCCAAGCGTATACATCCGCTTGATCAGTTCCCGCACACGTTCGTTTGTTCCGGACATACCTTTTTACACGATTTTACCTGAAATACGCAGTCCGTCTGCCGTGAAATCGAGTTTTCGCATCTCACAGTCGTGGGCGGTTCCGCACATCTTGATGATCTGTATGGCGCGGGTCATCGACCTACCGCGCATGAAATTATGGAGAAAAACAAGCCCGTCGCAGGCGTACTGCTCTGTAGAGTAGGTGCTCGGATCGACCATCTCTGAAAGCAGGATCGTTGTGCAGTCCAGCAGGCTTAAATTTTGTATGAACCGTCCGATCTCCATGTCCTTTGACGTCTGATCATTGATGCTGAAACGCAGTGTGGACATCGAATCGATCACCAGACGCTTGATCGAATGCCTGTTTACAAAGTCCAGAATCTCTGCATAGACGATGGACGGACTGACGCTCGTATCGGAATCTGTATAATCCGGTACTGATTTAACGTTCCTGAAGAACAATTCGTCTCGCCCGGTCAGCATCGGTATATTCAGGTTATATCCGGACATGTTTTCAAGAGTTGCCTCTGCGCCACGCGTAAGCGACACGTAGAGCCCGGGTACACCGGTGCTTGCCCCATACGCCAGAAACTGGACGCCAAACGTAGTCTTTCCGCTGCCGGGAGGTCCACTCAACACGTAAATCCGATTCGGGATAAACCCCCCCTGAATTACATCATCAAATCCTTTTATTCCTGTTTTAATTCTCAACTAAACCACCCTTTGGTAATATGATGGTGAATGTGCTTCCAATGCCTTCTTCGCTATGTATTTCGAGCAATCCGTGATGTAACTCGGCGATCTTCTTCACGATCGCAAGCCCAAGACCTGTGCCCTTGTGATATCCTGCCTGCTCAAACTCCTCGAACACCAGTGTCAGTTTGTCAGCAGCAATCCCGGTACCACTGTCAGATATCGCGATCTCGATGACGCCCCTAACATCCCTTGCCGAGACCTGAATACGCCCACCTTCCGGCGTGAATTTGATCGCATTGTCGATCAGGTTGATAACCGACCTTGAAACCTGGTTACGGTCGATTTTAGCCGAAAGCATGCCCTTCCGGTCAACGTCCAGACTGATGTTCTTCTTATCTGCAAGCGATCTTATGTTACCCACGATCTCATCGATCATCCCGGTTATATCGACCTCTTCAAGATTCAGAGTGAGTTTTCCTGACTGGATCTTGCCGACATCGAGTATATCATTGATCAGATAAGCGATGTTATCGCTGTTCTTGAGGATCTTGGCAAGAGCGCCCTTCTGCTTCTCATTCAGACTGCCGAACCGTTCGCCATGTAGCATTTCGGCGTACGCATGGATGGCGGTGATCGGATTTCGCAGTTCGTGTGACACCGTGCTCAGGGCATCGTCCCTCGCCCGGATAAGATCGGTAAGCTCGGTGTTCGACTGTGCCAGATCCTCCGTCACCTTGCTCAACTCAGAGATGCCAACTGCATCCTCGCTATGCTCTTCGAATCGCCCGAAAAGCACGGACGGTGGTCCGATCAGGTTGGTCTCGTGAGGGAGATTGGATGTCGGCTGGATGGGTGCCTGATCGATGATGGCAAGCCTTCCATCATCGTCCTGCACATATATGCCAAAAGGCGCATTGATCTGCTTGTCGGTTAGTATATTCTTGATCTCGTTGCTCATACGCGTGTAAGCGGCAACATCCTGCACGATTTCAATGGCTGCGAACGTTTTGTCAAAGGAATCGACAAGCGGCATGATCGAAAGCGTTGCATCAAACTTCCTGCCATCCCGGTCGCGCATGGTCTGGATGATGGTTACTGGTTTGTTCTGTTCAAATGACATCGAGATGCGGTCATGGATACTTGGTTCATACCCGCACCGCTCGTAGTAATACTTACCCGCATCGTCGCCGAATACATGCGCGTACCAGTCATTGACATACCGTATCCGCATATCCGTATCAAGGACACAGATGCCGACGCCAAGCCCCTGTACTATACTGATCAGATCCACACGACTGACTCCTGTAGACATATCGTATGGAATGTTTATAAATATTTGCGGCTGAACAGATGTCATGAACACCCGTCTCAACATCGATCAGTCAACGATCACTGGCACAATTCCCGCGCCACCGTCCAAGAGTTATAGCCACCGGGCGATCGCGATCGCTGCCCTGTCAAACAGGTCTGAGATCGCATATCCGCTCCTCTCGGCAGACGTGAAGGCGACGATATCCGCAGCAAGGAGCATCGGGGCTGATGTGGGTGTATCAGAGTCAGGGGACCTGCTGACCATAAGCGGCGTGCAGCGTCCCGCGGTGCCAGGTGACGTGATCGACGTCTTGAACTCGGGAACGACCCTCCGGTTCTTTACGGCGATAACATCGCTTGCACCGGGAACAAGCGTCCTCACAGGCGACGCATCGATCAGAACGCGCCCGAATGACCCGCTCCTTCGTGCGCTCTCTGATCTTGGTGCGGACGCATTCTCGACAAGAGGAGACGGGACCGCTCCGATTGTGGTACGAGGACCGCTCAAAGGCGGAAGCACACGGATCAGTGGCTCAATCAGTTCGCAATTCATCTCTGCGCTCCTGATTGCATGTCCGCTCGCAAACGAAGATTCCACGATCTCGGTTGAGGGCGAACTCAAGTCGAGACCTTATGTGGATGTCACGCTCGAAGTGCTCCGCGAGGCAGGGATCGTGATCGACGAAAGAGATGATTCCGGTAGTCTGAGGTTCGTAATCAAGGGAAATCAGACGTTTGATCTGGGGAGGTACGCGGTGCCCGGGGATTTCTCGTCGTCATCGTACCTGCTTGCCGCTGGCGCACTATGCGGCGATCACGTCACGGTCCGGAATCTGTATCCGTCCGCGCAGGGCGATTCAGCGATCATCCGGATTCTTGAGGAGATGGGCGCAGACATCGTCTGGAATCAGAAGACGGGCGAAGTTATGGTCAACCGGAGCGATCTGCACGGTGTCACGGTCGATGTCGGCAGAACGCCGGATCTCGTGCCGACGCTTGCGGTGCTCGGCGCGTGCGCATCAGGCGAGATGCGGATTGTGAACGCGTCGCATGTCAGGTACAAGGAGACCGACCGGCTACATGCGATGGCTGTCGAGCTTGCGAAGATGGGCGCTGATATCGTCGAGAAGGAGGACGAACTCGTGATTCATGGCGGCGAGTTAAGGGGCGCGTCGCTTCACGGCTGGGATGATCACAGGATCGTGATGTCGCTTGCTGTTGCTGGGCTGGTTGCAGGGGGTACTGAGATCGACACCGCGGAATCAGTTGCGGTCTCGTATCCGGGGTTTGCCCGGGATATGGGGCGGCTTGGCGCGGGGGTTTTAATAGGTCAATCCACCGACACTTGAGCCGGACGCGGGAGCCTGCTTATGCAAGCACAAGCACAGTATAAACTGCGGTTTTTATAGACATCTTCGGGCGCCGTACTAATTTCATTACCGATGCCGCATAACGAGATGATCACAAATCCACCAGACACACGCCCAGGTGAGCACAACTATGAATAAAAAAACCACAATACTCTGTTCCGAAGCCGATCAGGCAAGCATGAACATCAAAGAAAACTTAATCGCACTCCACGACTGGGAGCGGGATGGAGAGGTCTACGAATCCGATGGGTTCAGGATCGTTACGGTCGAGAAACTCCATATCTTCTGCGATCACATCGATTCGGAACTTGAGAGACGGGGACTTCCGACAGACATGATTATCTTTGCATCAAAACACAAAAGCGACAATGGACAACGGTTGTTCTCCGCCCATTTCACAGGAAACGTCGGAGACGCTAAATTTGGTGGAAATCCCCGCGAACTCGCCCCGGCAGCGCCGCAGGCACTAAAATCGTTCCTCAAATCGGTGCGCGATCTTGCAGCCGATACCGATTACGAGGTCTCTATGGAATCGACACACCACGGACCAACCGCACTCTCTGTGCCATCAATATATGTCGAGATCGGCAGCGGAGAGGCAGAATGGGTTGACCGGGATGCAGGCAGGATCGTTGCCAGCGCGATCTTAGGTATATGTATGAACATGGACATGGATGAGGGCATGGGTGCGGATATAGGCATACCGCGTGAGCCCGCCGGGTCCGCCGCCCCGGTTGCGGTCGGCTTTGGCGGGGGGCATTATGCGCCAAGGCAGACAAAGCTGATCTTTGAGACTGAGATCACATTCGGGCACAACTTCCCCAAGTATCAACTGGACAGCCTCGATGACGGACTGATCCTTGAAGCACTTCTGAAATCTGGCGCGGATTTTGCGTACTTTGACCGGAAGTCGATGAATGCTGCAGAGCGTTACCGCATCAGCGCCGTGATCGAGGATCTCGGGTACGAAGTCCTGCGAGAAAGCGCAATCCGGGAGCGATCTCGGGCGATGACTGTGAAACGGTGAGGAATAGTGGGGAAAGTGCGGGGGGAGGGATTTGAACCCTCGAATGTCTTCACAACAGGATCTTAAGTCCTGCGCCGTTGACCTGGCTTGGCTACCCCCGCAGAGGGGCTCGAGTTTTCGTTGAACATATCTTTAATCTTTTCTAACCCGGGGGAGAGAACAGAAGAGATATTTCCCATCTCCACATCAACTTTTTCTCTTAAATCAGCCATACAATTTCATCCCTTCTTTTCCTACCAATCTGTTAAATAGATTGCCCTTGCCCGGATTAACCAGATTTTTTATTGGTGAAACAAACTAATAGCCACCTGCAAATAAGAACTCAGGTATTTACCAGCACGACGGTTCCAGGGCTTTGAAAAGTCCCCTGGTTTGTGGCGGTGTGATGTATACCAGGGAACCCCTGAACCAAAATTTGTGAGCACATCCATGCCAACCCCACGCCAAAACAATGTTTAAGTACTTTACCGACATATTTGAGATCGTGAGCCAGGAAATACACAAAACCAATAGCAAGAGGCGAATTCTATTTGTATGGGCGGTTTGGCTATAATTATCCTATTAGAACGTTAGAACATATGTTAGAACATATCAATAATTGGTGATGCAATGGAACTCGCAGTAATTGGACGCGGTGATTTTACGCTTGGATTCAGGCTTGCAGGCATAAGAAAGACGCACGAAGTCGATGAGGGATCTATAAATTCGACAGTGCGTCAGGCACTCGAAGATCCCGACATAGGAATACTGATCATGCATAATGATGATATCTCGCTTCTTCCGGAGGCGCTGCAGTCAGAGCTCGATGAATCGATCGAGCCGACGGTGGTTCTGGTCGGAGGCGGCGAGACGACTCAGTTAAGAGAAAAAATCAAGAAAGCGGTAGGTGTTGACCTTTGGAAATAAAAGGAACGATATATCGGGTGGCAGGACCGGTCGTGACGGTCATCGATGTGCCCACAAAGATGTATGATGTTGTCAAGATCGGTAACGAAGGACTCATGGGTGAGGTAATCGGTATTGAGGGCGACAAATCGACCATACAGGTGTATGAGGATACGTCAGGCATCGCGCCTGGAGAACCTGTTGAGAATACGAACATGCCACTCTCAGTCGAACTGGGACCAGGGCTCCTTGAGAGCATCTATGACGGTATCCAGCGCCCGCTTCCGGTGCTCATGAAGATGATGAAGAGCGATTTCATCGAGCGCGGTGTTACTGCTCCGGGGCTTGACCGGGAGAAAGAGTGGGAGTTTGTGCCGACTGTTACCAAGGGCACCAGCGTAAAAGGCGGGGACATCATCGGAACGGTTCAGGAGACTCATAATATCGAGCACAGGATCATGGTTCCACCGAATGTGTCAGGCGTCGTTGACACGATCGAAAAGGGATCGTTCACCGTGACTAAGTGTGTATGCAGGCTTACAAACGGAACCGAACTCTCGCTGATGCAGAAGTGGCCCGTCCGTGCGCCAAGACCGGTTAGCAAGAAACTGATGCCTGATGTGCCACTGGTCACAGGGCAACGGATCCTCGATGGACTCTTCCCGGTTGCAAAGGGTGGTACTGCGGCGATTCCGGGACCTTTCGGGAGTGGAAAGACCGTAACACAGCAGCAGCTTGCAAAATGGAGCGATACCGAGATTGTGGTCTATATCGGGTGCGGCGAGCGAGGGAACGAGATGGCAGATGTTTTAAACGAGTTTCCGGAACTCGAGGATCCGAAGACCGGCAGACCGCTGATGGAACGAACCGTTCTCATCGCAAACACGTCAAACATGCCTGTTGCGGCGAGAGAGGCGTCGGTGTACACCGGAATCACGATTGCTGAGTATTACCGGGACATGGGCTATGATGTCTCGCTGATGGCGGACTCGACATCGAGATGGGCGGAGGCGATGCGAGAGATCTCGTCGCGACTTGAAGAGATGCCGGGTGAGGAAGGATATCCTGCATACCTCTCGGCGCGGCTCTCAGAGTTCTATGAACGTGCAGGAAGGGTGGACACGTTATCAGGTCACGCAGGATCAGTCACCGTGATCGGCGCGGTATCCCCGCCGGGCGGCGACTTCTCAGAACCGGTGACCCAGAACACGCTCCGCATCGTGAAGGTCTTCTGGGCGCTTGATGCGAAGCTGTCACAGCGCAGGCATTTCCCGTCGATCAACTGGCTCGAAAGCTACAGTTTATACACCGATGCACTATCAGGCTGGTATGATGAGCACGTATCTACCGAATGGTCGGAAATGCGCGGAGATGCGATGGAAATTCTCCAGAAGGAGTCTGAACTCCAGGAGATTGTACAGCTCGTTGGTTCGGATGCACTTCCAGAGGATCAGCAGCTGACGATGGAGGTTGCACGCATGATTCGGGAGTATTTCCTGCAGCAGAATGCATTCCACGAAGTTGACACGTTTTGTACAATGGAAAAGCAGTATAAATTGATGAAATCGATCATGAAGTACTCTGATCTTGCAACCAGTGCTCTTGAAAGTGGAATCCCTCTCGAAAACATCCTCTCTGTGAAAGCGAAGGACGATCTTGCAAAGATCAAGTTCGAGGCAGAGTTTGATCAGGCGCTGAAGACTGTTCTTTCTGCGATGGATAAGGAGTTTGAGGAGTTGCGGAGGTAGGTAGCATGAAGGAATATAAGACAATCACCGAGGTTTCAGGACCGCTGATCTTTGTTGAGAAGACCGAGCCAATCGGGTACAACGAACTTGTTTATATTAAACTTGCGGACGGCACCACCAAACGGGGTCAGGTTCTTGATACCTCGAAGGATATCGTCGTGGTTCAGATTTTCGAGGGAACCGGTGGCTTGAACCGGGAATGCGGGGTCAGATTCACCGGTGAAACGATCAAACTCCCGGTATCAATCGACCTGCTCGGAAGAATCCTCTCAGGATCCGGGGATCCACTCGATGGCGGACCAAAGATCGTGGCTGACGATCATCTCGACATCAACGGCGCTGCCATGAACCCTTATGCGAGAAAACCGCCCAAAGATTTTATCCAGACCGGCATCTCCACGATCGACGGCATGAACACGCTTGTCAGGGGGCAGAAACTGCCGATCTTCTCAGGATCGGGACTTCCGCACAACGAGATTGCTCTTCAGATCGCAAGACAGGCAAAGGTGCCCGGAAGCGAGGAGCCGTTTGCCGTGGTCTTCGCAGGGATGGGTATCACAAACGAGGAGGCGCAGACGTTCATGCACGACTTCGAGCGAACCGGTGCTCTTGAGCGGGCGGTCGTCTTCTTAAATCTCGCAGACGACCCGGCGGTTGAGCGACTGATCACGCCGAGACTTGCGCTCACGGCAGCAGAGTATCTCGCTTATGAGCACGATATGCATGTGCTTGTGGTCCTGACCGACATGACAAACTATGCGGAGGCTCTCAGGCAGATGGGCGCTGCAAGAGAAGAGGTTCCCGGAAGGCGGGGCTACCCCGGATACATGTACACCGATCTTTCGATGATCTACGAGCGTGCTGGTGTCATCAAGGGCAGGAAAGGCTCAGTGACTCAGTTCCCGATCCTCTCGATGCCGGGTGACGACATCACCCACCCGATACCGGATCTGAGCGGGTACATCACCGAGGGACAGATCGTGGTCTCACGAGATCTGCACAGAAAAGGGATTTATCCACCGATCAATGTGTTGCCATCGCTTTCACGGCTGATGAACTCTGGAATCGGAGAGGGGCAGACAAGGGAAGATCACAAGGCGGTATCTGATCAGATGTATGCAGGTTACGCCGAAGGAAACGATCTCAGGGGTCTTGTTGCGATCGTCGGTAAGGATGCGCTCTCGGAGCGTGATCGGAAGTTCCTTGAGTTTGCTGACATGTTTGAGGACCAGTTCGTCAGGCAGGGCAAGGATGAGGACCGGGGCATCGAGACGACGCTTGAGATTGGGTGGAATCTGCTCGCGGAGCTTCCGGAGGCTCAGTTGACGCGGATCGATAATGAGCTGATCGAGAAGTATCATCCGGCACATCGCGCGAAATAGGGTCGCGCGATCGTGTAGGGGAGTGATGGGTTTTTCGTATTTATTCATTCTGCCAACCTTGGGTGTTGGTGTTAATCGATGGTTTGAAGTCGTTAATCTGAACTTCGTCTTGGGAACTTTGAGTTTAGGTATTTGGAAACGCCAGAGTTCTTAATTCAACGCAACGTGGGGCGACGGCTGTTTTTCGAGGAAAGTTTAAGTGAAGTGCGGTTCATATAGGTAATGGGGCGTGAAAAATGTCGAAGAAGCTATTTGTGAATTGGAACGACGGCTTGGACTATTGGGGTGATGAAAGTGGTGGATGAAGATTCAAACAAAGGGGAATGGTTGAAGAGCGGAGATTATCCGCTTTCACCTGCTGATTGGGTGATGCTTTTGAGTGGGGGCGTCTCTGATCGCCGGACGAATTTATTAACGTTTGGAGTTGCGATTTTGGCGGTATTGTTAGTGTGTCTAAGTAGTATAATTACACTTTTGGGTGGAGGTTTTCTTGAACGGATTGCCAGCTACATACTTGATATTTTTGCGTTTGTGTTGTTGATAGTTCTTATTTTGCATGTACGCCATGTAAATCAAAAGATAAAACCTCGTGAAAAGATCATAAAAGATATCATCTACGAAAAACTAAAAAACCATGAAGATATATTAAAACGATGTGAAGAAGTGGGGATATTTAAGCACATAAAAGACTGAAATCGGGGTTTACCAATGAGTCTTGCAGATCGAGACTACATGCGAAGAGATTACAACTCTACAAGCAAGAGTAGCTTTAGACCCCCTTCGAGAAGCTCAGACCGTGGAAAATTTAGTTGCATCAGATGCGGCAGGTCATATTCGACTAAAAAAGCGGCTGCAGCGTGTTATAGAAGCCACCGTTTGAAAACCAAGAGTTCGAACGGCAAGATGAAAAAATCGATTACGGAATCGATATCGAAAATTATCGGATTTATATGGGGCGGTGTCAAGATTGTGGTGGTTATAGGTATCGTAGGGATTGCTGTGTGCGTTCTCTTTGGATTGGATTACAATGATGGTGCCCCGGTAGACAAAACCTCTGGGTATGACCCCGCAGTTAAGGAGCCACGCACCCCAATCGATTGGCTAAATCTGCTTTCTAACGATCTCCCGTACCGCAGTGAGAAAATCCCCTACTCTAAAGTATCTGGGTCGCAAATCTGTCTTACTAACTACAAGAACGCCACCGATCCAACATGGGGCGAACTTATCACTTTTCTCCGGAAAGACGATACTGATGATCATCTTTATATTAATGGTTCGTTTGTCTGTGGTGACTTTGCCGAGATGCTGCACAATAATGCCGAGGCGTCAGGAATTAAAGCGGCGTTGATTGGCGTGGATTTTATCGTGGGGGACGAACATGCACTCAATGCATTCAACACAACCGATAATGGCTTGGTTTATGTAGACTGTACTGGTGGGTTTCCATCTCAAATGAGAATCAAACTTATCGATCCGGGGAATGAAAGGGAAGCGGATCGTGAATATGATAAGATCGCCTATGTTGTCCGAGGGCGGAGATATGGTCTGATAGGCATAGGCAAAGCCACATCTCCAGAGTATTGGTTTTATGAAGAGTATATGGGGAAGTGGGATGAATATGAGCGGGAATTGGAGACGTACAACCGCGATGTTGAAGAATATAACAAATCTGCCGAGGACTATGGAATGGCGGTGGGTGGAAGAACTGTTATCGCCGATCCCGCTAATTATGCAGAGCTCAAAAAGATGTATGATAAATTGAATCGTGTTGGACGTGAACTGGAGTTACGATATGAGCAGCTACAAAGACAAGAAGATGAGGTGGGCATGTCGTGTCGTTGGGGGTCTCTGGGCGTTGTTACGGATGTTAAAATTTATTGGTGATAAAATGTCAATTACACGATTAATTAGATTGTGTCTGGTTACGAATTTATCAACAATTACGTGAGAAAAGCAGTGGAAAATAAGACCGACATCTTCAAATTCACAAACAGTGTTGGTTCAGGAGCGTTTCTGCTGGAAACCGTTCCGCTGGTACTTTTTGTGTTATGTAATCACTCTCATGACCCTGAAGAAGCGATTACAAAAGCAGTCACCTATTCAAAAGATAGTGATACGGTTGGTGCGATCGTCGGGTCGGCGGTAGGTGCATTACACGGAACAAAAACATTCCCAAAAAGATGGGTTGAAAATCTAACAGGGCGATCGTCTTACCGGGATGATGGTAGAGTTTTTAAGTTAATTGACATGGCAATCGAAAATCTGGTTGACATCTCATGATATTCTTATGATCCAAATGCAGATCGCTTATGAGCTATATCATCATGGCTGCCCGAATAATCTTCCAATCGCCGCCAATAATTTTCTGCGGAATAATTTCACCCGAAACATAAAAATCGTTCTCTTCCAGACCTTTCCACTTAACGCATCTCTCCGATCCAGCAACCTCTTGAGCATGAGATCGTATTCACAGACTATTCTACCGCCGTTTCCTATGATTGTTATTCTCAAGAGCTGCTGATTGATATCAGACTTTTCTTTGCGTTTCAGGTAGCTCCAAATCTTAGAAAACTTCCTATCGATG
>JAIWAP010000007.1:0-31006 GCA_048634345.1 Methanobacteriota archaeon | reverse complement strand
CCTGACCATAAATGGAAATATCGTTTATTTTTCCCTGATGATCTTCTACAAACTTTTCCGACTGGACAAACATACCACCAGAGCCGCAGCAAGGGTCAAAGACTCTGCCATTGTAGGGTTCCAGCATCTCTACAAGTAATTGAACAACGCTTCGGGGGGTGTAGAACTGTCCGCCCTTTTTTCCTTCCGCAAGAGCAAACTCGCCAAGAAAATACTCAAAGACATGACCAAGAACATCGGCACTTCTAACTTTGGCATCACCAAGCGCGATGTTGCCAACCAGATCGATCATACCGCCAAGACTCGTCGGGTCGAGGTTGCCTCTTGCATAGACCTTTGGCAAAACCCCCCTGAGCAAGGGATTCTCTTTTTCGATTGCGTCCATTGCGAAATCAACGTCTTTACCGATCTCCGGCTGTTTGGCTCTCGCCTGAAGATATGACCATCGGGAAATTCCAGGAACAAAAAAGACATTCTCGGCTTTATATTCGTCCCTGTCTTCAGGGTCGGCACCGGCGTATTCACCCGCCCCTTGTTGCAGTCTTTGATACAATCCCTCAAAAGCATCCGAGATATATTTCAGGAAAATCAGACCCAGAACTATATGTTTGTACTCGGCAGCGTCAATATTCTTTCTGAGTTTGTCCGCCGCTTTCCACAGTTGCTTTTCAAGAGGCTCTTCTTGAGTTTTATTATAATTCTTTGCCATTCTACCAATCCTTCCCGATTATTGTATTAACGCTCATTCGGAGATGATGTATGTTTCCATCCGGCACTTTTATATCATTCGTTATCATGGGGTCAATTATTATAGTTTTTATATGTAAAACCCATTTTAGTATCGGCATGTTGCATACCGCCCCCTCCTCTTCTCCCGCCACCCATCCAGCCACACCACCAGCACCGGAAAGACAAGAAAACTCGCCAGGAGCGCAAGCAGCACATCGATCACGGTCACGATTCCAAAGTTCCGGTTCATCGAGAACGGCGATGCGATCAGCGCAGAAAAACCGGCAAGCGTCGTGAATCCTGATGCTGTTATCGCAACCCCGATCTTTGATGTAGCTACCCTGATGGCGTCGATCGGGGCAAGACCGTTCTCTCGCTCCTCAAAATACCGCTCCATCATCATCACAGCATACTCTGAGCCGACGCCCAGGATCAGCGCTCCGAGCGTTGCGGTCATCGGTGTGTAGTCCATGCCAAGCAGGTACATGATGCCTCCTGACCAGCCGATCACAAGGGTCATGGTGAGAACCGGGATTACTGCCTTCAACCAGTCCCGGTAGAGCAGGAAAAGCCCGCCAAGAATCAGGACGAGTCCTGTAAACGTCATCGCGATCCTGCCGCTCGTGAGCGCACCGATCACCGTCGTCATCGCAACCGAGTTTCCGGTGATCGTGACAGTTACGCCCGGCGGCGGCTGCACCCACAAGAGGTCATCCTCCACAAGCCTGATCAACCGATCGATTCTGGGAAGCCCGAGACCGGATACCGCATCCCCGATGTCCAGGCTGAGAAGTGCGGTTGTGCGCCCGTAGATATGGCGATCTTTCGTCGTATCCGGCATCGCTTTTAGGATTGCGTCCATCTGTGCGGGATCCACCGGGAGATGCCCATGATTTGCGATTTTTACATGGTTTGCGATGCTCTCCGCACCAAAGACATACGGGTGCGACTCGACCTCGTGTGCTGCGAAGCGGTCCATCCATGCGATCACGGCAGGGTCGGTCACGTCATCCGCCTTGACGATCAGGTTCAACTGGTCGGTTCCGCCAAGAACCTCTACCATGTGGTTCATATCAATGAGCGCTGGCATGTCCGGGGGCATGAACGTCTTCACATCAGTCTCGATTCCGACCATCGTGTCAGCATACAATCCTGCGCAGCAGAGCAATCCCGCGACACCGAGCACGAGCAGCGGGTTTCTGGCTGCCCGGACCGCAAGACCGCCGAAGAATCGCTCAACAGCGCTTTCTGTCCGGTCATGCTGTTTCTGCGGTTTCCGCTCCTTTCTTCCGGTTTTTCTGTGAAGCGAGTAGATCACGGTGATCCCGATGAACAGGGCGGAAAAAAAGCAACAGACGATCCCGACGAGGCAGAGCAAACCAAAATCCTGGATCATCGGCACGCTTGAGGTGAATAAGCTCACAAATCCAAGTCCGGTTATGATTACAGCGATCACGACCGCTGGTGCAGTGTGGCGCACCGTCTCCCTGACCGCTCTCTTCGCATCATTGCTTTTTGCGAACTCCTCTTCGATTCTGTTGTGAAACTGGATCGCATAGTCGATTCCAAGCCCGATTAAGATCGGGAAAGCCGACATCGAGACCATCGAGAGTGGTATTCCAAGAATGCCCATCGCACCAAACGTCCAGATGATCCCAACAAGGACCACCGGCAGCGGGAGCAGTTGCCATCTGGCGTGCCTGAACGCTATGAAGAGCACAACCACCATCAGAAGCGACGAGATCATGAGAAGCGGTCCCATGCTCGCGTTCATCTCGTACTGCATCGCGTCCATGAAGACCGGATCGCCGGTGATTATCACGTTGTACCCCGCAGGAAAGTCAGCCCACTGCACCATATCCTCTACAACCGCGAGCACATCCATCTTCTCAGGGTCGGTTACGCGTGCGGGCATGATCACGTAGACCGCAGCATGTCGCGAATCGGGTAACACGGTTTCACGCGCCTCTTCTGGCAGCGTCTTGATCAATGCCCTGATTGCATCCTGGTTATCAGGGATACGCTTGCGCCCTGATGCCATGAGATTCGCGTCCTGCACCATCTCCGCGATGCTTGCGACCTGTTTGACATTCTCGGTACCTGAAACGCCGGTTGCCAGCCTCTCGATTGCACGCATGACCTCATGCGTCGTCACATCCCCGCCCTCGACCATCACAACAATCGCTTCCGTCCCGAAGTACTGGCGGTACAGGAGGTCAAAGTCCTGATACAGGCGAGACTCCTTCTCGACAAACGTTTCGGTGCCTGACGCCATCTCGATCTGCTGCGCACCGGAAAAAGAGATGAGGATGAGAATAGCCACAACTGCGAGTATCAGACCCGGATTCTTCTCGATTGCAACGCCGAGTTTCTCAAAAATGTCCTTGATCGAGATCTCTACCCGCCCCTGAACTCCCCCGCGATTTTTTCAAATCTCCTGTCGAACGATCCGGTCATCCGAACCGTGACGCCCTCTCCGATCTTATCGATTATCGCATTCGTGAGGCTCGCAAAGACCGAGTACGTCTCTGCAAACCCGTCGAGACCGATGTCAACCGCGTGCGCAAGTATCGAGTCAATCGGCGATCTGGAGTCTCTCGAATAGACGGCGTGGATGTGGAGATCGAAACGCATGGTTGTACTTCATGCTGCCATAACTTGAGCTTTTTCAAACCTGACGGTCATCGAATTCATAAGATTCGTCCAAACGTGCTAATTCGTGATAAATCACGAATGCTGCCACAGAGCGCATAAGAGGTGAATGGTTCTCTGTTTACTTAGGGCGGGCGGTGGACGTCTCAACTCCCTGCCCCATCCCAGTCCCACATCTTCCACGCTCGCCATCCCCAGAATAGAGCGAGCGCAACCACAACAGCGATGATCCACCACTTCGCAGCACCCAGCTTATCAGAGAACGGAACCCCTGGCGCAACCGCGACCCCGACCTGCATCGGATCCGAGATCTTAATCTCGCCATCACCATCCTTGAACCGGATCCCTGTACTTATATCGTACACTTTCGGAATCGCATCCCTGCCTGTGCTGACCCGGAAACACGCTGTCGCAGACTCTCCCGGCGCAATCGTTCCGATGCGCTCCTGATTCCGGGCAGCAGTGAATGGCAGCATGTCACTTATTCTGGCAATCACATCTGTTGCTACATCCTCGCCGGTGTTCCGGTATGTTATGTTCAAAACCCCGGTTTCCCCGACCATCAGGGTGGAAGAGATGTAAACGACCTTAAAATCCGACTCCTTCTTGACCACAATCGGTATGCTCTGGTTCCATGTCTCTGTTACGTTCCAGTAGTTGATATCAGGATTATTGGGGGTTCCTTCTACCTGCACGTTATCGACGTGATCGTAACAGACCTCTAAGCGTAGCTGGTAGATTCCGGCTGGCGCGTTATCGTCGATACGGATCGGGAACCGCACGGTTCCTGTTTCACCAGCTTCAATCGTCTCAATATCCCTGACCTCGGCCGCCACCCAAATTGGCGCACTATCTGCGAGAAGAACCGCCCGGGAGCGGTCTGCGGCGGATTTTTCCAGTTCTACCCAGAATTCGGTCATGGCAAGCAACACATCATCATCGTAGTCCGGGTCATCGGGATCAAGGTACTCATCCCCCTCGATTGCAAAGATCGCCCCGTAATTCTGGAGCGTGATCTCGAGCACCGCGTCCTCGCCGCGGCGAAACTCATTATCTCCAACGAGCGTCGCAACAAGGAGGGGGTCGCCTGTGACGTCGTAGTAGTTTGTGGATCGTGTGTAGCTCTCAGGAATGTACTTTGCAGGCGAAATCGGTGCCGCCCAGATCATGATCATGGTCGCAGCGATCAGAGCAACCATAATCCGTCTATTTTGCACCGGAACCACCGCTCATGAAATTCCTGATATAGTACCTGACCCCGACTGCCAGAAGCGCAAGAAGCAGGATCAGCACAATCGGGAGGATGTACGGCTTCATCTTCTCTGACCCCGGTATCAGTGGTGCAATTGTGACCATCGCGGTCATGGACTCGGATATCCTCGACTTCCCGCCCGAATCCTCGAACCTGATCTCAGTATCGATTCCATAAGGCTTTATTGTTGCGCCGGAATCCGTGTCGAGTACGAATACTGCGGTCGCACTCTCGCCCGGTTCGAGCGTCCCGAGATATGCTTGATCGTCGGTGCTGCTGAACGGATCGGTCACGCTGATCCGGGCTACCGCGTCCACCGCGGCCTCCTCGCCAGTGTTCTGGTAAGTTATGGAAAGCACCCGGTCATCCTCGCCTGCCTGAAGATCGGATGAAACGTCTGTTATCTCGAAATCAGCCAGTCTCTTGACCGATAGGTATAGTATCTGCGTCTGGTTGAGTGTATCATACCAGAAGTTCACATCCGCCCTGTTTTCGCTGACATTACCGCTCACATGCACGTTCTTCTGGTACATGTAACTCGTGGCAAAGATCAGTGGATAGATGCCGGCAGGAGCGTTCTCATCGATCTCGATGTTGAAACTGACCGTCTCGCTTGCGCCGTTGCTTCCACGGATTGAGCCAACCTGCTGCGGTCCGGACTTGACATTGATCGGGACTCCGTCCGGAGTGACAAGGACTGCTGTTATCCCGATCGCATTCACCTGCTGGAGTTCGTATCCAAGCTCCATCTCTGCAAGATCGATCTCGTCGTCGCCGTCAGGCATCCGGTCGGACTCAAATCCAAGAACGACGCCGCGGTTGACGAGATCGATTGTGAGCGTCGCCTCGTCGCCTCGACCAAACTCGTTGTCGCCGACGATTGACGCGGTGATGTTTGGCTTGCCGTAGATGTCATAGAAGTTCTTGGAGAACGTAAAGCCCGGTGAGAGGTCGTCTGGCAAGCCCGCGGCGGACGCGGCTGGTATCGATGTTGCGAGTGCGGTGAGCGCTGCAATTGATAGTAGTGCTGCGAGTATTGTCTTATTCTTGTTCATAGTTTGTCCTACTGTTAATTGTAGTACTTTAATTATATATTTTATCACAAATTCAAATCACTCCCCTCTCCGCGCCCTCCTCTTCTCACGCCACTCATCCAGCCACACCACGAGCACCGGAAATACAAAGAAACTTGCGATCAGCGCGAGCAGCACATCGATCACGGTCACGATTCCGAAGTTCCGGTTCAGCGAGAACGGCGATGCAATCAGTGCCGAGAATCCTGCGAGCGTTGTACATCCGGATGCCAGTATCGCAGTCCCGATCTTACCCGTGGACACCCGGATTGCATCGATCGGAACAAGTCCGTTCTCCCGCTCCTCGAAGTACCGCTCCATCATCATCACAGCATATTCAGATCCGATGCCGAGGATCAGCGCGCCGAGCGTTGCTGTCATCGGCGTGTAATCCATGCCGAGTGCGTACATGACGCCCCCTGACCAGCCGATGACAAGGGTCATGGTGAGTACAGGGATTATTGCTTTCAGCCAGTCACGATAGAGCAGGAATAGCCCGCCGAGGATCAGGATAAGACCTACAAACGTCATCAGCCTCCTTCCTGTCGTGAGTGCTTCAAACACAGTGGTCAGCGCAACCGGGTTTCCTGTGATCGTGACGGTGACACCCGGTGGAGGGTGCGTCCATCGGACATCATCCTTAACCAGTCTGGTCAGTCGATCGACCCTTGGCAGCCCAAGCCCTGACATCGCATCCCCGATGCCGAGATTGATAAGCGCGGTGGTACCCCCGTAGATATACCGATCTTTAGTGCTCTCTGGCATCGATTCCATGATCGCATCCACTCCCGCAGCATCCTCTGGAAGAACTCCCTGGTTCATCATCTTCATCGGACCTACGATGCTATCTGCGCCGAAGATATACGGATGTGATTCAACCTCGTGCGCAGCAAATCGATCCATCCATTCAAGCACGGATGGATCGGTCACGTCATCTGCTTTCACGATCAGATTCAACTGGTCGATGCCGCCAAGAACCACGATCATGTGGTCGATATCGATAAGCGCGGGCATATCAGGAGGCATGAACTCCTTCACATCGGTCTCGATCCCGATCATCGTATCCGCATACAGTCCTGCAAAGCAGAGCGATCCTGCAACACTGAGAACGAGCAGGGGATTACGCGCAGACCAGACCGCAATACTGCCGAATATTTGCTCGGCTGCACCATCCACATTTTTATTGATCGTTCGCTCATTCTTCTGTTTGCGGTTCTGACTGTTGTTTTTGTTCCGGTGCAGCGAGTAGATCACCGTAATTCCGATGAACAGCGCAGAAAAAAAGCAGCAGACGATCCCGATCAGACAAAGCAGCCCGAAATCCCGGATCATCGGCACCGTTGAGGTGGATAGGCTCACAAATCCAAGCCCGGTGATGATCACGGCGATCATAACAGCCGGTGCGGTGTGCCGTACCGTTTCTGAGACCGCTTTCTTCACATCCTTACTTCTTGCGAATTCCTCTTCGATGCGGTTGTGGAACTGGATCGCATAATCGATGCCAAGTCCGATCAGAATCGGAAAAGCAGACAGCGAGACTATCGTAAGTGGTATACCAAGAAATCCCATCGCGCCAAACGTCCAAACGATCCCGATGATGACTATCGGGAGTGGAAGCAGCCTCCACCGGGCATGTCTGAATGCGATGAATAGCACCACCACCATCAACAGTGACGCTATCAGAAGGAGCGGACCCATACTCGATTTCATCTCATCCTGCATGGCTACATAGAACGCTGGTTCGCCGGTGACGATGACCTTATATCCCGGTGGAAACGATGCCAGTTCCACCACGTCCTCGACATCGGCAAGGAGATCGATCATCTCTGGATCGGTGAGGCGTGCCGGCATGGTGACATATACCGCAGTATGCCGTGTATCAGGCAGTACGATCTCGCGCTGATGTTCTGGTATCGAATCGATGAGCGATCTGACCGCGCCCTGATCATCAGGAATCCTGTCACGCCCTGATCCTCTGAGATTTGCCTGACGCACCATGGTTGCAAGATTAACAACCTCCACAACATTTTTTGTTCCGGAAATGCCAGTATCCAAACGATCGATGGCATGCAAGACCTCCGGCGTGGTCACATCTCCACTTTCGACCATGATCACGATCGCTAACGTTCCGAAGTACTGCCGGTACAGCAGGTCAAAGTCCTGATAAAGGCGGGATTCCTTTTCCACGAACGTTTCGATGCCTGATGCCATCTCGATTCGCTGTGCGCCGGCGAATGAGAGGAGAATAAGAATAGCCGCAATTGCGAGTATCAGGATTGTCTTCTTCTCGATGAAAATCCCGATCTGCTCAAAGATGCCCTTAACCGAGATCTTAATCGCCCCCTATTTTTTCACCCACCTTCATACAGACACTGATACATCCCACTCAGTCTCAACAAAGTGTTTGAATATCGACACAGCCCCGACCCCTTCCGTGTAGATTGCCATGAGCTCGTACATGCGGGTATCCGCGTTTTCGCTCACAATCGTGATCAGTGCCTCGTTTCCATCAGTGATCAGTAAGCCGCCACTTGCCATCGATTTATCGGAAGGAAATGCTCTGATTTGTGCCCCCTGAATATTCTTTGTAATCTCTTCGAGTTCTTCGCTCCGCGAGCCAGTTACCCGAACTGTGACCCCCTCTTCGATTTTATTGATTATTTCACCTTTTACATTCTCAAAAATCGGGTATGTCTTTGCAATCTCATGAAACGATGGATAAGATGCAGCAAAGATGATATCATTCTGTGCTCCCCTGATCATCTCGATAATTTTGTCGCTTACGTTTTTTACTCCATTTATCGCCCATATTGCCTCTTCTTGTGCTTCCATCTTCTGTGTTTGATAGATTTCTTCAAGCGTAACAAGCGCGTTTTCACTCTCTGCTACAAAACGATCTTTCAGTTTTTCAAGGGCAATCTCCGGAGGAACTGCCCTATATCTCATCGGTTTGGAGGACTGGACCTCGACGATCCCCCACTCTTCAAGCCTATTTAGCGCACCGTACACCGCAGAACGCGGAATCCCTGAGACCAGATGAATGTCTGATGCGGTTCCGCTCCTGATCTTCACAAGTGCGGTGTATACCTTTGCCTCGTACTCGGTGAGTCCGAGATCACGCAGGGATTCGACAGCGCTCTTCATAATATGCTATCTGCTGCACTGCTTTAAATATGTTTTGATTTGATTGACTTGGGTGTTGTTTTCATAATACTGACAAAAATTCTGACATAAGCCATTACAGGATATCCATTCCGGATATATTCGAAATCGTTCGGGTACTCCCAAAAGATTGGGAGGAGTGCATTTCTGATAATTTTTATTAGTTTCTGATTACATATAATCTTTCAATTCTATTCCTTATATTTTCAATCACCCAGAAGAAGATAAAAACTCTCAAAAACAACCACTACCCATTGAGCAAGTACTGAATATCACTGGATTTTTTAAATAGTGCCTTCAAAACTTTCGATTACCACGAACGCAATTACCTCTGCCGTTCCGCAGCCATCTTCAGTGCGGTGAGTGCTGGCAGTTCCTTGCCTGACAGGAACTCGATCATTGCGCCGCCGCCGGTGCTGACATAGTATATGCCATCAGCAATATGATATTTTGCTGCCGCTGCTATGACGTGACCGCCGCCGATGATGGCATGCCCTCTGGTCTCTGCCATCGCTGATAGCAGCGATTTCGTGCCGAGTTCGAACTCTGGATCCTCGAACCTTCCCGGAGGACCGTTTGCCACGATCGTGCCCGCATTTCTGATCTCTCTTGTCTGGATTGCAATCGTGCCTTCACCGATATCGAAGATCTGATGCTCGTTTGGGAGATCATTGACCGTGTGCTCGACACGCCCACCATCAACATCCACTGCAACATCCACAGGTGTTTCGATCCTGTTGCCATACTCTGCTATCAGCGCTTTCACCTCATCGATTAACTTGTGCGGCGCGCCCTCCTCGATGCATTCGCTGCTCCTTCCGAGTTCATAACCCCGCCCCATCAGAAAGAGATTCCCAATCACACCAGAGACCAGAACCTTGTCAGCGATGTTATGTTCAAGTACATGTTTGATCAACCCAACCGTGCCATTGAACTTTGCGCCGCCCAGCACACAGATCTGCGGTCTCCTATCGCCTTCGAGAACCTTTTCGAGAACCTCGATCTCTTTCTGCATCAACCGCCCGGCAACCGAGTGCATCACCATCGGAAATCCAACGATCGATGGCTGGGAACGATGCACCGCGGCAAACGCATCATTCACAAACAGATCGCAGAGTGGGGCAAGGCTCTTCACAAGCATTGTTTCTTTCTGCACTTCAGGAGGGCGATTTAGCACCTCTTCCGAGAAGAATCGAACGTTTTCGAGCACAAGCACCTCACCTACTGATATATCCCTGATCGCTGCTTTCGCTGCCGGTCCAAGGATGTCAGGCATATATCTCACATCCTGCCTGACCAGTTCATTGAGGATCTCGGCATGCTGCTCAAGTGTCACAAAGTCTGAATCGCCTGGTCTTCCCTGATGCGCCAGTATCACGAGTTTCGCATCCGCGAGATCATTGACTGTTTCCGCATGTCCGCGGATTCTGGTGCTGTCTGTAATCTCTCCTGTCGCAGGGTCGATTGGCGAGTTGAAATCCGCACGCATCAAAACAGTTTTTCCTTCCGTTTCCACGTCATCGAGGGTTTGTATCTTCATATAAACCACCACTTCCTGTCATCGATACCATCCAACATAAATGCACCTGATTAAGTTTAGAGACTTGGTAATGAAATCCCTTGCAGGATTTCATCGATGCCACAGCCTGCAAGGCTGGGCATTACGTAAAAGTCTCAAAAACAGTGGCGGTAGCCACCATTCTGAGACCTCTTTTGCCTGCAAGGATCTCTGATAGATTGGTCATAGGCGGAGCAATCCCGCCAACCCTGACCGAGTACACACGCCCCCATGCAAACATACCAATCGTAAATCACTGATCATCATGCGATTGCTCCCATTCCTCAAGCGGCACCGAGAACCTGCGCTCAACTTCTTCCCGGTGCAACGAGTTGTAACTGCAGAACGGAATCACACGTCCGTCCGGAGTTGCATAATGGATACCACAACGCTCCACGCGGTTCAGATCGATGTTGTAGAGATCCTGAAAGTGCATAATTCCCAAAAACATAGTTTTCCGATGGAACTGCTTTATGACATCTTCCGTGCCTTTGCTGAGTGCGTTGATGAGTAGTTTCTTCACATCCACGCTCTTTGGTGCTTTTTTTGCATCGATAAACTGCGTGAGATGCGATATAATACTCGCAGTGACATGCAGTTTGTTGATCGTCGTATGATCGTATTTGCAAGCAACCTCGCCCAGATATTCGAGCAATCCCTCGACATCGATGAACCGCGTGATCGGGATGTACTTGCCATCTTCCACGTAGACATAAGTTCCAGCACCGCAGTGCGGATGCATTGTGAACTTCACCTGTGGATCTCCTTTCCTGACCTCACCGAAGTTTGATATCGGAACCACGAATGGAACCGGATAGAAATCATCTCTCGTGATCTCTCCATCGGTCTGCTCTTCGATACATCTGAATGCATCCGGAATCGTGAATCTCCACTTTTCACGATCCTCCTGATTTATTCTTCCTGCAAAAGAGACTGGCTGCATGTTAACACCCTTGACCACATCAAGATTCTCTGATGCAAACCGTATGATGTCGCCGATCTGATCATCGTTTACCCCTCTGATCAATGTCGGGACAAGGGTCATACTCTTGAGTCCTCCTTTCCGGCAGTTCGTAATCGCACGCAGTTTTGTGGGAAGCGCGTTGAATCCGCGGATATGGTGGTATGGTTCAGGGGTCATACCATCGAACTGGAGATACACAGTGTGCAGTCCCGCCTCCCGAAGTTCCCTGCAGTACTCCACACTCTTTGCGAGACGAATGCCGTTTGTTGCGATCTGAATCTGTATAAAGCCGAGATCACGCGCCATCCTGATGATAGCCGGCAGATCATCTCTTACAGTTGGTTCACCGCCTGAAAACTGTATCGCCCAATTGCGTACCGGCTTCTCTCTGGTCAAGAGCTGCATCATCTCCCGGATCTGCTCTATGGATGGCTCGTACACATAACCTGCGGCGGCTGCATTCGCAAAACATACCGGGCACTTCTGATTGCACCGGTTCGTGACATCGATGAGCGATAAAACCGTCGTTGTTTTATGTTCGGGGCAGAGCCCGCAGTCATAAGGGCAGCCCTCATCCCTTTTGGTCATGGGGTTATCGACTCCGGTTCCATCGTGCCTGAACTCTGCAAATCTCTCGTAAAGCGCGGCATCAGACCAATAAACATCCTTAAATGTGCCGTGTTCCGGGCAGGTCTTTTCCAGACGCATCTGCCCGTTCTCTTCGTACACGGTTGCATCGATCACTTTTTTGCATTCGGGACAGAGTGATTTTGTTTGCATGGTACCAACTCTTTGCCGATCTCTTGGTAATCACAAACCACGATCATCAGATAAAGGTTTCTATCAATTAGACTCTTATGTTGTTTTGATAGGAACAACAGTTTTACCAAGATTGTTTGTACATTAGTAACCCGGGCACATAAACCATTACCGGGGGACTTCACCATACAGAGACTACCTGGAACCCGGAACATAGCGTAACCAAACCGGGAATTTAACCGCCGAGTACGCGGAGGAGAATAAATGGTTAAATGCTCTCGCGTCATCTGTGGTTATTTTTCGTGCCATAAAGCACAGGATCACAATCAGAAGATCAATCAACATACCTCGGGTAGTTACTATGGTTCTGCCAATTCAAGAACCGCCCATCCCACCACGCCTGTTGCCAGATAACCACCCAAACACCCTCTGCAAAAACAAAAGAATCCTGTACTTGATCGGCAGCGCCTTTGACATAATCTTCCGTCCGGATAGCGCATCCCTAAAAAATCGCAGTTTATCCCTGCTCCCGATCAGATCCCGAAAGGTCTCGTGATCCATGAAGAACGCAAGCGGCTTAACCCCGAAATGTCTCTTCACGCTACCCGCGATCTGATGATACTCACGCCTCCAGTCCACAACCGATCCGGCTTCTGACTTTATCGCATCGAGTGTTGTTATCAAGTTGATCGTGCCGCCCTCGATTCCGATGATCCAGTTCGTCCAGATATCATTCCCGCTGAAGATCGTGAGCATGACAAGTGCGTCATCAGGTGCGGAAGATAGGATCTTCTTAACCGTTTTATACTCGAGATCAGAAAGCCAGTTTGAGCCAGCCGGGTACTGGCAGATCCCGGTCCCGATCTCGGAGGATATGGCGTCTTTTAGCGAGAACAACTGCTTGATATAATTGGCGTCAAAGTCAACAGTGCTCTCAAATCTGGTGAATATACGCCGTATCGCAGGATAGGAGATGGCATAAACCCTATCCACACCTTCTTCGTGGTGCATCGCTTTGATAACGTCTTCCAGTCGCCGATCATCCGCAAATCGGTCCTTGAGTTCAGGTCTTGACCCCTGCCCGGTCTGCACGATCTTCAGTGGCACACCGGAATCGTGGATGATGATAATAGCAGTCTCTGGCTTGCCCCTGTGAAATAGGGCATGGTAGAGGTTGTTCCACTGCTCAACACCCCAGTCCAGGATTCTGATATCCTCACCGATCATGAGAAGCGACCTCAAGAATCCGGACCGTGTATGCAGGAATCCTGATCATCGGACCAACCATCTCTTCGCTATCCGGATCAAGATATATCCCGCCGATATCAACATCTTTCTCACCCATCCCGGTGTTTGCAACGAATAGAACCTCTCTGCCATCTGCCCCGTCTGCTATATGCACTGCTACGTCGATCTGTGGATCAGTGCAGGGAATCACGCGCCGCATCCCTCCAGCGGCTGCGATCCGATCGATTATGCTGATCACCCCCGCCGGGACATCTTCTGTAATCCTTGGAAAGAGGAATCCGAAGTGGATGATGCTACCGCTCCCGATCTTCTGCTGGTAGATGATTGTTCCCGGGTCAGCGGTCAGAACAGAAACGGCATCGGCTGTGCCACCGGTTATACCATCGGTTGCGCCGATATCGAATATGTCCGCATCTTTCAGTTTGGTACCATCCACAATCACCTCATCCATTCGTCCGTCAGGTTTTGGTAGGTATTCTCCGATAATTCCAAATTCTTTGATATGTTCGTCGAATTCAGGGACTCTTGGTCCTATAACAAGACAGCCGCCACCTTTTACATAGTTAATTAATTTATCCTGAACGTCTCTGCTCATGAAATCAAATGTAGGCACTGCTACCACCCTGTACTCGCAAAGTCGCTCCAGTGGAAGTTCGGTATCGCCGATAGTAACAGCGTACTTCGCAGCACCGAATCCATAGTACAGCGCATCCCACTGCCGCCCATATTCGAGCTGGATTACGTCATTAAATCCGAGATCGTCCTCGCTAACATAGTATTCGGGCGTGATGCCGCCAAGAATCGGGATCGGCGTGAGAAGCGATGATGCAAGTTCGAGACGGGCACAATCACGGTTTATTAACAGGATTCCTTCGCATTTTATCCTCAGTTTCTGATAATTTATCCGTTTGATGATCCGGTTAAACCTCTGGTAGAACCGGAATCGCTCTTTTCTGACTCCTCCGAATCGGTCGATCGGGCTTCCAACCCATCGTTCACGCTCGACTAACATGTAAAAATTAATTCCTGAAAATCCGTGCATGAGCGCGGCATAAGTTGTGAATTCGGCGTCGTCGAGCATGATCGGTTTGACCGGGATCGGGAGTGCGACGAATCCCGATGCAAACTCTGTTATGAACGGCACGCGACTCGTGCCACTGAGATACTGGATGCACCGTTTTACTTTATGATACTCCTCTTTGTAGTAGTAGAGGTCAAAACCGACCGCATCAACGATCTCTTCCATCTTAATCTGGTTGTATGGCGGTTTTATGCACACCCCTGGCAGATTATGGTACATGAACGTGGCAACGCCGCGCTCCTTTAACATATCACTGATACGTGCAAGCCCGTGCTGTAGATAATATTCCTTGTACTCGATCCAGTCCAGATAATATGGAAGATCACTTTGATGCCTTGCATTGAAATTGCGGGGCGGTGGCACTTCATCAAACGAATCATAATCTGTTCTGTATGCGCTGTTCAACCGCTTGATGTCATGGTATTTTTCGTTTAAGAACCAGAGATACAAAAGAATAGCGCCGGTTGAGTAGTCGTGGTCATACGGCTGGGTGCGCAGGAAGAAGGACATCTCGTTGTCTGCCTGAACAGCGATTACGCAGCCGTGCGGATGGAGATGATCTCTTATGATCGGGCAGACACGATCAAAATATATGCCAACTTCCTGGTAAAATTTTTCCGATGCATAACTCGGTACAGGAAACATCCGTGGAGGCGATGGGAATACCACTGATGTGCCGTCGGCAGTGACCGATTGGACCAGGGGATCCGCAAGAACCCGCTTTGGAAACCCGAAATATGTGATCTCGGAGTTGACATGCGGACCCGGACGCAGCAGCACACGCAGATCCTTATCCTCACAGAGTGTTAAGAATGCGTTCAGGTCGTAATCCGGGTTGATCTCACCAAAATCAAACTCTCCCGGGGAAATTTCGTGAACACCCCATGGTATGTAGGTGCAGATGACTGAAAAACCCATCTCATGGACTCGATCGAGGATCTCATTCCATCTCGAGCGATCGAGCCGCCAGTAATGGACACTACCGCTCACAAGAAGCGTTCGTTCGCAATCAAGATAAAAACCCCAATTCCGTGCAGTCAGTGCCATATCACTTGCGTATGCCAACGTATTCCCGCATATCTGCGACTCTGAGTCTCTTTGTAAGTCGGTCTATAAATGTCGAGTCCAGTTTCCTGCCAAGATCCAGTTGTGTGTAATAATAGACCGTTCCGAGAAGTCCCATCGATTCCAGACGTCTGGATGAGTTCGTAACTTTTATGTGGGGAAAAAACTTCACATCTCCGATCTTGTTTATCCGTCTGCTGAAGTCCACATCCTCGAGCAGGACATTTCTGTATCCACCGCACTCGTTGTATGCATCCCGCCGCACGCAGGTGTTAAAACCGGGAAGGGTGACAGAGAGCAATTTATCGCGCATCAGAAAATACTTGTTGGCGAGAGTCTCTGCAAGTTTTATCTGCTCTGATTGTTCTGAGAACTCAAATCCGGTTGAGAATGCGACAAGATCGGGATCGGTCTTGAATGTTTCATAGACATAAGCAAGGTAGTATCCGGGTATCACGGTATCTGCGTCGATGAATATGAGATATTTGCTGCTCTTTTTCGCAGCAATCGCTCCAAAGTGTCTGCCTGCTCCAATCCCGCGCTCTTCGCAGTAGATGGTGCTGTCAGCGTACCTCTTTGCAATATCGAGACTCCCGTCTGTGCTGCCACTGTCTGACACGATCAGTTCATACGGTATGTTTGTGTTCTGGTTTGCGATCGATCCAAGCGTCGCCTCGAGGCAGTTAGCCTCATTTAAGACCGGGACTATGACCGAGATCTCAGGTTCCATGATTAGATTCTTGGTGCCAGATACACTTTAAACGTTGAGATGGTGGTGCTACATCCCCTGGGAGCACAAGTTTCGGCTGAGCAGGGCGCGCCGAGATATTTTGCCGCGCTTTTATTTTTTGGTGGTTGCAGTGCTGGAAATTTCGCTTTTGGGAGGATTTTTTGTAATAGGAGTTCTGGTTCATTACAGATGAAGCGAAGAGAACTGCGCAAGACGTTTCCACATCTCAAGAAATGGTGCGATAAAGATCTCTGGGTGCCACACCGTTTCCGTGGCTCGGTTGGACGTGGGTGGGACGCTGTGGAAAGATACATATAGAATCAAGAGAAACCGGATGTTATGACTAATGTCGTTGAATTGATAAATCAAGATCTAACTGTTGCAGAGGCGTATCTTGAACATAAAAAATTCGATTCAATTAATATAATTGGGAATCGAATTCTTCAAAATCTTTTTGCAATAGATATAAAAGAATTAATGATAATCGGATTGGTAGTTAAAGAGGTCTCTTCTGATTTGCAGCAAATTAACGCCGCAGGACGCAAAGCAGATAAGAACATTGATAAATGCAAACCTTTTGCAAAAGATTGTTTCGAAGCTATAAAATTGACTCTTAACGACGAAGAATCTACAATTAAAATTTGGAATGCTTATCTCGATTTCGAAGATAAAATAAGAGAATATCAGTTGGTTCCTGAAGAGAGAGAAATATACAAAGATGATTACGAATTTGCTAAAGAGGTAACTATCAACTATTTAAATAATTTATCATCGAATAAAGAGTATTTATTGAATAGAAATATTTATCCTTTAGTAAGAACACGTGTAGAACTTGCAACTTTAATCAACATCCATGGTGGTAGGAGCACTATTTTTAGTTATATGCTTACTATAGCATTTGAACATGTTTATAGATTTGCATCGTACGGAAAAGTTACGGATGAAGAGTTTGAATCCATAGTATCCACTAATATTAATAGACTTATTGAAATAGTAACACTTATCCAAGAAGGAAATGAAGAAGAACTCATCGAGCATGCAAACATTATGATTGGAGATTTGATGTATAATTATAGAAAATATTTTATGTTATTTGGTGAATTAAAAGGAGAACTGGTTGAAGAAATACCACTTTCCCCTGAAGTCTCGGAAAAAATTCAGAAAATAATTCAGAAAAGTAAGAGCTAATAATATTTTTGAGTTAAAATCATGGATGATTCTATTGAGGAAATTTACAATGAAATTGTAAGTGATCCTGATTTATTTGACGATCTTGTTAAAGGTTATCTTAAAGAGCATCCACATTCATCACGTGAAGAAATAAATTTATACATAATAAAAATAGCAGGAGATGAATTATCACGGGAGGCGGATAGTGATAAAAAAAGACGCCAAAACAGCCTTACACGTGGTAGGGTTATATCTAAAGCTTTGAATAGTTTATCTGATAGTGGCGACGTGAATGTCACAAAAAAACAAATAAAAGACGCATCTTTGGCAGTTTCAAATTCAAGTACGGGTCATGAAAAGGAAATGCTTGCAGATTTGCTGAGTGGATATTCAACCAGCCACTCATTAAGGATAAAAAGAAGAAAAGAAGCAAGCGATGATATGGGCAGGAGTTTAAATGCTTGACAAAGTCCAAGTGATGGCAATTTCGCCTAAAATATTAACTTTAAAAGATGCTGAACTTTTCACTTACTTTAAAGATAAAAATGCAAATTATACTAAATCAGATGAATGGATGTTCTTCAACGACGTTACTGGAATAAATATTAAAATTTCAAAAACAGGTATAGCCGAAACTACGCAAATTTTTGAAGGAATGAATGTAAAAGATAGATTGTTCGAATTGGCAAACACTACCCGGAACATTGCATCAGAGCTTTTTCGTACTAATGCTATTTATGATGTGTTCATTTATCAAAATCTAAACATTAATTTAGAGATTTCGAAAAAAGTATCAAAGTATGGTGAAAAAATTGAATCTTTATCATTTACTTTCAAAAATAATATATGTGTAGATGTAAAAATAGGAATTTTTGGATATTGGATAATTATGAAAGGAATTTCTGATGTTGAAGACATTATAACCATTTATGATGCAATTCTAAATGATAATGGCAAATCACTAATAAAATTGGGGTGCAGAGACTTTAAAGCAGTTGTGAATCTAACTTAAATCTTCTTTATTAAATCCGTTCGCATCCTTTCTAATTCTTTTTCATCTACCGATTTTCCGTCCGACACATCTTTCATAAATTCCACGATAAGCATATAATTTTCAATTTTTCTAAAGACCGGGTTTCGTTTTTCCTCATCATAATATTTTGCCATTTGGTCTTGCCTATTCTCCTTTTTTGAGATATCGAGAATATCTGTGATTAAAGTATATTCATATCTACATCTTTCTTTATTTTCTCGTTTCCGAATCTGAAAAATATTGAGAAAATAAGTAAGTAAAGCGCCGATTATCAGAGTAATTGTTGGATTTGACAAAACAGAAGAGTCTGAAACCAACTTGCCAGTTAAATTTTCAGCTATAACATTTACAGTTAAATTAAGAGAACCATTCGTGAGTAAGATTGTTCCATTTTGCAGTAATGAATCGTTTAGTGTCACTATCCCCACTATCCAACACACCCCACAAAACCCTTCCGCCCACACAACCATCCCGACCTCCAACACACGCACTGCCCGTCTCCGAACTCAGCGGTCTCCTCATCTGGATCGATGATGGAGTCTTCCAACACCGGTCATCTTCGTTTCCCCATTCCCCCACTTTCCTCGACGAATGCGGCGATTGCGATCTCACGATCGTAATCGATATTGCAGAACCGCACAGCCATCCTGTGGTCGAAGGATTGCGGTGCAAAGAATCGGTATCGCACGGTCTCTTTGGAGAACGAATCGACCAGATCAAAAAACAGAGTCTACATCCTCCCGTGCCTGAGAATCGAGAAGAGAAGCCAGAAACCCATCGCCCCTGCACCGAGAAACCCGATGATGCCGATTATCGGGATGTTGTACCATAATGGCGGAATTCCTGCGAGCACGATCAACCCGGAGCCCATGACAAGCGATGCCAGAACGATAGCGAAACTGATGCGATTGCTGACCTGATCAAGAGTTTTCTGCATCGGCTCAATTCCCCTGTGCTCGAACCTGATCGTGGTCTGCCCACGCTTTGCCTGCTCCAGGATGTCATGCAAACCCCCTGGAATCTCCTTTAAGAGGTGAATGATCTCAGCCCCTGAGTTTAACATATCACCTGCAACACGTTTTGGATGCATCCGCTCCATCCGGATGCGTTTGATGAACGGAGTTGCTGAACTTGTGTAGTCAAAATCAGGGTCAAGCACCGTTCCAAATCCCTCAACCATTGTGATCGCCTTTATCATCATGAAGAGGTCCGGCGGAATCTGCAAACGGTACTTCGAGATCAGATCCATAAACTGGTGCAAAAGCTGTCCTACCCCGATCTCTTTCAGCGATTTTCCGAGGTACTGTGACACGATGTCTGCCACATCCATTTCCAGTCTTCGGCGGTCAATCGGGGCATCGTGCTTGGTGAGTCTCAACAGTGCGTCGGTTGCTTTCGCCTCGTTCTGGCGGACTATCGCAAGGACAAGGTCTACAATATCTTCACGGGTCTGCCTGTCGATGCGCCCCATCATCCCGAAATCCAGATAGCCGACCACGTTACCTGCAAGGATCACGATGTTTCCCGGGTGCGGATCGGCATGGAAGAAGCCATGCACAAAGATCTGCTTGAAGATCAGGTCTGCGCCGCATGCTGCTATCACTTTCCTGTCAAAACCCTCCTTTTCCAGCCGATCGATGTCCGACACTTTGACGCCATCGATGTACTCCATCGTGAGAACCTTCGCAGTTGTTACCTCCGAAAAGACTTTTGGCACGTAAACCGTTGGATCGTCCAGAAACTGCCTTGCAAATCGCTCGATATAGAACGCCTCGTTCTTGTAGTCGATCTCCTTTGTAAGCGTATCTGCAAATTCCGTAACAATCCTTATGGGATGGTATATCTGACAGGCATCCACGTTCCGCTCCAGAAGCGTTGCCAGATGAAGCATAATCTCCAGATCAACCTCAATCGTCTTTCGTATGTCAGGACGCTGTACCTTGACAGCAACATCTTCACCATCCATGAGGGTGGCGCGGTGCACCTGTCCGATAGACGCTGCTGCAACGGGAGTCTCATCAAAATCCTGAAATATCGTATCCATCGGGGCTTTCAGTTCGGATTCGATTGTTTTTTTAACATCAGAAAATGGAAATGGCGGTACATCATCCTGAAGTTTCTCGAACTGGGCGATGAACTCCATCGGGATCAGGTCAGGACGTGTGGATAGAATCTGCCCCATCTTCACAAAGGTGGGACCAAGTTCTTCCATTGAAAGTCTCGCCCGCTCTGGCAGAGTGAACGTCTCGACCAGCTCATGCTGTCTTCTGATACTTTTTGGGAGTGCGATCTCAATGTTGCGCCCGATATGGAGGATGTCTATAACATCGCCAAAGCCGTATTTGAACAGAACGGAAATAATCTGGCGGTAACGCTCGATATGGCGGTATGTGCGTGAGACAACTCCTATTTTGTGTATGGACATTATTTTTCCCCAGTATTCGTTTGGCTACCCCCATTTTAAAACTTCTCCAGCCCCTTTGGCAAAAGGTATATGTCAGATGCATGTCTTGTGCTATCCGGAGGATTATCATGATAGAATCACTCAGGAAGGTAGGGCTCCTTGGAATTGGTGTGCTGTCCATCACCGAGGAGAAGATCAAGCAGGTCGTAAACGAACTCGTTGAAAAAGGAGAGATGAACAAAGAGGAAGGAAAAACCCTCGTTCACGAACTCCTGACCGAGAAAAAGAAGCAGATGCAGGACTTCGAGGAAAAAATCTCAGAGGATGTGCAGAACGCCATCGGCAAATCAAAGATCGCATTGAAGGACGATGTTTCTCGTCTGGAAGATAAGATCACAGAACTTGAAAAGACCATCCAAAAACTGGTCGAAAAATAAGGAATCGCAGGGATATCAGAGGGATCGCCGAGAAAGTGACGTAAGAGTGTGAAAATGGAGAAGAAGTATGACGCCATCATTGTCGGCGCAGGAATAAGCGGACTTCTGGCTGCACTGACACTGTCAAAGCACGGTAAGAGAGTCCTGGTGCTTGAAAAAAGGCGGTACGTTGGCGGAAACTGCAACAGCTATACGATCGACGGTTTCCAGGTCGATACCGGACCACATGCCATCACGCATCTTGCGATTGGTCCCTTGAAGAGATTGATGGATAATTATTTTGATCATCTACCTGTGTTTGAAGATCACGGGTATTACTATGTAAGAACTGAGAACAGTTTTGTCAAGATCCCTTCAAATCTAAAGGAGTTTATGACATTCGATGTACTTTCGAAGAAGGATAGGCTCGTTCTGACACCGGCTATCACCAAAGTGCTCACACTCTCTACTTTCGGCATAGACCTCTCCAAACAGTCGGTGTATGAAACGCTACCGCGCACACTCTCAAAAGATACGTATGATTTTGTCGACACAATCTCATACTTTTTGTCAGGCAAGTCGATGAAAGAGATGTCTATCCACAGGATCCTGACGGGCAGCAACTTTATCCGGGACAGCGTCACGCAGGAACAGTTTGAAACCCTTGTTGGGAAGAACGAAGATCCGCAGCAGACCGAATCCATACTCCGATCCATATTACCGTCCAACCTTCATGCATCCCTTCAAGCGAGATTGAACAGCTCATTTACAGCCTCAAGCCCGCTTAAAAATGTTTCCAGCCCGATTACATCCATTGGCAGGCTTGCAACAAACAGTGTTGACTATCCGCAGGGATACCCGCGCAAGGGACTCAAATCGGTGCTCAACGCAGTTCTTTACTCGCTTCCAACAACGGTTGGGATAAAGACCGAATGTGAGGTAAAACGCATTCTTGTGGAGGACGGCAGGGTAGTTGGTGTTGAGGCAGATGAGATGTACTATGCCGATATGGTGATCTACACCGGCTTTGCAAAGGATCTGCCATCTGTTATCGATGATCTTCCAAAGGCATACACAGATGACCTGAATGGAATCGTCCGGACCAAGAGCCTGACCATCTGGTTGGGTCTTGACAAGAGACTCCGCGAGTTCAACTACATTGGTTCTGAGGTATGGTTTAAGGATAACCCATACTGGGCGATGCCGATCAGCAATTACGACTCATCACTTGCACCGGAGGGTAAGCAGCTTGTGGGGTTTGCGTTTGTGATCGATGAGAAGAAATCTGAAAAATCGGAGACGAAGAAGGCTTATGAAACCATCTACTGCGCCATCCCAAATATCGCAGAGCATGTAGTGATGCAGCACGAACAGATCACGATTCCTGAAAAAGCGGCAGTTACGATCGACGGGAAGTTTGCAGATATCCGAACACCTATCAAGAACCTATATCTTGCAGGTACGGATACGGATAGTCGGAGTATGGGTATAACTCGCGCCGCACACTCGATCGTGGAGATGCTTGGGGTACTAAATGAAGATGGGAATCTGCATCAATGAATTACCGTCTCAAAATCATCGTTTTAGGTATGTGTTTAGCTGTAACTTGTGGTTAGCTAAACACGTACGTTTGATCAAAAACTGGCTTCCCACCCCGAGGGCAGTTTTCACACAATTTTTTGTGAAAAACCGCTTTAACCCGTGAAAAAGTATATCGCCAACCCCCACCCGAAGGGCAGTTTTTACTCGATTTTTTGTGAAAAAATCGTGTGCAACCGCACCACATCACCGATCACGACGATTGCAGGTGCCTTCACCCTGTGCTTTCTGGCAACATCAACGATCGTGCGCAGACTCCCGGTAGTCACCACCTGATCAGGTCTTGTCCCGCGCTCGATGATCGCAACAGGCGTGTCAGGGTCGCTGCCGCAGCGTATCAGTTCAGGAACGTATTTGCCAAGCGTGCTTACGCCCATCAGAACCACGATCGTACCCTTTGACCGCGCAAGCCACTCCCAGTCAACCATCGGCGCGCCCTTATCCTGTTCGTGTCCTGTGATGACGGTTACTACCGATGCATGGTCCCTGTGTGTGATCGGGATGCCTGCTGATGCCGGAGCTGCGATCGCAGACGTGATGCCGGGCACAACCTCGAACGGGACGCCAGCCTCCCGTAGTTCCATTGCCTCCTCCCCGCCTCTTCCGAAGAGGTATGGGTCCCCGCCCTTCAGCCGCACCACCGTTTTGCCCTGCGATGCACGATCAACCAGCAGCCGGTTGATCTCGCCCTGTGCAAGCGTGTGATCGCCTGCGTATTTGCCAGCATCGATCAGTTCGGCACTTTCTGGCAGCGATGCGAGAATCTCGGGTCCCGGAAGCTGATCATACACGATTACATCCGCTTCCCTGATCAGGCGTGCTGCCTTGATCGTCAACAGTTCGGGATCGCCAGGACCCGAACCAACCAGATATACCTTTCCGCTTGAATGCATGTCGATCACGTATGTCTTTGTGCTGATGACGCTCCTTTAGTCTATCTGTAACCTTTATCTTCAAAAGCCCCTATTTCAATATGATGGTAGAGACAACAGACGCGGAAGTGCCGCTAAAAATATCGCCGGACATAATTGACCGGATCGAGTACGACCCCACCGATCTGGTAGGCATGGTAGCATCGTTAAACAGCCGGATCACAACGCTCCAGATGCAGAACAGCGAGTTTCAGGCGCGGCTGCTCGAAGCGATGACCCTCAATAAAGAGCTTCATACGCAGCTGATGGCTCTCAAAAAACACATTGAAGATTCTACAAAACCGCCGCTCTTTCTTGCAAGCGTTCTTGAGGTGAACGGGGATGAGGTGTTGATACGGCAGCACGGCAACAACCAGGAATGGCTCATCGAACGCGGCGAACATGCTCCGGAGGTTGGGATGCGTGTTGCGGTAAACAACGACCTGAAGATCATACGCACGCTTCCGATGTCGCTGGATGAGCGTGCGCTGGTGATGGAGATGTGCGAGGATCCGGGCATCGAATACGAGATGATTGGCGGGCTTGCAGAGCAGATCCAGGATGTGCGGGAGACTGTGGAACTACCGCTGACATCGCCCGAACTCTTCGAATCAGTCGGCGTCGAGCCTCCGCGCGGCGTACTTCTCTACGGTGAGCCTGGCACGGGAAAGACCCTGCTTGCAAAGGCGGTAGCCCATCATGCCAGCGCCACATTCATCAAGATGTCAGGTTCTGAACTGGTGCACAAGTACATAGGCGAGGGCGCAAGCCTCGTGAGAGATGTCTTCCAGCTCGCACGGGAAAAAGCCCCGACGATCCTCTTTGTCGATGAGATCGACGCTGTCGGCGCCAGGCGCACGCACGATGGGACGGTCGGGTCAGGCGAGGTGAACCGCACCATGACCCAGATATTGACCGAACTGGACGGCTTTGGGGACCGGGGCGACGTGCGGGTGATGGCAGCCACCAACCGTATCGATCTCCTTGACCCTGCGCTGTTAAGACCGGGCAGGTTCGACCGGTTAATTGAGATCCCGCCGCCAGACGAGGACGGAAGGATGCAGATTCTTTTGATCCACACAAAAGCGATGTCGCTTGCAGATGATGTCGATCTCACGGTTCTTACCGCGGAGACTGAGGGTGCGACCGGCGCAGATCTCAAGATCCTTGCAACCGAAGCCGGCATGAATGCGGTACGCGACCGGCGGCGCATTGTCTCGATGGATGATTTCAGATATGCGCTGGACAAGCTGATGGTTGAGGCTGAGAGCGAGCCGCACGGGATGTTTGTGTGATTGGTAATTGGGTGATGGAAACCCGGGGGGGAAGGTTCTGCTCCGCCCACCTCTTCAATAAAGGTATGGCTGTATTAGAAAGATGAGATAACCGTTGAATCCTGAAAAGAGGGGAATTAAGAGGTTATCATCCATCTTATTAGCCAGCGTCTCGACAACGGTTGCAGTACCCGCCATAACAAAAATCATAAGCCAGTTGGATAAAAAGATCGCTCCGATGACTATGTCCACTATGAACTCGGCAGCGCAGCCCTCAACCGCCCTGTCCGTTAATCCGGGAATCCATGTTTTTCCAAAGGCTTTTCCGAAAATCGCAGCCGACGCATCCCCGAAAGTCGTCATAAGTATCGCAGCCGACGCAATTTCTTCCGGAAAGATTGAAATTGCGATGATACATCCCATCGTGAAGAATACGTGACCCCCGAGTCTGTCAGCCTCCTTTTCCCTGAAAAGATCGTGGACAAGGGGCAGTTTCTTCCCCCACTCGATTCTGAAGTACTCGATCTCGAGTATCGCGATCAGGTACACCGTGAGCAGTAAAAGTATCGCCTGTTGCCCGAATGTGTGATAACACAGCACTATCGCGATCGAAGTCAGATGTATCGCCTTTCTCTTGAGTTCGTGGATCAGATCGCCACTTATCAGAGTCTTGTTTCCTTTGCGAACATGCATAAACCCTATTGTATCTTCCAAACTTAATTGCAATCCCCCAGCCTTGTAATCCCCTGCCATTCGACGATGGTCTATCCTGACAATCCGGTTGTGTGGCAACCCGGGAGCGGCAGCAACCAATAAGTAGCACTGTAACAGATCACATATTCAAAGGAATCACCATGTCGATAAACACCGGAATGCTACTGATCTGGATCTCGTTTGCAGGATGTTTCGCTGCTGTAATCTATGGGACATGGTACTATTTCAGTAGAAATCCAAAGATACAACGCACATCGCGGATATTTGAGCTAATAAGTCTTGCTACATCCACTCTCGCTGCCGCGCTGCTGTTGTATTATCTGTTGAACGTTACAGCACACTATTTGTATGTATTCCAGTTTTCATGCGAGACATTCCCGATTCTCTACAAGATATCGGCATTCTGGGCAGGGCGGGAGGGTTCGCTCTTTATCTGGGCATGGTCCACGCTGGTGTGTGTGGCACTGCTAAGTGTACGTACCACGAGCAGGACATACGAAATTGCAAGGATCGTGGGTCTTTCGGTGGCAGCGCTTTTCCTTCTGCTGCTTGTCATCAGAAGCCCGTTTGCGCTTATTTATGGGATCGATCCCCAGGGACGCCTCCTTTCGACGAGCACCGAGATCTTTGCACTCCCCTATCCCATAGAGAGCCATTTTGCGCAGGGCATGAATCCGCTGCTCCGCAATCCGTGGATGGTGATCCATCCGCCGATCGTCTTCTTTGGATATGCTGCGGCGGCGATACCGTTTGGTGCGGCGGCTGCTTACCTGCTGATCGGCGACCGACGATGGATGGAGATCGCTGAGCCATGGAGCCGGATCACATGGCTCCTCATGACGCTCGGCATCGGCATCGGCGGATTCTGGGCTTATGAGGTTCTTGGGTGGGGTGCATGGTACTGGGGATGGGATCCTGTGGAGACCTCATCGCTCATCCCGTGGGTGGTTCTGACTGCGTATCTCCATACCCAGTTCCGGATGAAACGGAACCGTGAATACGGACTTGCCGCGCCCGCGCTCCTGATGCTATCGTTCATTCTGGTCATATTTGCAACCTTTGTCACACGGAGCGGATTATGGGCATCCCAGCACGGGTTTGCAACATCGGTCGAGGCGCAGATCATTGGTGTGTTTCTGGTTGGGCTGGTTCTGATAAGCATCTATATCTTGCAGCGCAGATTCAGGATGGAAACGCATTGATTTGCGGCAAGACATGCTGCCCGGGTGATGCCTGATGCCATACCCCACTAAAAACTCCAAAATGAAAGTTCCGGGATGGTGGCTGTTGCCACTGTTTTTAAGACTTTTTCGTGGCAAGTCTCTGACCCGAGTGGTGTGGCTCCAGGTGAGAACCAGCGACTGGTGGAAATGCGGGTAGTTATTTGTAGGTCACCGTAGATATTCAGCATAGACACGATGTAACAGGATTAGTACGACTATGACTCTACGAATATCGATTATCGGGTTTGGCGCGGTCGGGCAGGGCGTTGCAGATGTGTTGATGCGCACGAACCACCCGGTCGAGGTGGTTGCGATCGCAGACTCCAGCGGCGCTGTTGTGGACGAAAGCGGCGTTGATCTCGCAGCAGCGCTAAAGCGAAAGAAGGATACCGGGACGGTTGCAACCACTGATATGACTGCGATCGATGTCATCGAGAGTGCGGATCATGAGATCGTGGTCGAGACGACGCCGACAGAGATGGAGACTGGTGGGATCGGGCTTATTCACATAAGGAAGGCTTTTGAGATGGGAAGGCACGTCGTCACATCGAACAAAGGTCCGCTCGTTGCAAAATATTCGGAATTGCGTAGGCTCGCAAGAAAAAACGATCTCCATTTCAGGTTCGAGGCAACGGTCGGTGGGGCGATGCCGATTATCAATCTTTCAGAGGAGGCTCTGGCTGGAAACCGGATTCTTGCAATCGAGGGCGTGTTGAACGGGACCTGTAACTACATACTATCGCGTATGGATGATGAGGGCGTGTCGTACGAGCAGGCACTTGGAGAGGCGCAGGAACTCGGTATCGCCGAAGCGGACCCGACAGCGGATGTTGATGGGATCGATACCGTTGCAAAGATCGTGATCCTTGCAAACTCGGTATTCGGGATGGATGTCGGGTACGAGGACGTGGATGTGACCGGCATCGCAAAGATCACGCCGGAAGCGTTCAAACTGGCAAAAGATGGTGGATACACGATAAAATTGATCGGGGAGATTCAGGACGGGACGCTCAAGGTTGCACCCAAGATGGTGCCAAGAAACCATCCGCTGAACATCGGAGGCACCTTCAATCTTGCATCCATCCGGACCGAGCTTGCAGGCAGGATCACGATTGGCGGGATCGGTGCAGGCTCAATCGAGACCGCAAGCGCGATATTAAGCGATATTCTGTGGATAGAGCGAGTTCTCGGGGATTGACTGCTTTACTGCGACGTGCTACGGTTGTTTTGTGGATATGCTCTCGTATATCGAAAACGGGGTTTGTAACGATCGGATAGAGTTTATACTCGGGCACACGGCATGAATTGTGCTTTTTGCAGGCATGATCCGGTATCGTTTGGAGTCTTCAGGCAAGTCCGGTGTCATGGAAAAAAACCTCAATCTGTGGAAATCTGTGCCCAATAAGGGTTTTTAGACACAGATTAACACTGATTTTACTTTTTCAGTCTTTTTATTGGCGAAACAAACTAATAGCAGCCTGCAAACAAGAGCTCAGATATTTACCAACACGACGGTTTCATAGCTTTGAAAATCTCGGGGTTGTGGCGGTGTGAAGTATAGCAATCTCGCCACAATCTCTATTCATTTTCATCCGGAGGATGCTGATTTAAAATCTTTTCTGCCCGTACTTGCGCGATATATTTATGAGAGGGCAGACTCAACGAAACGCGCGCGGATATGATTGTCTGTATGAGGAGGTAGTAAATATGAAGAAACGAACGATTCTATTGTTTGCGCTTGCGGCGATGGCTATGATTGGTGCTGGAAGCGCGGCAGAGACGGTGGATCAGGTTGAGGTGCGCGGGACGGTTGTGGAGGTTATGGGCAACAACATAACCCCTGCCGGAGGATGGACTGCATCTACAAGCTACGCATGGAACCCCTACAATTTCGCAGCGTTCTGGTATGATTCGGACGACGATCTAAAGTCAGAGGAGTTATACATCGCGGCAATCGATAACCGAACCATCGCCAAGGACAATTTGTACTATCGCACGACACCACAGTGGCAGACGTACGCGATCGTCGAAGATGGTGTGGCAACTCGTCTTGGTGTGGTGAGTGGTAATAGTGTTACCCAGTACGCCATCGAGGGCTGGATGGGCGAGAAGTATGTTGCCATCAGTAAAGGTGGTTCGTGTACGGCACACGGCAACAAACTCTCTAAACTGCTGGTTGAGTTTACCAGCAGCAACGACAAGAAGACCCTGTCAGAAGGTGAGGCATGGAATCTGGGCGGTGGATTTACGCTTAATGCCACGCAGATCGATCTGGATCATGGTACCGTATTATTTTCGTTTGCAAAGGACGGTGTGGAACTCGATGATCCGGTGATCGTCATGCATCCTTTCGCCGAGGATAGGATGTACATGTACACCACAGACCTTGCCGGAGTGAGGGATGTCGTTCTATTCTCCTGCTGTGTCGATATGACCTTCATGGGGGCAGATGCTGATATGGTGCGGTTGAAGTATGTCTACCTGATCGATAATAACATCCTCAATGTGCGTGCCGGCGACAAATACGGCAACATGGAAGTTACAGCTGCAGGTGCCGGTGGTATCACGCTCAAGAACGATGCCGCCATTGATCTGAGCAAGGATACCACCCCCGCGATCATGGGAGGTATATACTTCAGGGTGGCGGACGACGATACGGTGAGGTTCTATCCGCACAGAGCCTATACAGAACCGGGTGACTATGATGTTCGCGGCACAATCGTGGAGGCGAATGCTACGGGTCAAATATATCCAGCCGGAGGCGATCCTGCAGCCGGAACCGCTGGCTATACATGGGACCCCTACAACTTTGCGGCGTTCTACTATGATCTGGACAATGATCTGAAGTCAGAGCAGCTGACTATTGAGGAACTCCATTCTTGGGACAACCGAACCATCGCTAAGGACAAGTTGGTCTACAGCACAACGCATGTGGCACGGACGTACCCGATCGTCGATGACGGCGTGGTCAGCAGCCTCGGCACGGTGAGTGGTAATCCTGTCACTCAGTACTTCATCGAGGGCTGGCTGGCAGAGAAGTACGTGGCTATCAGCACCGGCGGTTCGGGGATGGCTTATGGCAACAAACTCTCCAAGCTTCTGGTTGAGTTTGATAGCAGCAGCGATAAGAAGACCCTGTCAACAGGAGAGTCCTGGGACCTTGGCAATGGATTCACGCTCAATGCAACAGAGATCAACCTTGAGGCTAATGCGGTATTCTTGTCGCTTGCGAAGAACGGCATGCTGCTTGATGACTCAGTGATCGACACAGGCGCTGGCGGCGACCGGAGGTACATGTACACCGAAAACGTTTCCGGGGTGAACGATGTCGCCATCTTCTCATGCTACGTTGATGCGGTCTTCAGAGGAACAGACTCCAATCTGGTACAACTGAAGTATGTCTTCTTGATCGACAACGAGCCCCTCGAAGTGCATACCGACGATCGATACGGCAATACGAAGGTCACCAGCGCTGGTTCCAGTGGTATCACGCTCAAGAACGATGGTGCCATTGACCTGAGTAAGAAGACTGACGCTGAGATCACAGAAGACATGTACTTCAAGGTGGCAGACAGCAACACGGTGCGGTTCTACCCGTGTGTGAAGCGTACCATCGGTGGCGAAGAACCCACACCACCAGCCACCATCCCAGCCAATGACACCGATGGCGACGGCGTGCCCGATGTCTGGGATGCGGATAACAGCACGCAAGAAGGCTACTGGGTCAACCCGCATGGCATCGGACGGATGTGGGGCGACATGAACGGTGATGGCAGGCTCACTTCAGTAGACGCCCTCATGATCCTGCAGGCTGCGACTGGCAAGATCGATTTGTGACCGCAACGCGGGTGCCGGGGCTGCCTGTCCGCACCCCGGCACGCAGGTTACACTCACCCGAGTGTTGATTGTGATTTGTGCTCATGCGCGATCGAGATGATTGAATCGCACGTCGTTGCAGAGCTGTTCTTGGAGTACCGGGGCGAGGGAGC
>JAIWAP010000006.1:0-32616 GCA_048634345.1 Methanobacteriota archaeon | reverse complement strand
GGAATTTATGTCTAATCCTTTCTTTTTGTGTTTACTGAATATTGGAGAAAAATGAAGGGCATCGTACAGTTTTTCAACACCTAATATCGTTCCAATAGGAAAGCATATATTGTCGTTTGGGATTATAGCATATGTTCTTAGTTTTGTTTGCATGTTTGATCACACCAAACAAACTAAGGACACTTATATTAATTATAACTGTCAAAGTTGGGTTGTAATTATTTTTTGCGAGCATAAATCCCCCATCTCGCAGTCACTACGCTCGGAATAGAATTCCGAGGCATCAGGACGATGCTCAAGGGTTTTGCATTTCTGTTGTTTTCTTGCTTTCTTTTGAACCCAAGTTCCGGAATTTTTAAGCGCTTAAATCAGAATTTTCATTTGCTTCATTCTGGTTTCAGAAAAAATATCTATTTTTCATGCGCTTATTGTATAAGCACATAAAATATACGGTTTTTCACATTTACTCTTGATAATAATATGATCTTTTCAGCATCTTCTGGATCATAAGTGAAAGTAAAAAGAATCGCTGTAAATGTATTATGCGCTTATAATTCGGGAAGTCAGGTTTGAATCGATTCAGGCGCAGGTATGCGATTAATAGAGGAAAGTGACTCTTTGCCTTCTTGTGCTTACCTGAATTTAGCTTATAGTTGGCTATTAACTTTGTTCATATATGATCATGAAAAAGCATAGGTAACAGACTTTTTGCTTGTGATATACCGTAGCTCAAAATTTCTATATCCTACTGCCCTTGACATGATGTTTCAAGTTCTTGTTCAAGTTCCTCAATGACTCGCTGAGCCTTCTTTAGAACTTGGTCACGAACGTCATTCCGATTAATAAACTTCCTAAGCTGGGATATGAAATATTGAAGTTCTGCATGTCGAGCTACAGACATCTGTCTATAAACATCTAACAACCAAATCTGGTTGACCTCGTTTCTGGTATTCATTAGGAAATCGTGTAAACCTTGATAGTTCTCGAAACGAGAATACGCCCAAAGACAATTGAGTTGCCATTCTGACCATTGAACATTTTTATCCAGATTATTGAATTTTGGGGGTAAGCAATCTTTTAGCTCTTCAAACTTGAAATATCCTATATTTTCGCTAGCAAACCAGATTAAATTGGGATTGTCGGAATCTAGAAACTTACGAAGCACATTTATCAACTTAGAATGATTTATTTTATTCACCTCTTGAACTAAAATACGAAAAGCATCACCCATGTGCATCTCTTCACCCCTTGGTAAATAGTAGGTCCAACGCTCCTTCATAGCAACCCCTTCAAGAAAAGCAAAGATTTGATCAGATAAAGAAAGTTCCCTAAAATGAGCTTCAAAATTACCGAAGCGGAATGACTCAATATATTTACCTAAAAATGGCAGGAAAGCAATAAGTAAAAGGAAGATTGTTGTATTATCTACTATAAAACTATAACCATATTTTTTGTTAATGCCTTCTGATATTCCATTAATTACTATCAAAAAAAACAGTATTAGAATGAAGATTTTTTGGATAGATTTGGTCTGAATTGTGAACACCTTGCATCGATTTATGTAACTTACTGCTGCATAATGATTTCCATTTAAGCTGTTTCATTACATGAATTCTTATAACTTTTCACAAAGTTTAAGATTCTATAAGATTCTTAACAATATATTCTAATGAATGGATACGCACTTTAGTGACGATATGCGCCTATTTTAAGTTCTGAAAAAAATTGTTTTGGATTCTTATCACCTTTCTGAGCATGATTCTGCCATCCCGAAGTCACTAAACCCCGGACTTAAGTACGGAGCCTGTACATAGCGATTTCATGCCGCTCACCTTACCGTTATGCTTAAGGTTGAATTCATCAGTTGCCACGCCAACAATGATACTGTAAGACTGCCATATTAATCGCATGACTTTCATACGATTTGTGGCTCGGTCGTCACGATACTTAAACCCGAGCGTCGATTCCCTCTTCTGTTCGTTAAGTGATCTTGCTATAAAATGCGGGGACCTCTTATTCATGGTGGTGTGACGCTCCCGGTATGTTATTACTTGTGAGCTCCCCGGGATATGGTGTTCTTGCAGCTGTCTTTACATGCGCCATGATCTGTTAGGTTTTCCGAAAAAACCTAATTTATTTAGGGCATGGTATTTGTAGACCTAACAACACTTTTTTGATTACAATTTGGTAGGACAACCTAAATGGTGAAACGATGCACATACACCCAAACAACATGAATTTAGCACAGATGGAACCGGGCAAGCCCGCAAGAATCATAGGAATCGGCGGCGGTCATGGTATCCGGCAGAAACTGAACCTGCGAGGTGTCTCCGAGGGTAGTATCGTGCGCGTGATCTCTAACATCGGTCCGGTCACGATCGAAGTTGATAGAAACACGATTTCGATTGGTCGCGGGATGGCGCGGAAGATCCAGGTTGCCGTGGTGTGATAGAATGAAAAAGAAATTATCTGAGATGGATTATGATGAACAGGGCACCGTAACCGGGATCAATGCGGATCTGCGGAAACGGGTTGCTGGCATGGGCATCAGAGTCGGCAAGAAGCTCAGAATGGTTACGAAACAGCCGATCAAAGGTCCTGTTGATGTGGTTGTCGATGGTGCAGAGACCTCGCTTGGACTGGATATGGCAGAGAAGATCACTGTGGAGATGGTGTGATGAAGATTCTTCTGATGGGACATCCCAATGTCGGCAAAAGCGTTTTCTTCAACCGTTTGACAGGAGCAAACGTTACCGAGTCGAATTATCCGGGAACAACGGTCGATTACACGAAAGGATGGATGAAGATCGAAGGTGAGGACGTCGAACTCATAGATGTACCGGGAACGTTCTCTCTTGATCCGAAGGACAGGGCAGAGGAGGTCGCTGTTGCGATGCTGCATGAGAGCAAGGATGTTATGGTGATCTCTGTAATCGATGCATCCAAGATTGAACGCGGGCTTTATCTCGCGCTTGAGATCATCGAGGAAGGATATCCTCTGGTGATCGCGCTTAATATGCGGGATGTTGCCGAGGATAAGAACATCGTGATCGATGCTGAGAAGTTGGAGCGGATTCTTGGCATTCCCGTGGTTTCGACCGTTGCAATCTCGGGCGAAGGGATCAAAGAGCTTGTATCGAGGCTTAAAGATGCGAAACCGGTCAAGGTGGATGATATAGCCGCAAACGCTGCGAAAACCACAATCGCGGCAGATGCTGCAGATGCTGCCGACGCCGGAGGTGCGGCATGAAACTCGGTGTTGAAGAGAGATGGGACTTAATCGACAGGATCTCAAGAGAGACCGTGACGTTCGGAGCGTACAAGCATACGCTCAAGGATGCGATCGGAGAACTCACGATCAAGCCCCTGACAGGCATCCCAATCGCAATCGCGGTTCTGTATGGTTTCTGGAGTGTATTTGGGTCGTTTGCAGGATTTTTCACGGACGGATTCTTTGTGAGACTCTTTGATGCATACTGGCTGCCATGGCTCCAGGAAGTATTCCCGGGACAGGGCGGCTTTTTATACACCATCATGGTCGATGCCGGCGGAATCGAGAGCGGCGAGTTTGTGCTTTCTGATAACTGTCTCGAGTCATTCGGTGTGCTGACATCCGGACTCTTCGTTGCAATCGGCGTTGTTCTGCCTGCGATACTTATATTCTACCTGATGCTTGCACTCCTTGAGGATATCGGGTACATGCCAAGGCTCGCGGTCTTGATTGATACGATGCTGCACAAGATCGGTCTGCATGGGTATGCGATCGTGCCAACGATCCTCTCGCTCGGGTGCAATGTGCCAGGCGTTACCGCGACACGAATCCTCGAGACGAAGAAACAGCGGTTCATCATGATGACGCTTCTTGCAATCTTCATTCCGTGCGGCGCGCAGATCGGGATCATGGAAGAGGTGGTTCCTGACCTGATGGGCTGGATTCTGCTCTATCTGATCATCGGGTACTTCATCTTCGGTTACATCTTGAACAAAGTCATTCCCGGAAGGGCGCCTGAGTTTTTGATCGATGTACCGCCGTACCGACAACCGATGCTGAGTAATATCGGAAAGAAGGTATGGGGTAGGGTCAAGGGCTTCTTCATGGTTGCACTCCCATTCGTCATGCTCGGCTGCGCCATCGTAGGCGTTCTCTACCAGTTCGGGGTCATCCGGTTTCTTGGCGATCTCCTTGCGCCGATCTTTGTCGGCTGGTTCGGCGTACCGGCAGAGACCGCAGGTCCGCTCGTTGCTGCGTTCCTGAGAAAAGACCTTGCGGTTGCACAGTTATCTGTAATCGAGATGACGAAGTACCAGATGATCACAGCGGTTGTACTCGTCTCGATCTACTTCCCGTGTGTCGCAACGTTTGTGATGATGTTAAAAGAAGGTTGGAAAGAGCTGATCGGGGCACTGGCGGTTCTTGCAGTGACTGTCTTCGCTTATGGCGGACTGATACACCTGATAGGAAAACTCCTGGGGGTGGCGTGAGAATGGCTGGACAATCAACATCGCCGGCATCGCAAACATCGCAACCATCGTCCGCATCGTCGGTTGCTGTCATATACTTCGCCATACTCGGCATCGCAACAACAGCATTTGGACTTGCAGACCTGATGGTCACAGCAAGCGGAAGCGAGTTTGCTTACGGGATCCTTGAGATACCAAACGACATCTTCAGAGGCGGCTGGGGCGGACTCGTTGTGCTTTTTGCGGGACTGCTGTACCTCTCAGGCGCCCGGAACATGGGTGATATCCACCAGTTTGCAAAGGTTGCCATGGGAAGCATACTGATCTGGATCATAGCAGGGTGCGACATCTTTGCGATGATCACGGAATCGATACCCGGCGGCGAGGAAGGACCGTGGTTCAACACGCTTCCGGGCTTTATTGAGGCGTACGCACCGCCTTATGCGCCTGCGGTCTTGCTGTTGCCATTCTCGCTTGTGGTGCTCTACTACATCAGCAAGAGAGCATCCGGGGAAACAAGGGGTGGGAATTCATCGTGAGCAGAATGGAGGAGGTTCTGTCAAGAATCGAGAACGGAACCACCATCGATACGATCGCCAGAGATCTGGATATGAACCGGTCCACTCTTCTGGCGATGATCGAATTTCTGGTGGATGAGGGGTATCTGGAGGGTGTGGGGGCGGGGTGCTCCGGCTCAACCTCACGTTTGTGTGAGCTGTGCCGCGGCACGAATGCCGGTCCGGAAATGGCAGTGTATACGCTGACCGGAAAAGGCATGGGCATGATAGAAAGATTGAAATTGTAGGTTGCCCTAATACTAATCATGCTGTCCAGAAAAGCAGAGGATTATTTGGAAGCGATCCTTAACATCGCAGAGGAGAAGGGGCATGTCAGGATAAAGGATATAGCCGTCACTCTGGGTGTGAGACCGCCGAGCGTTGTCGAGATGGTGAACAGGCTCGATAAGAAGGACCTGGTCGAGTACAGAAAATATGATGGCGTGTCACTGACGGGAGAGGGGAGAGCGATTGCAATAATCGTAAAAGAGCGGCATGATATCATAAAAGCGTTCTTAGAGATTATAAATGTCCCTGAAAAGATTGCGGACAAGGATGCCTGCACAATGGAGCATGAATTACATGCGATAACAACAACCCAGATCAAAAATCTGGTTGTTTTTGTAAAAAACGCACCAGAGTATCCACAGTGGCTTAAACATTTCGAAGACTTCTGCGCAACCGGGGAGCATCCGTGCGCAGGAAAAGAGCCCGGGCACAAGACTAATTGACTCCTGAAATCGGAGGGGGCAAACCGGCGCCAAGTATTGCGGCTACCCAACCTATTCCTGCTTAACCTCAACCAGCCGCGTCCAGCTCAGACCAAAGTGCGAGAGATACGCGCTTCCAAGTATCAGCGTCACCGAGTTCTTGACCGCGTGGTCTATCAGGGCTGTGGCAAAGCCGATGCCCGGATCGATGCCGCCGAGACTGAATATCGCAGTCAGTGCAGCCTCGTACGTCCCTATCGCACCAGGCGTGATCGGGAATATCTTGGTGAGGTTCCCGACTGCGATTGCAAGGAAGATGACCGCAATCATGGTAGTTCCGGTAAGCGAGACATCCATCGAAAACGCGCTCATGATCACAACGCAGGTGAAGGTATCAAAGAGCCAGACCAGCAGCGAACCTGCAAGAATCGTGAGAAATGCACCCGGATTGGTGGACACACCTGCAATCTCACGGACAAAACCCATCACCACCCCGCCGATTTTTGTGCGGATCTTCAGGGACAGGACAAGCAGTACGAATATGACGGTCAGGAGAAGCCCTGCGAAGGCAAGGACATTAGTGATCCACCGGTCGATCAGCAGTCCGCGAATGCATACAAGGGAAAGTGTGCCGATCAGGGCGATCGCAAGGATGTCGAATATCCGCTCGACGGCAAGCGAGGATAAGGCTGTGGTTAGCTGAACCTTTTTCATCTTCTTAAGCAGGTATGCACGGGTTATATCACCAATGCGGGCGGGAAGAATCACGTTTGCAGACTGGCTCAATGCGATGCAGCCGACCAGAAAGTTCAGGTCATATTTATATCCCGACTGCATGAGAATCCGCTGGTACCTCATGCCACGCAGGGGCCAGGAGATCAGGTAGATTGGTATGGCGAGTGCTATTATTGCAGGGGACGCGGTGCGAAGCGCATCTACGACATCCTCACTTCCAACCAGTTTCATTATCAGGAACAGGATTAAAACCGCGAGAAACGAGGTTATGATGATGCTGCGTCTTTTTATTTCCATCTAAATCCAAACTCCAGCCGCAACCTGATAATCGCCAAGCCCATCCCAACCACATCCCTCTTCATATCGACCTTGGTGGAACTCCCGGGTCGCCACCTGATCGGAAACTCTGCTACCGCATAACCGGCTCGCTGTGCCCGGACCAGAATCTCGGTATCCCAGAACCAGTGCTCATCCCTGACCTGATCCAGCAGATCAAGGAGCGCACTCCGCTTAAACGCCTTGAATCCACACTGGTGGTCGTATAATTTTGATCCAAGCACCGAACGCACCAGAAAATTAAATCCCTTGCTTGCAATCTCGCGTTTTGCCGATCGCACGGCATCACTCTCTGGCATCATGCGCGACCCGGTTGCAAGATCATATCCGCTCCGTATCCGATCGATCAGTTCTGAGAGGTGCAACATGTCAGTTGCAAGATCAACATCGATATAGACAAGAATATCGCCGGATGCGGATTTGAATGCACGATTGAGCGCAGTTCCACGACCCAGCCGTTCATCAGAGTGCAGATGCATCACATAAGGATATTCGGATGCCAGACTCTCAGCAATTTTATCTGTTCCGTCAGTTGCCCCGTCTTCTGCAATAATAATCTCAAAGGAGGAGGTTGTTTTACTTAAAACATCCGCCGTCTTCGTTACGGCGTCCTTTAGTCTCTCTGCTTCGTTGTATGCCGGGAGTACGAGTGAAACCTCGATCGTTCATCACCTTTCTGGTTGTTGTGAGCTTGTGTGTGTTATCCGGCATATATAGATTGTCTTGGTCGGCTCGTGTCAGGGCGCCGAAAGCGTGGATTTGACCGAAGAACTGATAAGGAACCTGCAAGGAACAAACGAACATGACCGCCCCGGAAAGCCACCCGCGATACCAGTCTCTACGGATACGGGAGCGTCTGGTTGCAGGTGTCAGAGCGGGCATCACCTCGCAGGAGGGTTTGATCGCACACGGACGCGGCGAGGCGTTCGACTACCTGCTTGGCGAATGCACCATCGACTCCGCGATTCACGCAAGCCGGGCAGCCGTAGCCCTGCTGCTTGCTGCAAAGCGTCCTGTGCTCTCTGTAAATGGCAATGTGGCAGCGCTGGTGCCAGACGAGATCATTGAGTTGAGCCGGGTTACGGGTGCGCAGATCGAGATAAACCTTTTTTACCGGACAGAGAACCGGGTACGTGCGATTGCAAATCATCTGCGTGCGCACGGCACGTCCGCACCAGAGATTCTTGGCGAGCGCCCTGATGCGTCGCTTCCACTCGATCATGCAAGATCGCGGGTCTGCGCGGATGGTATCCATGCCGCAGACGCGGTGCTGGTGCCGCTTGAAGACGGGGACCGGTGCCAGGCGCTCGCCAGCAGGGGAAAGTCGGTGATCGCAATCGACCTGAACCCGCTGTCAAGAACCGCGGAGGCTGCAACTATCACAATAGTCGATAACGTGGTCCGTGCGATCCCGAACATGATCAGATTCGCCCGGCAGATGGCGGGGCTGCCAGAGGATCGGTTAAACGAGATCGCTTTGCAGCATGATAACAAAGAGACATTACAGGACGCAATCAGGGAGATCGTGTCGCAAGGGAGATGACATGGGGGAACAAAGGCTCTTTGATGATTTTTATTGGCGGAATAAAACCAATAGGTGCCTGCAAACAAGAACTCAGGTATTTACCAACACAATGGTTTCAGGGCTTTGAAAAGCCTATTGTCTCGATAAATTAATTTTCAGACGCGTCTATAATCCAATAAAGCTAAACATATTATATAAAAAAAATAAAATTCACTGATGAAGGAAAAGCCCCATCCATGCCACCCCCGAATAAATTCGAGGGCATCCGCGGGATGGAAGTCGAGCGATGAGATGTGCGCGGACAGATGTGGACGTGTATGCATGTGGCACGAATTTTGCTTATCGTTTCCAGCATATACGGCGTTGCAACCAAATAGAGCAGCGTAATAAAATCCTCAGCGTTCTTTTTTTGGATTTTCTTCCACTTTTTTTATAGCCTCTATAGCATTCCAACAGCGAAAAGCAACTACAAAAATAGTAACTATCGTTACGAAAACACTCAACCAAAACAGCCAACTCGGTTTTTCGACTGGAGCAAGAGAACCTGGATTCTGTGCAAAAATAATAAATATTAATATCATCATTTGTCCTACGCTGACATTAAGAGACAAGAAGAACTGCCCTATCGTTCGCATAATAGACTCATTATATTTATTTGTTGCTAACGCACTAAATCTCTCAATAAATAATTTATATATATTTTTATATTTATCCTTTAATAAATAAGAAACACCAGCTAGCATTGCTTCTACTGATATGCCCACTGCCTGTTGTATGATTGCAATCGCAAATACAACACAGGTAGATAGCACCACTGAGTCGTCAATAGGTTTAAAATCAATTCCTTCATAACCCATCAACATAATTACTATGCGCCAAGTACCATATGTAACCATCCCCGGTAGTGCCACTGTGAGATTTACCCAGAGGTTTTTGAAATCAAGAGCGCTCATAGTTTGTTGTCAATAATTCCGTTTGGATGAATTTAATAGTTGTTTTCAGTTGTTTTAAAAATTAATTGTGTATGTGCCTCATAGTTAGTTTAACATAACTTTAGTATATCCGCAATACTTGCATTTTATCAGCGTATCTACTGTTATTTACTCCTTTTATATTACCAATTAACTCTTGATCATGTTTTAATCATATTGCTTGCATGAGGTATATATTTCTAACCCACCTCGCAAAAACTCTCTAATCACGCGATTCATTCCGACCTCGGGCAACCTCATGACACTCTCTCGAAGTCACGGACCACGCCGTGAACGGCGGGGCACGACGGCGGGTTATGGAGATTGACAATAGGTATATATACAGTCATTCGATAATGAGGAATGTGGAGAATGGAAGAGATCGAGTTTGAGAAGTGGTGCGGATGGTACAAGTGAAAATCCAAAAAGGAGATGATGAAGCTGGGTAATTTTTGTAGTTATGACGACAGCAAACTTGAATATAGAGAGGAACTTGAAAACGAATTGTTTGAAACAATTTGTATGATAGATGCACAGGTTATGCTGAACTTTTTAGGTATTAAAGACGATCTTGCCAAGATGATTGAAGAGGAGCTGGACGATCATCACTGTACCGTGAGCGATCGTCTTACCGAGACGCCGGACGAGGATTTTAGAAGGTTGTGGAAGATGTATCTTCCACATAAAAGTATATCAGAATCGCAAGAAGGATATCGTAAAGAAGATGAAAACCCATCCTTTTGCTACCGGAGGAGATTATGAAAGAAATAGAAATAATAGTAATCATTGGCACGTCTAAAGTCACTATACCCCGCACTTAAGCACAAGGCTTGTGCATTGCGAAGTATACATGAAAAGCTCACCTTGACATCGTACGAAATATCAATGGCATTATTCCCGGCTTTGCATCCTTAGCAGGTTCCGATTGAAAAGGGTTCATCGCCATGCTCGGAGCGCCCATGAAATTCTGATTGATCCGGTCGGTTATTTCTTCGAATATCATCTTGTAGGCGGTGCAGTGTGGATCAACGCCCTCTATTTCACCATTGCTTGGTACCATGGCATTGTAGGGGCATCCTCCCCGGCAATAACTGATATGGGGGCATTCTTTGCATTCCTGATCCACATAGTCCTTGAACCGGTGCATACGCGCCCATGCGTCAGACCTGGCAAGGTCTTCCATCGCAGGGTGGTCATAAACACTGCCCATCACATACTCCGGCATGCCCACAAAGCGGTAGCAGGGATAGATGCTCCCGTCAGGTCCCACCGCAAAGGTGCTATCCATGCAATCCACGTAGGTGCAGACAGTGCCCCGGCGTGTGAAGACGCATTTGCACAGGTGGTCGATATTCATAACTTCAATCTTATCCATATTTTCCAGATATTTATCCAGGAGATAAATCAGCAGTTCTCCATACTCTCTCGAATCAAGTACCCATTCATCGGAGCTTCCGCCACGTAAGGATGGCAGCGCAGGATGCAATTTAAGAGTTAGCCCATTCTCCAGGAAAAAATTGAAGATATCTTCTTTAAACTTTACAGATTGTGCAGTGAATGTGCAGATGAATCTCACATCAAGACCATTCTCCCTGGCAATTTCATAGCCATGCATGGTCTTATCGTAGTATCCAACGCCTCTCTGCCGGTCATTAAGCTCCTTTGGACCATCAAGGCTGGAACCGATCGGGATATCGTACGCAGCCAAGATCCGTGCTAATTCGGGGGTCATCTTCCAGAGATTGGTCTGCAGGGCAAAAGCCGGTTTCAGATGACTTGCACCCTCAGCTAATAACGGCAGCGCTTCCCGGTAAAAATCCGCGCCGGCAAGGAGAGGCTCCCCACCATGGAATGTGAAGGTAACCTGATCATCCCGGAAGTCTTTTAGCCATGTAACCACTTCTTTGATGGTTTCAATGCTCATTATCGGGGAGTCTTCCTCTGAACTCCAGCAATAACTACAATTCGAAGGACAGCCCAAGGTTGGGATTAGCATTACGTGAAAAACCATAATAACACCTTTTTAAATCTTATTTTAGCCATGTCCTAACCTTCACCATAGTACTAAAGTTTTCCTGTACAGGGGGGAGTCACATTATGCAGGCGTTTGAGCCAGTCTTGCGACTTATCAGGCATGAAACCCGAGTCATGCTGCCTCACGCTTCAGCCGCGTGATCATCATGCCCTTTTCCGCGCAGGAATTTCCCTCGTCCCTTCTTGCCTGCAATCTCACCATCGTATACGACCTCTCCGCGGGATATGACCATCTCAGGAAATATCCCCTCCTTTCCCTCAAACGGAGTCCATCCGGATTTGCTGTGGAGTTCTTCGCCTTTTATCTCCCTGACGTTCCTCGTGTCAACGATAACAAGATCCGCATCGTACCCTTTCGCAATCCTGCCCTTCTTGTTGAGTCCGAATATCTGCGCAGGCTTCGCAGTCATCGCTTCGATCACCCGCCAGAGCGGGATCAGGTTTTGCTTTGCCGCATGAAGCATCAGCGGAAGCATCGTCTCGACGCCGGGAACGCCTGCGGGTGCATCCCAGATGTCAGCCCGTTTCTCCTCTTCGGTATGCGGCGCATGATCGGATGCGATGATGTCGATTGTGCTGTCATTGAGCGCGTTCCAGAGGTGCTGAAGGCACCGTTTCCGGAGCGGCGGGTTCATCTTCCCAAGCGTTCCAAGACGATCCCAGTCTTTGTGCTGCAGGAAGATGTGATGCGGCGCAACCTCGCATGTGAACGGAACTTCCTTTTGCCCGTATTTCATCCGCCTGATCACGCCGACTCCTTCTCTCGTGCTCAGATGGCAGATATGTGTCCTTGCGGGGGTGGGGGTGCCGCCCTGCACCTCCGCGCCTCTCCGCTGCCCTGATGCCTCCTGCATCCCAAGCACCTGCTCGATCGCTACCGCCTCGCAGATGTTTGGGCGGGCGCGTGAATACACGTCGGGGCGGCGTATCCCGCGCAATTCTTCGGTGAAATGGCTGCACAGTTCCCCGTTCTCTGCATGGATGCATGCGATTGCCCCGAGTTCTGCAACCGACCTTAACAACCTTTCGAGATCCGTTTCACTGACTGCGAGTTCTCCGTCCGCCATGAAGATCTCCCCAAAAGCGGTCACGCCAAGGTTCCACAGTTCCTGCAGGTCACGGGTGTCTGATGAGGGGGCGGCACCGCCGTTGATCCCGAAATCGATGATTGACTTACGTTTTGCAGACGTTAGCTTGAGTTTGAACGATTTTTTATCGAGCGTTGGCGGCACTGTATTCGGATGGTCGATGACCGTCGTCACCCCTCCGGCAGCGGCAGCACACGAGCCGGTGTACCAGTCCTCCTTGTGCGTAAGCCCGGGATCACGGAAATGGACATGGGCATCGATTATTCCGGGAAGTACCAGTGCTCCGTGGGCATCGATCTTGCTCCCGTCACCCAGGATGTTCTTTCCGATTTTCTCGATCTTCCCGCCCGTTATTGCGATATCTGCGCTCCGGAGTTCGTTTTTCCAGAATATCCGCGCATTTTTGATGATCGTATCTGGCATGGGATTTAACTTCCGCGGTCGTGCCAAAGAATGTATCGGTCGGCTGCCGGATTCGAGTGGTCAGGGGGTATGGATTGCCACAAAACGATATTTGTCTGTTATTCGCTGTTTTGTAGGGCAACCCGGACACCCCCGGCATCCCCACTGTTAAACGAGGCGGCATTACAGAGAGTATCCGCGCAAACGCCGGTCCGGACGCGAAACGGCGCACCAAAAGGTATAAAAGTGGTTGCATCAGTACACTCTTATGATATCAGATACCCGCGGTCTGCGGCTGTGGTTTAGTGGTATGACATGAGCTTCCCAAGCTTATAACCCGGGTTCGAATCCCGGCAGCCGCATCTAAACGAGGTGATTTGCATGAAAGCAACAAGAATAACAACATTATTGATGGTGCTTACGGCACTGGCGCTGCCACAGTTTGTATCTGCGACAGTATACGAGGAATATGACTGTTCAATCAAGCCGGATGGTTCATTCAGCCCGGATGGCACCAGGATTGTTTTTGCCGATTTTGATGAAGAAGGAAAGGATAAGTTGTTCATCTCGAAGGCAGACGGAACCGGTGTGACTGTGTTGATGCCAGATATACCAAAGAAGGAGTTCACTCCTGACTGGAGCTCTGACGGGAAGAAGATCTTCTTTATATCGTTCAATGCCCAGGGGAATGGGAAGATATACGTGGTGAATGCTGATGGGACTGGCAAACAGGAACTGATGCCGGATGACCCGAAGAAGCAGTGGAGCCCTGATATCAGTCCTGACGGGACAAAGATTGCTTACGTATCAAGGCAGCCGGGCAGCAAGGAGAAACTCTACATCGCGAACATCGACGGGACCGATGCAAAGGAACTGATGCCGGATGATTCGGATAAGCAATTTGCCCCGGATTTCAGTCCCGACGGAACAAAGATTGCCTACAATTCCTTCAATGTTGACGGCAAGCTTGACAAGATCTTTATCGTGAACGTGGACGGCACGGGCAAGAGAGAACTGATGCCAGAGAGCGATGAGAAGCAGTTTTCCCCCAGTTTCAGCCCTGACGGAACGAGGATTGCTTATGTTTCATTCAATGAGGATAAGCTTGAGCGGGTGTACATCGTGAATGTGGACGGAACCGGCAAGCGAAGACTCACCACCGCAACAGAGGGCAGGGAGTATGATCCGCACTGGAGCCCTGACGGGACGAAGATCGTGTACAACGGAAACACCGTGGTGCCGGTGCCACCAGCCAGTGGAACCGGATCAACCGCTACCGCTACCGGGCAATCGGAGACAGATGCTGACGCGGACACAGGTGCGGGCGATGGAAGCAAGTCCACACCAGGGTTTGGCTGGATGGTGAGCACGGGCATGGTGCTGCTTGTATACCTGTTTGCAAGGCGCGCAGCGTAAGGATACCTGCCATTCCCAGTATGAATACCCAAATTCCCCAAAATGACGTAAATGGCACGAATGGATCGTTGGAAGTCGGACGTCCTGTATTTTTTCAGCAGTTGCAGAGCGTCCCGACTTCTGAAATGGCTTGTTCGGGGTATGCGTTTCATGTCTGTACCCTCTGTAGTTTATATGTCCTCGTGCGCCAAACTTCTACCATATAAGAGGGGTCAGCACCAAAACGATGTCCCGCTCGATCTACAATTACATTTAAATACCACAAGGCGTTAATTAATATATAACTACTAACCGGAGGGCTAAATCATGAAATCCATAGTCGAAGACGCATTATCTCGGGCGGAAATGCAAGCAGACTCGCCAATATACCTGCAGGATCAGTCGATCGAGACTGATCAGGAACTTGAGAAGATCCTGTCAGAACTCAGGACCAACATCGCGGTCGTGGGATGCGGTGGCGGTGGCTCGAACACCGTCCAGCGGATGATGGAGGATGGCATCAACGGCGCCGACTTATGCGCCATAAACACCGATGCCCAGCATCTGCTGTACATCAATGCCAGTCAGAAGGTGTTGATCGGGCACAAGACCACGAAAGGACTGGGCGCGGGCAGCATGCCACAGATCGGGGAAGCCTCTGCCGAGGAAAATCTGGACGAGATCCAGAAGATCGTGGATGGTACCGATATGGTGTTCATCACCTGCGGGCTTGGTGGCGGCACAGGCACCGGAGCTGCTCCAGTCGTTGCGAAAGCCGCGCAGGACGCTGGCGCACTCACGATCTCGATTGCGACACTCCCGTTCACGGCAGAGGGTTCGATCAGACGAAGCAATGCCGAAGCAGGGCTTAAACGGCTGATGGAAGTGTCTGACACCGTAATCGTCGTTCCGAACGACCGGCTGATGGAAGTGGTGCCAAGACTCCCCTTGCAGGTCGCCTTCAAGGTCTGTGATGAGGTTCTGATGCGCGCGGTCAAGGGCATCACCGAACTGATCACAAAACCGGGGCTGGTCAATCTCGACTTCGCAGATGTGCGGACGATCATGCAGAAGGGCGGCGTTGCGATGATCGGGCTTGGCGAGGCAGAGGGCGAGAACAAAGCGACAGAATCTGTGAAAAAGGCACTCAGAAGTCCGCTTCTCGATGTAGACATCTCTGGCGCAAATGCGGCACTCGTGAACGTGGTTGGCGGATCAGATATGACTGTATCAGATGCAGAGGGCGTCGTTGAAGAAGTTTATCAGCGAATCGATCCGAATGCACGCCTGATCTGGGGGGCGCAGATCGACCCGGCGCTTGAGAACACGGTACGCACCATGCTCGTAGTCACTGGCGTCAAGTCGCCGCAGATCTACGGGAGAGGCGGCTCTACCGGACCAAGCGTCATCAGAAAATACGGCATCGACTTCGTGTGCTAAAACAATGTCGTTGACTGATTCGATCAAACTTGGTGAGTATACACGAGTACTCAAACTGGCGAGAAAGCCGAGCAGAGAAGAGTTTATAATGATTGCGAAGGTTGCCGGTGCAGGAATACTGCTAATCGGGTTTATCGGTTTTGTTATATACCTGATATTGACAGAACTACCTGGAAATATTTTTTGATTGATAGCACTACGAGATAATTCCATCCTGAAACCCGTGCCAAAGCGATGAAACAGCGCGAGGAGGCAGTATCTACCTCCTTGCAACCTCCTGAGTATACAGGCGCGTTTTTAAATTTGAGAACTTATTTATTGTGAGTTTTCTATATAAAACCTCCATTTCAGTCCCGGCGCACCACCTATCTTCGCAAGATTTATAAGAGATGGGGTACTTAAATATATATACGGGGCTACTGAATTGGTTCTTCATCGAATTGATTCTTTACCGGGGGGTATCAAATATGACTCTACGACTCGAAAATAAACAAAATAGTCCAACTGCGATGATGTTAAGCCATCTGGTGATGGCTGCCATCATCCTGCTGCTATCTCCGCTGATCCTGACCGCCGCTGCGTCAGACGATTATGGCGAGCAGATCTTTGAGCGGAATCTGGATGTTGGCGATGGCGTCGAGATCGAGCATAGTGTAAAAATAGAGGTTGTTGACACAACGGAAGATATTGTTGACTCTGCAGAGTTCCGCATATCGAGTCAGCGAGTGTTTGAACGGACGGTTAAGGTATTTGCAGGCGATACGCCGACCAAGTATGAGACTTATAATGGCGCCCGCATATATCTGGAGGTGATCTCGGTGCATGGTGAGACCGTGCTTCTCAAGGTCACCGGACCTGATGACTGGAGAGTGACCCGCTATTACGAGACTGAAGATGCCAAAACTGAGTCCGAGGCTGCTACCGAAACAGTGACTGTGCCAGAGCTTGAGATCATACGGACGCTTGACAGAAACCATGTGGAACAGGGGGAGACGGTCAAGGTCACATTCAAGATCAAGAACACTGGAAACGGGACTGCATCAGCGATCGAACTGGACGAACCGCCACTCAGAGGCGCGTATCAGGAAGGCTGTCCGACCGCCTTCGATGATGATATAGCAGCAGGCGCGACTGCAAGGGTCAATTATGATCTCAAGATAGTTGACACGCCACCAGGGACGTACGAACTGGAGCCGACCCTGCTGAACTACAAGAGCGATTCAGGCACATCGTATTCGTCCGAGTCATCGAGCAACACGCTTGCGGTCACGGCAAAAGAGGTTCAGTTGCCAACACTTGAGATCGTGATCGGGATCGAGTCCGGCGACGACGTCATAATCTGCGGTGATCGGTTCCCTGCAACCGTCAGGATCGACAACACCGGAAACGCCACCAGCGGCAGGGTCACCGTCAAGAGCCATCTGCCTGATGATGTGCGTGTCGCGGATGGCGAGATGGAGCCGGTGTACGAATCGATCAAACCCGGTGATTACGAGGAGTATGAGGTTATGCTGATTACCTACGAGCCTGGAAAGCACGTGATCAAGATGGATGTGATGTGGGCTGATGAGGAGGTGAGCGCGAGTGCCGAGTTCTGGGCAGAGCGGTCGAGTCTGGATAAATATTACCTGTATATTCTGGCAGTGGTTCCGATAGGCTTATTATTCGTGGGCATTATAAGGAGACATAGGGAGTATTCCTACTAAATAGAAGCGGAGGGGTAAGTGATATGCTTAATATACTCGTTCTTGGAATAGGACAATGTGGCAACCGGATACTTGATTCAATCAACAGCGAGGCGTTCGGGGGCAACGGCACGTTCGCGAAATATTACTCGAACCAGAAGTTTCCCGCCTCGGTCAAGACGATCGCAATCAATACCGCGATCAATGATCTGAAAGGGCTGAAATACACACTCGCAAAGGATCGGTTTCATGTTCCGCACCTGCACGGCGTCGGTGCAAACCGTACCCTCGGAAAGAAAGTTTTTGAGGATAACAAAGAGCTGATCATGGGTGAAATCGATAAAAGAGGATCATTTGATCTGATATTCATCATCACATCCACCGCAGGCGGAAGCGGCTCCTCGTTTGCGCCGCGTCTCGTGGAGGAACTGAAAGCAGCATACAACGCCCAGATCGTCTGCATCGCGGTGCTCCCGTTCAGGGAAGAAGGCTCCATATCCCTGCAAAACACGGCTTTCTGCATAAAAGAACTTATCGAGGAGAAACCCAACGGGATACTGCTTGTGGATAACCAGTATCTGAAGAAATACGCCGGCGACATCAAATCCGCTTACGACAAGATCAATGCAACGACTGCGAGGCGGCTGCTCTTCCTGATCGAGGCACTCAACAGCGAGATGCTGATGGTCACTGATCTGGGCGACCTGAAGACCGTGATGAACGGGGGCGTCGGCATCGGAACCATGGGATTCTATGAGTCTGACAACGGCAACACAGTCAAAGCCACCATTCTCGGAAGTTTCAAGCCAAGCGGACTCCTCTTTCCTGCGAACGTGTACACAGAGGGTGCGCGTGCGATGTTGATCATCAAGGGTAGCAAGAAGTACCTCGACCTCGACCTGATCAATAAAACCATCGAGGAACTGTCCACCGAGGTCGGGCAGGTCTTTAAGGGCGTTCTCGTCAAGAAAGGTCCTGCAAAGGTTTTGTCGCTGTTTACCCTGAATTCGATACCTGAACTCGACCGCCTGTACGCCAGCGCAGCAGATGCGATCCGCACCGAGAAGGTCAAGCGCGATGAGTCGAAAAAGCAGCTTGATGACGCGTTCGCTTGCATCGAGGAACTTGAGCCGATCTACTGATCCTCGATTTTGATCCGCCAGGATCTCCGCCCTGCAATCCTGAAAAAGCATCGGTCAACGCCAGTGCTGACGTGAGATGCCCTGTTTGTTTGCATAGGTTTATAAAATATAAAACGGCAGTCTGATACCAATGAATGGCGTCAGGATTCTGGTAATCGCAACTCTTTTTATGCTGACATTTTCAATGACGGCTGTGGCGGCAGATCATATAATATTTGGGCAGTATCTGAGGGTCAATGAGGGTGTAGAGATCAACTACGACATAGAAATCGAGGTTGTTGAGGTAAAGGAGACCATTGTCGATTCTGCAAAGTTCCGTATCTCGAGTTACATGATGTCTGAAAAGATCTACACAATATTTGAGGGTGATACGCCGACTGAGTATAAGACCAACAGTGGCACCCCCATACAGATCGATGTGATCTCGGTGCAGGGTAAGACCGTCTTCTTCGAGGTCACAGGACCTGACGAATGGCGAGTGACCAATTATTACGAGGTTGAGCCCGAAGAGATCGAGACCGAAGCCGTGACCGTACCCGAACTCAAGATCACAAGAACGCTTGACATTTCCAGTGTGCAGCAGGGACAGGCGGTGGGGGTCACATTCAAGATCAAGAACGATGGGAACGGGACTGCATCAGAGATCGAGCTGGACGAACCCGTAATCAAGGGGACGTACAAGGAGGGCTGCCCTACCGCCCTTGACGATATAGCGGCAGGCGCGACCGAACGAGTCAGTTACGATCTTAGAATCGTCGATGCAGAGCCCGGGACATACGAACTGGATCCGACCCTGCTGAACTACAAGAGCGAGTCAGGCACATCGTATTCATCCGAATCATCAAGCAACGTGCTCGTGATCGTGGCAGAGGAGGTTTTGGCACCAGAACTTGGGATTGAGATTACGATTGAGTCTGACGACGACGTCATAATCTGCGGTGAGCGATTTTCCGCAACCGTCAGGATCGATAACACCGGAAACGCAACCACCGGCAGGGTCACCGTCAAGAGCCATCTGCCTGATGATGTGCGTGTGGCGGATGGTGAGATAGATCCGGTGTACGAATCGATCAAACCTGGCGACTTTGAGGAGTATGAGGTCACGATGATCGCTTACGATCCTGGAAAACACGTAATCGATATGGATGTGCTGTGGGCTGATGAGGATGCGAGCGTGGGTGTTGAGTTCTGGGCAGAGCGGTCGGGTTTTGATAAATATTACATATATATTCTCGCAGCGATTCCGATACTCTTAATACTGTTATGGCTCATAAAAAGACGCAGAGAATATTCATTTTAGGTAAGAGACAAATAATATGCTGAACATACTCATTCTCGGGCTCGGGCAATGCGGAAACCGGGTGCTTGATGCGGTTAATCACGAAGCATTCGGAAGCGGCGGCACGTTTGCAAAATATTACTCGCGTCAGAAGTTTCCAGCATCAGTAAAGACGATCGCAATCAATACCGCGATCAACGACCTGAAGGGTCTGACAGATACACTTGCGAAGGACCGTTTTCACGTCCCGCACCTGCACGGCGTCGGCGCGAACCGCACCCTTGGAAAAAAAGTTTTTGATGACAATAAAGAGCAGATTATGAGTGAAATCGACAAAAGAGGGTCGTTTGAGCTTATATTTATCATCACATCCACCGCGGGCGGGAGCGGGTCCTCATTTGCGCCGCTTCTTGTGAAAGAACTGAAGAAAGCATACAACGCCCAGATCATCTGCATCGCGGTACTCCCATTTCGGGAAGAGGGTTCCATCTTCCTGCAGAATACGGCTTTCTGCGTACGGGAGTTAGTCGCGGAGAGTCCCAACGGGATACTGCTTGTGGATAACCAGTATCTGAAGAAATACGCCGGCGACATCAAGTCCGCTTATGACAAGATCAACACCTCGGTCGCAAGGCGGGTGCTCTTCCTGATTGAGGCACTCAACAGCGAGATGCTGATGGTCACCGATCTTGGCGACCTGAAGACGGTGATGAACGGCGGAATCGGTATCGGGACCATGGGCTACTACGAGGCTGGCAAGGATGGTACGATCAAGTCCGCGATTCTCGGGAGTTTCAAACCAAGCGGGCTTCTCTTCCCCACGAATGTGTATACCGAAGGCGCCCGTGCTATGTTGATCATCAAGGGCGACAAGAAGTATCTTGATCTTGATCTGATCACCAAGACCGTTGAGGAGCTTTCTACTGATGTCGGGCAGGTTTTCAAAGGTGTTCTTATTAAAAAAGGCAGACCAAAAGTGTTATCGCTGTTTACTCTGAATTCGGTGCCCGAACTTGAGAAATTGTATGCTACCGCCGCGGATGCGATTCGTTTTGAGATGGATAAGCGAGAACAGTCGAAGAAACAGCTTGATGACGCGTTTGCCCACATAGACGAGCTTGAGCCGATATACTAAAATATCCCCGGTCAATTCCTGGGTGTTTGCCAAAAAACGAGGTGCGATGTGATCATAAGGCAATACGAGGATGATATCACGCTGGCATATATCACTGACACGCTGACAAAAATGGGTTTTAAAGTCTCCCGCGTCGAAGATGGTCACGATCTGTACTACAGCGATGCAAGTCGCATGTATACCGAAAACAATATTAGGGTTCGTGCAAGAAGAAAGTTGCTTGACAAAATGGTGATCGAAGTGAACGGCGAAATGAATATTGTTTTTGTGTATGGTGATGAGACTGATGCGAAGGCTTTTTTGGACAATCTGGCAAGGATGTAGGTAGTTAAATATGGTCACGCCGATGGGAAAGCGAACAAAACTCATAAACGACCCTTCTGATTTGGTATTGTTGCTGCGAACCTTCGGCTCAAATACCCACAAGGAAGTCTTTGATGAAGTGTCTGATGGGTGGGTGACCGAACAGGAACTCTCAGAGCGCATTGGCGCGGATGTCAAGCCGAGTCTCGAGATCCTGCGAAAGAGCGGTTTGATCGAAAGCCAGTGGCGGATGCCAGAACCCGGGAAAACACCCGACAAGGAATACACAACGACGTATTCGAAGTTACATGCGAATTTTCAGTGTTCGGTCAAGGATATAAGCGACCTGATCATGATAACGTTTAAGAGCGACGCGGAAATCTCCGAAATGATCGATGCGATCGAGGAGGAGGTTACAAAGGGCAATCGCTCGATGGTAGGGTTATCCAGAGCCCTTGATATGAGTTCGGCACTCATCAGAGGCATTGCAAGACGGTCCTGCCGACTGGCGGTCAAAGGACAACGTCTCGAACTGGTAAAGTAAGTTCATACCATTCCGCTGGCAGGTCTCTTCCACCCAGCCAACATGGAACACCTCTGCGCAAAGTTGGATCACTCAACCACGGTTACGGTTCCGCGCATCGCATTCCCGTAGCCCGAGCAGTAATACGAATAGTTGCCTGGCGTGTCGAATGTGTATTTAAACTTCTTGCCGTAGCTGATCGACTGATTCTCCCATAGCCCGTCCGCACTCACCAGTGTGTATGTGAGCATAGGGGCTTTCTGGTTGTTGATCCAGTTCAACGCCTCGCCTGCGCGAATTGTCGGAGTCTTCGGTGCCATCGCATATTTATCGAGATAGATGGGCTTTGGCGGTCTTAACTGGATTGTTTCAGTCGGAGTCGGCTCAGGTGTCGCGGTCGGGGTGGGGGTTGGCTCCAGAGTCGCGGTCGGAGTCGGCTCAGGTGTCGCGGTCGGAGTCGGTGCAACTCCGTTTTCGTCATCTCCGATGCATCCGGCAAACAGCGCCGCAACCACCAGCAGCGATACAAGCAATATGGAATTTGATTTCATGTCGAGAATCTATGCGAGGTATCTGGTTGTAAAGTTGTTGGTTCGATGGGACGGTCACATTACGCAAGTGTTGGGGGCATATCTTTGTCGGTGTTGTGGTCGGATGCGCCCAAATATAGTATGAAACCTCTTGAATGAATCTCGATCTCTGGCAAATAACATTTAATCTGTGTCCATCTGTGAAATCTGTGGCTGATAAAAGCTTTTAGCCACAGATGAACACGGATTACACAGATTTTACCTACAACTCACTTGAACAGATTCATGGAATCTCCCGCAACACCAGAGTGGCGTGACAGCCCCGTTCGATCCCAATCTTTAAGATTGATGAAAAGGTTTACTACGATGTCAAGACGTGGGTGCAAGTTTAGCATGAATGGAACAGAATGTGATGTGAATTATATGGGGTTCTCCTGCCCTGCGCTGGTCGCTGCGGTGGCAGAGGTATCGCACGTACGATTTCGGGATGCGCGTGTACTCTTTGATCCGATTATCAAGAATGCAGCCCGGATATGGTTGCAAGAGTCAAACATTGACACCTCCAAGAAGTTTGACCGGCTGGAGGACGTGATCTCCTGTTTTGTCGAGTCGATGCCAGACCCGCCGGACATCACTATGAGCAAGACCCCGGGCGGCGCTATTAAACTCGTGATCGGCAACACCTGCCCGTTCTGGTGCGCGTGTCAGATCATGAATGAAAAGATCGGGGTGATCGAGGGCTGTGCAGAAGCGATCACGCTACTTCAGGTGATTGATCGGATGTGGCAGTCAAGTGAATCGTTTACCTATGAATTCCAGCCATCGCAGAGGCGCGGCAGACCGTGCATAATCTACATAGGGACGGTTGAGCAGATCCTGCTTAACCGGGAGCATCAAAGCCTGTATAACAGCTGATGCGCTCACTTTCTCCGAACAACAACTGGGTAATCGATGGTTTGTTCATATAAGTAATAGTAGGCTCTCCCGTGATGTTTCCGAGATTGGCGGCTACGTCGATGGCATCATACATATTGCCAGTCTCGTCCACCAGACCGAGATCCACTGCGTTTGCGCCGGTATATACGCGCCCGTCAGAGAGGTTTAACACATCCTCCCGGGTCATGTTTCTTCCGCTTACGACCGCGTCCACAAACCGTGAAAACGCATCCATCACCACCTCATCAGCATACGCCTTCTCATCCGCAGTCAGATTTCTCCAGTCCGCGCCCATGTCCTTGAACTCCCCGGATTTCGCAACCCAGTGCTCGATCCCCTCTTCGTCATAGTATCCTGATTTGTTCTCAAAGACCCAGACCACGCCGATGCTGCCTGTGATGGTGTCCGGATTTGCAATGATCCAGTCAGCCGGGGCAGAGATGTAGTACGCAGCACTTGCAGCGACGTCAGCCATCGAGATCACCACCGGCTTTCCGTCCACCTGCACCTTCGCAATCTCGGTTGCGATCTCCTGCGCCGCGGCTGGGGTGCCGCCAGGGCTGTTCACCCGTAGAACGATCGCTTTTATATTATCGTCCTTTGCCGCAATCCTTATGTTCTTGCAGATATTTTCTGAGGTCGCAAACCCAAATCCATCAGGTAGCCCACCTGTAATCATTATTCCCTGCACGTAGATCACTGCAACCTGATCTTTGGCAGGATAAAACCCCTGGGTGTCAAAATCTCCAAGGATCATCGCAAGGCTCACCCCGATGACCGTTATCAGCAACAACACAATCGCAATATATACAAAAAATCCTTTCAGCGAGTTTTTCTTTGGTGGTTGAGTCGGAACATGGGTCGGGGGCGGAGGTGGTGAGACCGGCGCCTGGGGTGGCGGCGATGACGGCGGAGGCACCGAGGTTGGTACCGGCGAAGGTGACATCTCAGCAACAGAACTTCCGTCGTCGATCCGGGTCTTCCGATCTGCCCGGTCGAGGATCTCATCTATATGTTTGAGTTCTCGATCCGGCTCTGACCGGACGGCTGCGTCGGTGTCGCTGCTCTGATCGCCGGTATGCTCTGGTAGAGTCATCAATGATCCATGGGTGATGTGAGCTTAAAAGCGTTCTTTTGATCCGCACATCGCCGAGCGTTTATGCAGACAGCCGCCTTGCAATATCATCCCCGACATCGCTTGTGCCGGCTGACCCTCCGAGATCGTACGTCTTGACCTTCCCGTCGGCGAGATTTGCCTCGATTGCGCCAATGATCGCCTGCGCAGCATCACGCTCGCCCAGTTCCTCGATCAGCATCGCACCAGCCCAGATCGTTGCGATCGGGTTGACCTTGTTCAAGCCTTTGTGCTTTGGCGCGCTTCCGTGTATCGGCTCAAACATCGAGACGCCATCAGGATTGATGTTTCCGCCCGGCGCAAGCCCGAGTCCTCCCTGGATCATCGCGCCAAGATCGGTTATGATGTCGCCGAACATGTTTGGAGTGACCACCACATCGAACCACTCAGGATTCTTCACAAACCACATGCAGATCGCATCAACGAAATTGAAATCGGTCTCGATGTCAGGATAGCCGTCTGCAACCGATGTGAAGACTTCCCTCCAGAATCCATAGATGTCGGTCATCACGTTTGCCTTGTCAACGGACGAGAGATGCTGTTTTCGGGAGGGATCTGATGCGAGTTCGAATGCGTACTTGATCACGCGCTCGCTCCCCTGCCTGCTGATCAGCCCGATCTGGTACGCGATCTCGTCAGCGTCGGTCTCGACATCCAGGTCGAACTTCACCTGATACAGGTTGCGCACGATCTCCGCGGTACCATGGCTCCTGCCAGCAGCGGCACGTCCGCCGACGCCGATGTACAGATCCTCGGTGTTCTCCCGCACCACGACAAAATCGATATCTTCAGGTCCCTTGTCCTTCAGCGGAGTAGCGACTCCCTTCAGAAGTTTGACGGGTCTTAAGTTGATGTACTGATCAAAATAAAACCGTGCGGTCAGGAGAATCCCCTGTTCAAGCACGCCCGGAGGAATACGCGGGTCGCCGATCGATCCGAGATAGATTGCATCATATCCGGACAGTTCCTTAAGCGTGTCCTCTGACATGAGTTCTCCGGTCTCAAGATAGTGCTCTGCGCCATGCGGATAATTGATCCAGTCGATATCGAATCCGTACACCTCGCCTGCGGTGTCAAGAACCTTTTTTCCTTCAGCAACTATCTCAGGACCGATGCCATCGCCCGGGATCACCGGGATTTTATACTGTGTCATGGTTCATCCTCGGCTCAATCATTGGTGTCAGGATGATAAATCTTTTGCGACGGGCGGTTTTTGCATCAGCGCGGCGTCAAATCTCGCATGCCCACCCAGACTCCCGCAACTACCTGAACATATCAACAGCCTTTCTCACGGATTTCATCTTCCCCATGATCGTGATGTGGTCCCCGTTTTCGATGACCGCGTCACCGTGCGGGATCAGGGTGTCGTCACCTCTGCGGATCAGCACGATTATCGAGTTAATCGGAATCTTGAGTTCTTTTATCGCTTTTCCGATCATCTCCGGATTGGTTACCAGTATCTCGACGATATCGCCGTGATCGCCAAGTTCGTACATCGAGAACAAGCTCGGGTGCCCGATCAGATGGTCCAGGATCGCGGCTGTTGACGCAATCGGACTCATCGACTTGATTCCAAGATCGTGGAACGTTGACAGGTTCTTCGGGTCATTCGCCCGCGCAATGAGTTTACCCTCCCCAAACCCGAACTTGCTCCTTGCAACCTGACATATCAACATATTCACACTGTCCTGATCAGTGGTCGCCACAAGGTATCTGGCGTTTTTAATGCCAGCCTTCCGGAGTACCGTGATATCCCCACCGTCCCCGTGTACGGTCGGTATACCAAACTTCTCCAGACGCCTGCAATGCTCGATATCCGTGTCGATCACGACCACGTTCTCCCCTCTTCTGGTCATACGGTGCGCAAGCGTGCTCCCGACACCGCCGCCTCCAACGATCAATATCTCCATTGGTATCACCTTAAGTCTTCTTGCAATCGGTCTGGCAAGCACACCAGTTAGTATTACTGTGATGATGATGCATAAAAATACAAGCCCCATGATGGTATCGCCCACATCTCCGTCGGTGATTTTGAGTGCAAAATAGGTCGCCATCGATGCAGGCACCACCCCTCGCGGACCAATTGCGGAGATGAATAATCGGTCGTTGAACCGCAATGGCGAATGGATGGTAGACACAAAGACCGTGATTGGTCTCACAATGAGAATAAGAGCTGCGATAACGAGTACGCCGCGCACACCCAGTGATGCGATGCTGTCGAATTGCAGCATTGCAGCAAGGAGTATGAAGATAACCGAGAGCAAAATAATTGATAAATAACTTTTGAACTCCCGCACCTCCTTTTTATATGGCATATCCGCCATCCCCATATATATTGCGGCAATCGCCACCGCTAATATGCCGGTTTCGCGAGAAAGCATCTCCGCGATCGTATATGTAACGAGAACAAAGGACATGGTGGTTAGGTGTACCAGTTGCCTTGTGATGACCCGGGTCTGCGATAGTGCAAATGTGCAGGTCAGCCCCATGATCAGCCCAACAGTCACGCCGATTGCGATGCGCAGCAGGAACGTGGTGATTCCGTATTCAACGGTCGGGTGCGACATCGTGATCCATTCAAAGATCACCGCGGCAAGGAGTACGCTGACCGCATCATTGAATACACCCTCCATCTCCAGAATGCTGCGTATCCGGTTATTAACCCTCATATCCTGCATCAGGGGCACAATAACCGTCGGACCGGTTGCCGCCACCAGCGCACCGAACAGGAACGCAAAGCCCCAGTCAAGTCCTGCCAGCATACGCGCTGCAACCGCGCCGCCGATCATGGTGATCAGCACACCGACGCTGACCAGTGTAAGCACACTATGTGACACTGTGCGCAGGTGCCTGATATCGATGTTGATGCCGCCATCAAAGACGATGATCACCACTGCAAACGTGACGACCAGTCTCAAGCCATCGCCATATATATGTGGGTCGATGATCCCGATACATTCCGGTCCGAGCAGGATGCCCGCAGCAAGCAGAAATACAATGCTTGGTATGTGCACGATTTTACTGAGCATCTGTGCAAGGATACTTGCCGTAAGGACCAGCGTGAATAGTGCAAAGATGTATATCGGTTCCATGTTGCCTGAGGTCAACCCCATAGAATGTGTGTGGCGACGGCATAAACCAGTTGTGGTATGGAGTGTAAGAGTGTATAGGTGCAGGCGTTTGCCCCCCCGGTTTTGCGAGAATACACTGGGCACATTTTTAGGTCCGCCGGCGCATAAGCCAGCAGTCGGCAGCATCGGAAACATAGATATACCATAGCAACAAATTGTAAGGATCATGAAATCCAAACAACCGCGAAAGCAGAGGAAAGCGCAATATCAAGCCCCTCTACACAAAAGACAAAAATTTATGAGAGCCCATTTAAGTAAATCGCTGCAGGAGAAATATGGGCGGCGAACGTTTGGCGTTCGCACCGGAGACACTGTAAAAATCATGCGCGGTGAGTATGCAGGCAAAGAAGGGAAGGTTGAACGGCTTTATCTTAAAGATTGCAAGCTTGCGATCGATGCCGTAACATTATTTAAGGCAAACGGAGAAGAGGTTCCAAGACCCGTGTATCCATCGAACGTAATGATAACCAAACTGAATCTCGAGGATGAAATGAGAGAGCAGACACTCGGACAGGAGTGATTTTAGTGAGCAGGCACCAAAAAAGACTTTCAGTACCAAAATCGTGGAACATACCGAGAAAGACAAATAAGTTTGTGGTCAAATCCGCACCGGGACCACATTCCGAATCAAAGAGCATTCCGTTACTGGTGGCTCTGCGAGATATGTTAAAACTCGCAAATTCGAGCAAAGAAGTGAAGAGAATACTGCATGATGGCAGTGTTATGGTCGATGGCAACATTGTGCGCGATTATAGATTTCCGGTGGGGCTTTTCGATGTTATAACCATACCGAAAATTAATACGTCGTACAGAGTCCTTCTGGACAGAAAACAGAGAATCATGCTTCATGAAGTCACCGATTCGGGGATTAAATTGTACCGGATCAAGAACAAAACGAACGTTAAAGGTGGGGCTACCCAGTTAAATCTCCACGATGGTTCGAATATCATTTCAGATGAATTTTCCTACCGCACATCCGATTCGGTACTTGTTTCGATTCCTGAGCGAAAGGTTCTCCAGCATCTCATGTACAAACCCGGCAACCTCGCCCTGATCACGGGCGGGGCACATTCCGGGGAACTTGCAACGATCAAGGAGATCAAAAAGGTACGAAGCTCGATGCCAAACATGGTATCACTCCAAAGCACGTATGATTTTGAGACGGTAGAGGATTATGTGTTTGTGATTGGCAAAAACACTTCCGAAATGGAACTTCCTGATGAAAAAGGTGATGTGATTGACTGAAAACCGGATGCGTGAGATCGAGATTGATAAGGTGACTGTGCATCTCGGGGTGGGTGAGAGTGGACAGCGCCTGTTAAACGCTGAAAACATTCTTCTTGAAATTACCCACCAGAAAAACGTGAGAACGCTCTCAAAGTCCCGTATTCCCACCTTTGGTATTAAGCTGGGGGAGCCGATCGGCTGCAAAGTCACACTTCGCGGAGAGAAGGCTTACACATTCCTTGACGCCGCGATTGCCGCCGTCGATCGCAAAATATATGCATCGCAGTTCGATGCTACTGGCAACGTGTCTTTTGGTATCGAAGAGCACACGGATTTCCCGAATATGGCTTATGATCCTGCTATTGGAATCTTTGGAATGGATGTCTGTGTGAGTCTCAAGCGACCCGGTTATCGAGTCAGCAGGCGCCACATCCAGCAGCAAAAAATATCACATAAACACCGATTGACCGCGAAGGATACGTGTCCGTGGATGCGCGACCGATACAACTTGGAGGTGCTCGAATGAGTGAGCATACTACTACTGGTGGGGCTGTGAATGTGTGTAAGCGGTGTGGCAGGAAACAAGGGCTGGTCAGAAGATACCGTATATATCTCTGCCGCCAGTGTTTCAGAGAGATCGCAAAAGACATGGGATTTGAAAAATACAATTGATAAGAGGTGGATTTAATGGTACTACTTGACCCACTCGCTGACGCGCTATCAACCATACGAAATGCCGAGAGGACTGGAAAGGACGAATGCATCATACGCCCTGCCTCAAAACTCATCGGCAACGTGTTGAGCGTGGTTCAGAGCCGTGGATATATTGATGAATACGAACGTATAGAGGATGGAAAAGCAGGCGTCTTCAGGGTGCGCCTCAACGGAAAGATCAACGACTGCAAGGTGATCAAGCCAAGATTTTCAGTCAAGCGAACCGATCTTGAGAGATGGGAGAAGCGGTTTTTACCGGCGAGAAACTTCGGCGCTCTGATATTGACGACGCCCCGGGGCATACTATCGCACTATGATGCTCGAGAGAAGGCGGTCGGAGGGCAGCTCCTCGCTTATGTGTATTAGGTGGAATAATGGCAAAAGAACTTAGAAAAACGATTGCAATACCGGATAACGTGGATGTTTCGATCGACGGAAGGTCGGTTACGGTGTCAGGTCCGAATGGAGAGATTACCCGTGAATTGTGGTATCCACACCTCACCATTCAGCGGATCGAACAAAATATATATGTCGATACTGATGCTACTTTAGTGCGAAAGAAGCAGAAAGCGATGGTCGGCACGCTCGCATCACACATCAGGAATATGATTACCGGGGTCATCAGCGGATACAGATACCGGATGAAAATGGTATATTCACATTTCCCGATCCAATTACGTGTCGATGGCAACAGACTCGTAATAGGCAACTTTCTTGGCGAGAAGAAGGATCGAGCAGCGTGGATACATTCCGGAGTCGATGTGGCATTGAATGGCGACGAGGTGGTCGTCACAGGTATCAACAAGGAGTCCGTAGGGCAGACTGCGGCAAATATCGAACAGGCGACCCGGATCAAAGCCCGTGACCCAAGGGTGTTTCAGGACGGGATATATGTGGTCGGGAAAGATCTGTTGGAAGCGGTTAAATAAGGTGATTATGATGGATGATGCAATCAAACGGGCGTTAAATATCAGAAGGCGACAAAAAAGCAAAAAACCGACGTTTAAGCGGATTGATTCTCACAAAAAAAAGAAACTGGATGATAACTGGCGGCGTCCAAGAGGTTTGCAGAGCAAACTGCGAAAGCGGATTGCATCAAAGGGCGCGGTCGTGCAGCCAGGCTATGGCAGCCCACGCGCGGTTCGAGGACTGCACCCCTCAGGTTATGCAGAGGTGTTGGTGCGAAATCCAGGCGATGTGCAACTGGTTGATCCGTTGTACCAGGTTGCCAGAATCGCGCGCACTGTCGGCGTGAGAAAACGACAGATCATCGAAGAGACCGCTGCAGGTCTTGGAATCAGGATATTGAACCCGCTACCAAAGGAGGAGACTGTAGAATGACCGATCTTACCACTCAGCGGCGTATCGCTGCAAGCGTCCTTGGTGTCGGAGTACATCGGATCTGGCTCGATCCGGATGAAGCAACCAGTATCGCTCATGCAACCACGCGGGGCGATGTCAGGGATCTGATCGAATCGGACGCAATCCGGGCGAAGCCTGTAATAGGTGTCAGCCGCGGTCGCGCCCGCCTCAGAGACGAAAAATTAAGATATGGGCACAGGGCAGGACATGGATCCCGGAAAGGTAGAAAGGGTGCCAGAACGCCCAGAAAACGAGCATGGATCACCAAGATTCGCGCGCTTCGCGCCCGCCTCAAGGAACTGCGCGCCAACGAGACACTTTCGCCGGACGTTTACTGTAAGATGTACCGGAGAGCAAAGGGCGGCGAATACAAGAGTGTAGCACACATCAATGCACATCTTAAGGCGCAGGGATATCTCAAATGAATGTGGAAATCATCGAGCTTGGTGACCGTAAGGCGGAATTCGTACTATCTGGCGTGATGCCTGCGTTCGTAAACAGCATCAGGCGGTGTATGCTTGCAGAGGTGCCCACAATTGCAATCGATTATGTAAACATCTATGATAACACCTCGGTGCTCTTTGATGAGCAGCTTGCACTCCGCCTCGGGCTGGTTCCGCTCACAACAGACCTTGATTCGTATATCCTGCCCTCGGAGTGTGACTGCGGTGAAGAAGGATGTTCGCAGTGTCAGGTTTCACTCACATTGTCGGCAGAGGGTCCGAAGATTGTGTATTCTACTGAACTGGTATCCTCCGACCCATTGGTTGTGGCGGCTGAGGTGGTGCCAATCATCAAACTGACCAAGGGACAACGGATTTCGCTTGAAGCGATCGCCAGACCCGGCATCGGACACGATCATGCAAAATGGCAGGCAGGCATTGCCTGTGGATACAAGAATGTGCCGCAGATCGAGATCACAGATGCGTGTGATGCCTGCGGTATGTGTGTCGATACATGCCCGCGCGGCGTACTGGTGGCAGCCGGTGACCTGATCAAGGTGACCAATGAACAGTCATGCTCGCTCTGCAAGTTATGCGAGGCGGTGTGTGAACTCGATGGAGCCATTACCGTTGGGACACGTCCGGATTCTTTTATATTTACCGCCGAATCCGATGGCTCGATGCCGATCGTCGAACTTATTGTGAGGTCCATCGACGAGATTAAAAACAAAACAAAAGTACTGGACGAATACCTAAGTATCGTTGACTAAAAAACCCCGGAGCGGGGGTTGCCCAGCCAGGTCAAAGGCGATAGGTTCAGGGCCTATTCTCGTAGGAGTTCGTGGGTTCGAATCCCACCCCCCGCATACAAAACTATTTATGCGATTCTGCCCGTATTAGTATACGGGGAGTAGTATGCAGAATAATACTGAAAATGATATTGATCAGCACATAACGACGCTATTAAATGATATTCTCGCTCCTACAAACTATGCCGAGCTCAAAGGCGTGCTTAAAACGGTTGATCTACTTACAGACTATGTCAGACTCGAAAACGTGCGGACAATACTCGAAGATGACGTGTTATTCCGTGAGAACAGAGACATTGCGGTGATGGCACTCGATATTCTGAGAAAGATGCACAATAATGAGCAGGATCAAGAATCTGATGCCGGTGAGACTGAAGTTGTTGATGCGGTGAACGAGGCGTTAGGGCGGGCAGAACCCGAAACAATCACACTGACCGAGAGCGCGGAGGATGTGGAAGAGGTGGTTGCGGTTGCCGAACCTGAAACAACGCCTGAACCGGCAGAAGTTGAAGCAACGACGGTCGATGCAACCGAAACACAGCCAGAGCAGGTGTCTCATGAAACACAGAAAACCGATACGGTTATCGAGATTCCTGTGTCAGCGTATG
>JAIWAP010000005.1:0-35404 GCA_048634345.1 Methanobacteriota archaeon | reverse complement strand
CGGTCTGGACGGTGATATCAGGCAGGGCAACACATACTACGAAGACCTGCACACGAGCCGCGACAAGTTCGACTTCGTAATGGCGAATCCTCCATTCAACGTGAAGAAGATAGATAAGGAGCGGATCAAGGACGACCTGCGCTTTCCTTTTGGCATGCCCAAACCAGACAATGGCAATTACATCTGGATTCAGGTCTTCTACAGCGCACTGAAAAAAAGCGGTCGTGCAGGATTTGTGATGGCAAACTCTGCTTCTGACGCCCGCGGGACTGAACTGGAGATCCGTAAGAATCTTATCGAAGCAGGCATGGTAGACGTGATGGTGGCTGTTAGCTCCAACTTCTTCTACACAGTCACGCTGCCATGCACGCTCTGGTTCCTGGACCGGGGCAAGAAAAAGACCGATCGGGTGGATAAAGTCCTGTTCATCGATGCACGGCACATCTTCACACAGGTGGACCGCGCCCACCGCGAGTTCACCCCTGAGCAGGTCGAGTTCCTTTCTAACATCGTACGGCTCTACCGGGGCGAGGAGCTAGAGACGACAAACGGCAGCGCGTCGATGATGAAAGATGCGTTCCCGGATGGCACGTACATGGATGTGCCAGGGCTGTGCAGGGTGGCAACACTCGAAGAGGTCGAAGCGCAGGGGTGGAGCCTGAACCCGGGACGGTATGTAGGTGTGGCGGAGCGTGAGGCGGATGATTTTGTCTTTGCCGAGCGTCTGGAGGAGTTGGATGAGGAACTGGAGATGTTCAACGTCGGGGCGCGGGAACTGGAGGCGCGGATAGCCGAGAATGTGGCGAAGCTCCTGGAGGGTGTGAGCGAATGAGTGAGTTGACCCTGCCTCTTTATGACCTGATCCGGCGAGTTCTGCTTGAAGCGCAAAGCAGTGTTTCCCGTGCGGTGAATACGGCAATGGTTCATGCTTATTTTGAGATTGGTCGCCTGATCGTTGATGATGAGCAGCATGGACGCGCCCGCGCAGAATATGGAGAAGAAACATTGAAGATGCTCTCTGAACAGTTGACGGTAGAATTCGGCAGGGGGTTTTCCATGCGCAATCTCAGAAATATGAGAACGTTCTATCTCACATTTAGAAATCGGCAGACACTGTCTGCCAAATTGAGCTGGTCCCATTATACCCTATTGATGCGACTTGACGACGAACAGGCGCGGGACTTCTACATAAAGGAAGCAGAGGCTGAAAACTGGTCGGTGAGGGAACTTGACCGACAGATCAACTCTCTTCTCTTCGAGCGTCTGGCGCTGAGCCGGAACAAGGTAGAGATCAAGGCTCTGTCAGAGCAGGGGCAGATCCTTGAGTCTCCACGCGATGCTATCAAAGATCCATACATTCTGGAGTTTCTGGGACTACCTGAGCAAGCGGCGTACAGCGAGAAAGATCTGGAGACTGCCCTTCTGAACAACCTGCAAAGCTTTTTACTGGAACTGGGTAAGGGATTTGCCTTTGTCGCCCGCCAGAAACGTATCACACTTGATGCCGAGCATTTCTACATCGATCTTGCTTTTTACAACCGTCTGCTGCGATGTTTTGTGCTGATTGACCTGAAGATCGGCAAACTTACCCACCGGGATCTGGGGCAGATGCAGATGTATGTCAATTTCTACGATCGAGAAGTCAGGACCGATGACGAAAACCCGACAATCGGCATTATTCTCTGTCGCGATAAGAAAGAGACGATCGCCCGTTATACGCTGCCTGATGATAACACACAGATATTTGCTTCGAAGTATAAGCTGTACCTACCAACCGAAGATGAACTGATCAGGGAGGTCGATGAGGTGGCGAAGCGGCTGGAGGGGGTGTGAGTGATGGACAACTTTCAAGAAACTTGTCTCGGAGAAATTCTCCAGTTTTTAAATGGCAAGGCAATTAAGCCGGATGATACCGGCAAATATCCCGTGTATGGTTCAAATGGAATTATTGGTCATAGTGATGAATATAAATATAAAAACGCTTTAATCATTGGACGGGTTGGTGCTTATTGCGGCTCAGTCAAGTATTCTAAAACTAACTTCTGGGCATCGGATAATACAATCGTTGCTACGCCTAAGAAAAAGTCGTATGATATTCAATATTTGTACTACCTTCTGAAAGATTTAAATTTGAATATACATGCGGGCGGAGCAGCACAACCACTTTTGACCCAGACAACTCTTAAGCAGGTTTCAGCAAAAGTTCCTCTTCCTCCAGCCCAGCGCAAAATCGCCGCCATCCTCGGAGCCTACGACGACCTGATCGAGAACAACACGCGGCGCATCCGGATCCTCGAAGAGATGGCGCAGGCGCTCTACCGCGAGTGGTTCGTGAACTTCCGGTTTCCGGGGCATGAGGACGTGTTGATGGTCGAGTCGGAGTTGGGGCTGGTGCCGGAGGGGTGGGAGGTGAAGAAACTTGCTGACGTGATCGAACTCGCTTACGGCAAAGCGCTGAAAGCGGAAAACCGGATAAATGGTCCGGTTTCCGTTTACGGTTCCGGTGGCATTGTAGGTCATCACGATGAGAGTCTGGCGGAAGGTCCTGGTATTATTGTTGGGCGCAAAGGTAACGTGGGTAGTGTGTATTGGTCGGACGATGATTTCTTCGCAATCGACACTGTTTTTTATGTAAAAAGCAAAGTCTCTCTACCTTATATTTACTACAACCTACAATCGCAAAACTTCATTAACAACGATGCTGCCGTTCCGGGGCTCAACAGAAATCAGGCATATCTGTTACCATTCTTGCTCCCGAATGTGGAGATACTATCAAAGTTCGAGAATTTTGTTAATGAGATATTTAAACATACTAAAAACTTAAGAAATAAAAACACTACCCTCCGCCGCACCCGCGATCTGCTGCTGCCAAAGCTAATCTCAGGCGAGGTAGACGTATCCAACCTCGAAATCGAAACGGAGGCACTCGACACATGAACCTCAGCAACGACTACTCCGAAGACACCCTCGTCGAACAGCCCGCGATCGCGTTATTCACCGATCTCGGCTGGCAGACAGCCGATTGTTTCAGCGAAACATTCGGCGCAGACGGCATGCTCGGACGCGAGACAGCGGGCGAGGTCGTGCTGACGTCTCGCCTTCGTCCTGCGCTGGAGCGGCTGAATCAGGGTCTGCCTGCTTCTGCGTTTGATCTGGCTACCGAGGAGCTTACCCGCGACCGCAGCGCGATGAGTCTTGCACGGGCAAACAACGAGGTCTACCACCTAATCAAGGACGGTGTAAAGGTGAGGATTCCTGATCCGAACGGCGAGGGGGATACTGTTGAGACTGTCCGGGTGATCGACTGGAATGAGCCGGATAACAACGACTTCTTCCTTGCATCGCAGTTCTGGGTCACCGGAGAAATGCATAAACGCCGCGCCGATCTGGTCGGTTTCGTAAACGGCATCCCGTTTCTATTCATCGAGCTTAAGGCACCACATCAACGACTGGAGACTGCTTACACTGACAATCTGACCGATTACAGGGACACGATCCCACACATCCTCTGGTACAACCAGTTAGTCATCCTCTCAAACGGCAGTGAGAGCAAGGTCGGCAGTGCCACGGCTGCCTGGGAGCATTTTGCTGACTGGAAGAAGATCAACGATGAAGGCGAGGAAGGGATCATTTCGCTGGAGACGATGATCCGCGGCACCTGTGAGCCTGAACGGCTGCTCGATCTTGTTGAGAACTACATGGTTTTTATGGAGGTGCCGGGCGGGCTTGTTAAGCTGGTCGCGAAGAACCACCAGTATTTCGGCGTGGAGCGCACGATTGCGGCGCTCGAGGGTATCAAGTCCCGAAACGGCAAACTTGGCGTCTTCTGGCATACGCCGGGTAGCGGCAAGAGTGTCTCGATGATCTTCTTCTCTCAGAAGATCCTGCGGAAGATCTCTGGTAACTGGACTTTTGTCATCGTGACCGACCGGAAGGATCTGGATACACAGATCTACAAGAACTTCGCAAATACCGGTGTGGTAACCGAAGAGCAAGCTCAGGCGACGAGCTCTGCCCACCTGCGGCAGTTGCTTGGCGAAGACCACCGTTACATCTTCACGCTGATTCAGAAGTTCCGCGCCGGGAAAGGAGAAAGACATCCCGTCCTCTCGGAGCGGTCAGATATCATCGTCATCACTGATGAGGCGCACCGCAGCCAGTATGACACGCTCGCGCTCAATATGCGCTGCACTACCCAATGCATCATTCATCGCGTTTACCGGAACCCCGCTAATCATAGGGGAGGAAAAGACCCGTGAGATCTTTGGTGATTACATAAGCATCTTTGGATTCAAGCAATCAGTGGAAGACTGTGCGACAGTCCCGCTCTACTATGAAAACCGGATTCCAGAGATCCAACTAACCAACGAGGACCTTAATGAAGACATGGAGCGTTTGCTGGAAGATGCTGAACTGGATGATGAACAGGAGAAGAGACTGGAGCGAGAGTTTGCCCGCCAGTATCACCTGATCACGCGTGAGGATCGGCTTGAGACTGTCGCAGAGGATATTGTGTCGCATTTCATGGGCAGGGGCTTTCGGGGCAAGGCGATGGTGGTCAGCATCGATAAGGCAACAGCGATACGGATGTACGACAAAGTCCGGAAGCACTGGGAACAATATCTGGATCGGCTGCGAGGTGAACTCGCTGCAACATCGCATGCGTTTAGTGCGAAGAGAGCGGCGATCGAGGAGAAAATCCGCTACATGGAAGAGGCTGACATGGCAGTGGTGATCTCCCAGGCACAGAATGAAGTAGAGGATATGCGAAAGAAGGGACTGGATATCATCCCCCACCGCAGGCGAATAGTGAATGAAGATATGGACTCTAAATTCAAGGACCCTAACAACCCATTCCGCATCGTCTTCGTCTGCGCCATGTGGATGGCTGGCTTTGATGCGCCCAGCTGCTCCACAATCTACCTCGACAAGCCGATGCGCAACCACACCCTGATGCAAGCCATCGCACGGGCTAATCGGGTCTTCCCGGACAAGGTCAACGGCTTGATCGTCGATTACGTCGGGATTTTCCGGGACATGCAGAAGGCGCTGGCGATCTATGGTTCAGGTTCCGGACGAGATGGTGAGGATGGTGATACGCCTGTGAATGAAAAATCGGTGCTGGTGGGGAGACTAAGAGCAGCTATCGTGGAGGTGGCTGCATTCTGTGCCGAACGCGGAATCGAGCTAAACGCAATCCGGATGGCGGATGGATTCGAGAAGACAAAACTGTTGGAGGGTGCAGTGGATGCGATTCTGATCAACGATGAATCAAAGAAACGCTACCTTCTGCTGGCTGGTAATGTGAGCAAGCTTTACAGGGCGATTCTACCAGACCCGGCAGCAAACGAACTGGCTCCGAGATGCGTTCTCTTTGGCGTCATTGCCCAGAGGCTTCAGTCCCTCACACCTCGTGCCGACATCTCCGAAGTGATGGGGGCTGTCGAGAGTCTTCTTGATAAGTCAATTGCTTCCGATGGGTATGAGATTCGTTATTGTACAGAACCGTATGGCTCGGATCATCTCGTAGATCTGAGCAAGATCGACTTTGATGCACTTCGGGCTAAGTTTGAACAGGGACACAAGCGAACCGAGGCGGAAAAACTGAGAGGAACCATCAACAGTAAACTTACGAAGATGATCCGCCTCAACCGCACGCGAATGGATTATCTGGAACGGTTCAAGGAGATGATCGAGGAGTATAATACCGGAAGCATGAATATTGACGAATTTTTCAGGCAGCTTGTTGACTTCGCACAGAGCCTTAACGAGGAGGAGACGCGGTGCATTGCTGAGCAACTGTCCGAAGAGGAACTTGCCATATTCGACCTGCTGACCAGACCGGAGATAGAGTTAAGCGAGCAAGAGAAGCAGCAGGTCAAGAAGGTGGATCGTGAGCTGCTCGAGACGCTAAAGCAGGAAAAATTCGTGCTTGACTGGCGAAAGCATCAACAATCCCGGGCGGCGGTGAGGGTGACTATCGAGAAAATTCTGGACAGGTTGCCACAGTGCTACACACAGGAATTATATGGGCAGAAGTGCGATCTGGTGTACCAACACATATACGACTCGTATTTCGGATCAGAACAGAGTGTTTATGCGCCTGCTGCACCTGCGGTTTGAAGCGCAGGCACCCCCACTTAGACGGACACCTCGTTATCAACAATCTCCCTGAGCCGCTCAACCGATATCTTCTCAGGTTTCCTCACAGCAGCAGGAGCCGCTTCATAAGGCAGTTCTGTAATCGCGCTTGCGAGTGCCGGAAGCATCTCATACTCCTTCTGGATCGAGTAAAACCCGGGACGAGCTCCTCCGCCACGGTCCGCACGGCATCTCCTCGGATCTCCCGGAACAAAACCCCGTTCCTTGATAAACGCACCCGGATCGATCTTTCTGATGGTATTAACGAGTGCCTGAACGATCGCCTCTTCCCCGTGTATGAGTAAGCCGTAGCAGGTTTCCTTGATCGTGACATTGGCATGGAGTTCATAGATCAGGAGATGCATCTCGCTTGGCAGTTCCGATGAAAGCACAACGAGTCTGGTGATTTTACCCAAACCCTCACACCTCCGTTACGTAAACAACATCCCCGTCCCCGATATCACGTAGTTTCTCGAGCTCAATAACTCTTCCAATGATGTTTGTGTAGGCAAATTTCTCGCCGGATGGTCCGTATCTTGAATCGTCAGTGAGTTTCACGCCGATCATCTGGGCGTACTTCGCAGCCTGACTGGTAACGCCGATTTCGCCTGCTGGTACGATCTCTTCCGGCACGTTCTCTGGCATGATCTCTTTCTTGACCTCTGACACCTTGAATAGTCGCGTATCCTCGTACGCTGTAAAGACAGGAAGCGCGCCGATAGGTGATTTGAGAAGCCCGAGGGCATGTCTGAAGAAACCGATCGTAGTCGGAGCGAGATCATCATACAGTTCGATCTTCAGGAGATTCTTCTCAGAAACGCCGCGTACGGTGACATCTCCATCCCCTACAATCTCCAGTGTGGTCTCAGGCGTCTGTTCCACGACTATGTCGCTGTTCTCGACCTCTCCCTCGCGTTGCATAGTTATGCCGCGTCCCAAAAGCTCCTCTTCCGCGCTTTTTAGCGTTTTTCCAAGCAGCATGATGCGTTCGGGGTGAATATTCAGCGCAATGGCATGACCCTTCTCTATGAGCTGGATCAGTTCCATGCCGCGACTTACACTACCGACCACCGAATGGCTCGGGGATGAGGTTTTGTCGAGTTTTGATATGTATATGCGCCCGAGTCCGGCGCCGACGGATCTGACCGATATTATGCCGGCTTTTCTCGGCTCTTTCTGCTCGAAAGGACATTCTTCACCCTGCAGCGATTCTATGGATGCGAATGAATGTGCGATGGTACTGAATGTCAGCGTATTGTCCTTTGCCGATGCCAGAAAGTGTTCTGCACCCTGCGGAGCACCAGGGGACAAATCGACCACAGCGTACGTGAATATGCGCATCCCCTGCTCGATCTTGGTCGAGAGATCGGTTGTCACGATCTTGTCAATGACGGTCTCCCACCGCTCGACAGGAGCGATTCCTGTGATCGAATCGCCAGTGGTCAGGGAATCGACGATGCCTTTGCCGCTCACAACCCTGCCGATGACGCCACCATCAGCGGGTGCGCCATGTACAGCGGTGTGCAGTTGCTTTGATATGACCAGATACGTGTGATCCGCGTCATAGCCGCCTGTGCCAAGGAGCACGTCCCAGCGCGTGTATTCACCGTCCCTGCGCGATGGTGCAATTTCCGTTTTGAACGGACCGAATGCGATAGCTTCTCTCCCGGTCCACCTGACCCCGGAGGTCGCGATCTCTGATTGCGCATCCTGCCAGATGTCCTGATATGCGGAGAGTTCGACCCCGATATCGCCCTTTGTCGTGCTGAGCAGGTACTCAGCCGTGGCTTTCCTTGACTCCTCGGTCCCCTTGATGATGGCGATCGCGGTACCTCTGTAGGGGACCTTTACACTCTTTAAAACGTCTGCGAGTGTGGAATCATCCGCAACCACAAGCGGATCGTTATCAAGTTCGATTTTGATCATCAGTCATACATCTCGTCACGTTCGCCTGCGTCGAGTTCTGCGACAATAGCCTTTACATCCCCGATACTGATGATCTTGCCGTTTCGCATCAGTGCCGCACGGTCGCAGACATCTTCAACAAAGTCCATGTCATGCGACACAATTATGAATGTCTCGCCGAGTTCCTCTCTCGCCTCGAGGATCGATGTTGTCACGTCCACCCGGGTCACCGGATCCATCGTTCCGGTCGGCTCGTCAAGGATGATGATTCTCGGCTCCTTGATCAGCACCTGCGCCATTGCAACACGATGCCCCTCTCCGACACTCAGTTCGTCAGGCATCTTCTCGAGAACCTCACGCGCCCTCTCTTCGGTGAAACCTGCGGTTTTCAGGACGAGAATGGATTTCCGCTCACCCAGTTCGCCGGGAAGTTCCAGTCCGATCGATTCAGTCAGGTTATCAAGCACATTCCTGTGTGGATAGAGCGAATACTCCTGATGCAGGAGTCCTATGTGTTTGACAGCTCGTCCCGCCCGTTCAGCGCCCCGGTCGGTCAGATCGATCCAGTCATCCCCGATCCGGACATCGACATTTCCTGTTGTCGCATTCACCGAGCCATTAAGGATCTTTGATGCGGTAGTCTTTCCGGCACCGCTGACACCGACGAGACCAAAGATCTCGCCTTCATTCACCTCAAACGAGATATTGTCCACCGCACGCACGACGCCACGGTCAACCGAGATGTATGTCTTCTTCAGATCCTTGACCTTGATGATCGGCTCTCCGATCTCTGCCGTGAATGAGCCGACCGTGCCGACCATGCTCATGAACTGTGCGACGACCGTCTTTGGGTCACCCTGTTCGATGATCTCGCCGTCCTCAAGCAGGATTGCCCGATCAGCCAGTTCTTCGATGACACCTGACCAGTGAGATGTGATCGCGAGCGTCATGCCGAAATCATCCTTTGCACTGGTAATGCTCTCATGCACAGCCTCAGCGGTCCTCCGGTCAAGCGTTCCGGTGGGTTCGTCGGCAAGAAGCACCATCGGAGCCTTGGCAAGCTGCCGCGCAAGCACAACGCGCTGTTTCTCGCCGCCGCTTAATTCTCGTGCAACATGCATCATCCGGTGCGAGAGATTTACCTGTTCAAGTAAATCAGCCGCCACATCAACAGCCGATGTGGCTGGATGCCCGATCTCAACGAGCGCATTGATCACGTTCGTGATCACACGCTCATCCCCGTACAGCGCGAAAGTGCGCTGTAGCATGATCGCAATCCGTTTTGCAATGCTCCGCCGCAGCGGACTATATTTGTCAAGCGTTACAAAATCGCCGTCCATCGGTGTGAGTTTTGTCCCGCACTTCGGACAGGGGTTCCCTATCTTGCTCGGCGGTTCGACATGAGCACAATTCTCACAGTATGCAACGTGATATATAACCTCTCCGGAACTCATCTCGTGCTCTTTGATTCCCCTTAAGAGATGCATCAGCACAGTCTTTCCTGAGCCGCTGCGTCCGAGAATCCCAATACATTCACCTTCTTCTATTGTTAGATCGATGTTTTTCAGAACCTTTTTGCCCTTGAATTCCATGTCCAGGTTCTTGATTTCTATGAGGGCTGCCATCTACGTACCTCCTATGTTTTGGAACGGTAAGCGATATCGATACTATTTGCTTAACAATCCATACATCAATTGTACTATATTAAACTTTCACACATCCGGGCTGTAATACGGCTTTCGCATGGCGACCGCCTTCTCAAGCAGGGGATGCATCGCATCTTCTGTCGCGTCGGATATGTCAACAAGACCGTCGTTACTGAGCAGGCACCCCTTTAATTGCCCATCTGCAGTCACACGCAGCCGATTGCAGTTTGCACAGAACTCCGAATTGTCGATCGGTCGCACGACTTCGACCTCGGCTCCGTCGATCAAATATTTCTTGCGGCGGTGCATCTCTCGCGTAACAACAGTGGACGCCCTTGCGCGCAGCATGTCTTCGATGTCACCCATATCAACACGCCCGGAAACTCCTGTAAAATCCATAAGTTCGATGATCTGGAGTATAACATCCCCCGACTCTCGTGTGAAATTGATCAGGTCCCAGATCTCGTCGTCGTTTGTGCCACTCAGTAGCACCATATTCAGCTTGACCGGCGTCAGCCCCGCATCCACCGCAGCAGCGACGCCGTCCAGCACAGAATTTAGCATATCGTGCCCGGTGATACGCCGGTACCGGTCAGGCTGCAGCGTGTCAAGCGATATGTTCACCCGGTGCAGACCAGCCGCCGCAAGATCGCGGGCACATTCCGAAAGAAGCGTCCCGTTGGTCGTTGCAGAGATATCCTTCATGCGCGGAAGATCACTGATGATATCTGCAAAATCACTGCGGAGGAGTGGCTCGCCTCCTGTGAACTTGATCCTGCGCACGCCGTGTGCACGCGCAGCACGCACAAGCGCTGCGATCGTCCCCCTGCTAATCTCGCTTTGCGCACGCGCCGGTGTGCGCGGTGATATCGATTCACCCTCCCCGTGGCAGTAAATGCAACGCAGGTTACACCGCTGTGTAACGGATATGCGCAGGCTCGTGATCTTGCGGTTGTACGGGTCGATTAATGGGGCGCGTATGTTTTGCATGTCTGATGTAGCCGACATCTCGCACAACTAACCATCAATTGTTGCCCGGGGTTGCACATACCAAACACCCCCATCCAAACAATCCGCCTCACCAAAACACATAACACGAATACTCTCGCATTTACGTCCATTATGGCTATCATGCGAACTCATTATGCATCCGGGATCACACCTGAGATGGATGGCGATACCGTCACGGTCGCCGGCTGGGTACACGAGATCCGCGATCTTGGAGGGATCTGCTTTCTTGTGCTGCGAGACCGGGAAGGCTTTATACAGGTCACTATGGTCAAGAAGAAGACCGATCCTGACCTATTTGACATGGGCAGAAGACTGAACCGGGAATCTGTAGTTCTGGTAACCGGGGTCGTGAAAGAGGCAAATCAAGCTCCGAACGGATACGAAATCATCCCCGAGAGCGTGGACATGCTTTCTGAGGCAGAATCCCCTCTGCCAATGGATGTCACCGAAAAGGTCGGGGCAGACATCGATACACGCCTTGATTCAAGGTTTATGGATCTGAGACGGAGAACGACGCTTGCAGTATTCTTGATCCGCAACCACGCCTTGAAAACGGTTCGCGATTTTCTTGCAAGCGAGGGGTTCATCGAGATTCACACTCCGAAGGTGGTTGTGGCTGCGACAGAGGGTGGCACGGCGTTGTTCCCGATTACTTACTTTAACAGAGAAGCATTCCTTAATCAGAGTCCACAACTGTACAAACAGATCATGATGGCAGCGGGTTTTGATCGAGTGAGTGAGATCGGAGCGATCTTCCGTGCTGAGGAGCATGACACCCTGCGGCACCTCAATGAGGCTACTTCGATCGATATCGAGGCGAGTTTCATGGATCATTCGGATGTGATGGGGATTCTTGAGCGATTGGTTCATGACGTGTATGTAAACGTGTCGCGCCAGTGCGTGCCGCAGTTAGAAGCTCTCGGGATCGAGCTTGCCGTGCCCGAACTGCCGTTTCGGCGGCTGACTTATGATGACGCGCTTACGGTCGCGCACCAGCAGGGGCACGAGATCGAGTGGGGTGATGACTTTGGCACTGCTGCCGAGCGCGATGTGGGGGGCGCCGTCGGCGAGCATTATTTTATCACCGATTGGCCATTGCATATCAAGCCGTATTACACCCACCCGCGCGAGGATGATTCGCGCTACAGCAAATCGTTCGACCTGATGCACCCGCGCATGGAACTTGCATCGGGTTCGCAGCGTATCCACTCCCACAGCCGGCTGCGCCAGAGGATTGCGGCGTGCGGACTTGACCCTGACGGCTTTGATTTCTACCTAAAAGCGTTCAGGTACGGGATACCTCCGCACGCCGGATGGGGGCTTGGTGCGGATCGGCTGGTCATGACCATGCTTGGCGTCGAAAATATCCGTGATGTGGTGTTGTTCCCCCGTGACCGAAAACGGCTCTCGCCTTAGTTATTACGGGTTAAAATACAATTATACGCCCGAAATCCTTAATAGTGATGTAGTTGAAGTGAATTTAGCAACAGCTGGAGGGTGCTTTGTGAGAAATACATCTATAGCGGAAGTTATTGAAGGATTGCTTGAATCGAAATCGATGTTCCGGAATAGGGATGTGCTCCGTTCGACATACGTACCGGAGTATCTCCCACACCGGGACCGTGAGGTTGAGGCACTCCTCCAAATTCTGGTCGTAGCACTGCGCGGGGACACTCCGTCAAACATCCTGATCTATGGGAAGACAGGGACTGGAAAAACGGCAGTTACTACACACGTTGGAGACGAACTCGAGAATGCGGGGGAAAAGCGCGGAATACCGTGCAAGGTTCTGTACATGAACTGTGAGGTTATTGATACCCAGTACCGGCTACTCGCCAACCTGGCGCGGAGTTTTGGCAAGCGGATACCGATGACCGGATGGCCCACCGATCAGGTATACACTGAATTCAGAAGTGCGGTCGATTCGAAGGAACAGGTCGTGGTCATCATACTCGATGAGATCGACAAACTGATAAAGAAAGGCGATGATGTGTTGTATAGCTTGTCAAGAATCAATTCCACGCTAAACCACGCTAAAGTCAGTCTTGTGGGGATTTCAAATGATTTGACGTTCACAGAATTCCTTGATCCAAGAGTAAGAAGCTCTCTTGGGGAAGAGGAGATTGTTTTTCCGCCGTATAACGCTGATCAACTGGCAGACATCCTGCGCCAGCGCGCCGAGATGGCGTTTGGCAACGGATCGCTCAGTAACGAGGTGATCTCACTGTGTGCCGCACTTGCGGCAAGAGAGCATGGCGACGCACGCAAGGCGCTCGACCTGCTCCGGGTCTCGGCAGAACTTTCCGAACGGGACGGTTCGATGATCGTGCATGCGGCAAACGTCAGGAAGGCGCAGTCCAAGATCGAGTCTGATCGGGTTGCAGAAGTTGTAGTGACGCTTCCGACCCAGTCGAAACTGCTGCTGTATGGCATCACAGTACTCGATAAAGCCACTGAATCGATGCGGAAGCCAAGCGGCAGAAAGATCATGTCCACCGGCGAGGTTTATCGAATCTACAAGCGCATGTGCGATGTACTCGATCTTGATGTGCTGACACAGCGGCGCATCACCGAACTAATCTCGGAACTCGATATGCTGGGGATCGTGAACGCCACAGTCGTCAATCGCGGAAGATATGGCATGACCAAGGAGATATCGCTCGAAACGCCGGCTGATCACGTCCATAGTATGCTGATCGCAGACACCCGCCTGCAGCCACTCATTGACCTGAAATTCAACTCGTTCCAGGCGCAACTGGGGATATCCCCGTGAGTTTGCCTGGCGTCTTTCAATGACAGAAAATCACATGATCGTTGGGGGCAGGGGCTTTTTAACTTCGTCTGACGTACGTGTTTAGCTAACCACAAGATTACACAGATTTCCACGAGAAAGTATGAGGGGGCAGGATATAAAATGCAAACATATCACCAATATCTTACATGCACTACTATCTTCTTGTGTCAATCTCGTGAAATCTCGTGGTTTTTTCGCCTCAGCTAAACACATACCATCTGGCAAGTTAAAAAAATACGATAGAACGCATATTGCGCAGGACCCGAAAATATTACGGAGTTTTGCCCAAAAACAGCGAACGCAGGTCCCCGAAAACCCGTAAGCTGCACCACACCCCACTAAAAACCCGGGTAGTTACCACAGATCACTGCAACAACTGCAGTTCATATCCCGAGCAACTCGCATATCCGCTCGACCTCCATGACCGCGCTCGAATCATCGGGCAGATCGATCAGCGGTGTTCCGTTGAGGTCGTAATCCGCAAGCGTTGCGTCAAACGGGATCGTTCCGGCGATCTCAAAGCCGAGTTCCGATGCCTGCGTCACCAGACTCTCTTTATTTTCGGGCGTAACCTTATTCAGAATGATATGCATTTTCTTGAATCCGAGATCAAGTTCGGCAACAAGATCGCGTATCCGCTCGGCGGTTGTCAGACCTTTGCGCGAGCCGTCGGTCACCACCAGCAGGTGATCAGGATCGCGGATGATCTTCCTGCTGAGATGCTCCATGCCGGCTGCGGTGTCGATGATCACAAGATCGTAGTTCTTCGTGATCCTGTCTATGATGCCGCGCAGCAGGTTGTTTGCATAGCAGTAGCAGCCGGCTCCGTCCGGTCTCCCCATCACGAGCAGGTCGTAACCAGCATTCTCGATTAATATCTCGTATATCCGGGATTCGAGCAGCCGCATCTTGTCGATATCAGGCGGGAGATCGCCCATCAGGATCTCCCTGACATCGCCCACGGTTCGATCGGCGGTCTCGCCGAGTGCCTCGGGAAGGTTGGTGTCAGGGTCGGCATCGACCGCAAGCAGCACCCGACCTGTGCGCACGATATGCCTGATCAGGAGCGTGGCAACCGCGGTCTTCCCTGTTCCGCCCTTTCCTGTGATTGCGATGGTTGTTGTCATGCCACATTCTCATCAAGGCGAGGTGCATAAGGTTTTCTGATCGACCGGAACTTCAGCCTCGCGAAACGATGTGAAACCGGATCAGGTATATGCATACCACGATCACAAAAAACGAGAAGATCGCACGAAAGATCGATTCGTACTGGTACTCAAACCACGTACCGATCACATCCTGTACCGAGAAATAGAAGTGGAGCGTGGCAACGAGTATAAGAAACATCACTATCACGAACATTCCGGTTCTGAATTTGCTTTCAAGATTGTTATCAGCCATTAGTTCTCCCTCCTTCTGATACGGGTAAGTACGGCGACCATAATCGTAATTGTAGCCAGCATAGAGGTAAATCCGGGGGTCTTCTTCATCCCTCCCGTCCCTTCTTCGTACTCCATCGCTTCCGGTTCTGGCATGAAATCATCGACCCGAATCTTGTCTGAGACGATCTCTTCGTCCTTCGGGATCGTGCGCTTCGGGTTGAGCTGCACCACACCCTCTCCACGCTCAACGATGGTATCATTCTTCCAGATCAGCGCCTCAACGATGTAATTGTAGCCATCCGGAACCGCGATCTCACAACTACGGATGATCGTTGTCTCTTTCTCGATGCTTCCGGTTGTGATCCAGATCTTGTCAGCAAGCAGTCCTGCATCGACCTCACGGGCTTTGACGAGCATCGATAAGTCCTCACTCGTGGAGTCGCCCTCGTTTGTGAGGTAGAGATCCACACCGATCACGACTCTTGAATCAGTCACATTCTCCACCAGAAAGTCCATCTCCTGAATCTTGATACCTATATCATGGATATTTGGGGTCAGATCGCCGATACCAGAGATTTGCATCGATTGTCGTCTCAATCGCCTATCATCTTCGAATAAAACAACATCGATCCGATAGCCGCCCTCTCTCCCGACACTGATCAGTTGTGATACCGGCAATGTTTTATCTTTGTCGATGCTTCCGGCAGAGGTCGTTGTCACCCCCACAAGGAGTCCTGATGCAGAATCAAATGCTTTTAAGATTAGTTTCGCGTCCCCACTCTCACCATCCCCACGGTTCTCGACATAAGTCGTCACATTCAGCAGAACGTCGGTGCTTGTGATCCGCTCTGGTGATATATCGGTCTCTGCGATCGTGAGACGGCTTTCTTCGAAATCCCGGAGACACCCGCAGGTCATGAGCGATATGATGAGTATGGTGCATAAGAGTGCGATTCTCGTTTTTCGGCGCATTGTTATTGATTATCTGTTAGAGTGTAATAAATGTTGTTTTATGTGCGAAATTGGTTTGTACTTTCCATGCGAGGTGATCAGATAGTTGAATGGTAGCTACGAGGGCAAGACGGTTCAATGAGGCACATAAGGGGTTTTCCTCGAATTTCGATATACTTTGCGAGGACGTAAAGGCTGTGCATGAATATGCACAAACAAAGGTGAAATTGGCGTCAATGGGGTGGTGGCAGGGCAGGATAACTCCATATTCCCCATCATTTATCCTTATTGAGTGCCCCACTGCTCCACCCTTCCACAAGTTCCCGCGACCACGCGCCATCGCAGACGATCATCTCGTCCCGGATCCACTGCGGCAGGTGCTGCCTGACGCCAAGCCTTTTCTCCTGCGAAAACCGTGCATCGCAGAGCACAAGAACCCCGGTCTCGTCTGCTGACCTGTGCACCCTGCCGATCGCCTGAAGCGCTTTGTTTATCGCAGGAAGCGTGTATGCGATGAACATTCCCTTTTCTTTCCCATGTTTTCGCTGGTAGTATGTGTTTACGAGTTTCTGCACCTCTGAGAATGCCGCGAGTGGAAGTCCGACGACGATTGCCCCTTTCAGGGCTTCTCCGTAATAGTCGATCCCTTCGCTCATCTTTCCACCACATACTGCAAGCAATACTCCTTTCTCCATGCTGCGTCCCGATTCAAAGAACCGTTTCAATAGATCCGGGACATGCTTTGACTCTCTTGGCTCGGTGTACAGTATCTTTCCGGATTCGTCCGCCATTCTCTCGCAGTACTCGAGATACTGGTCCATCATGAAGTATGATGTGAAATAGATAGCAACATTGCCCGAAACCCCTTTTATCAGCGCGGATATGTGGAACTCTATCTCTCTTCGATTTTCGGCATCGTTCCGGTATGCAGACTGGGTTGTTGCGTTCTTTGCCCCGAGCACGAGTCGTTTCTCCTTTGGAAACTGGTTCGGGATGGTTAAAATCTCAGCCCGCCCGCTCTTGCCGAAATAGTAGAGTTCATAAGCGTCCGGGGGGGACAATGTCCCTGAGATCATTACAGTGGCGTGTACCGTATCAGCGATGCCTGATATGACCGGGCTTGGGTCGAGGCTGCGGATCTCAAGCGTCAGCCACCGATCCTCGCTCATCGATTTTACGGGAAGATATGAGGAATCATCTTTTGCAAGGTGCGCCATGAACAGGAATTCGGCAATTCGCCCAAGAAATACATCGGCTGACTCTGAGGACTTCTGTTTCCGGTTTCTGACGTTCTGTGCAAGTTTTAAGAGGTCAGAAACATTCTGGGAATCGTCCCGGGCGAGTCCGAGCCCGCCGTCTGCGTAGATGAAATCCGCAAACATCCTCGGATCGAACCAGTCTTCCCCCTGTTTTTTGTTCTGCCAGTTATCGAGCGTCTTTTCCATGTATCTCTTAATCTTAGAGAGAATGTCCTTGGCTGATCTGGCTATGATCCTGTCTTTCTCCCCTGAAAACTGGTTTACCTCGGATATCGCCTTATCGACGGCGTGCATCGTGATCGTGTCGCTGTTGATGCTTCTCACCGTGTCTCCGAGGTTGTGCGCTTCATCGATGAGTAAAATCGTATTTTCCGGATCGATCTCAAGCCAGTCAAAGAGAACATCCCGTCTCGTGTCGTCAAAGACATGGTTGTAATTCAGAATGATGATATCGGCGTTCTTCACGCTGATCGCCATCACTTCGTACGGGCAGGTCTGTGTGCAACGCTTCTGTAGCTCTTCGGGGTATAGAATCTCCTGTATGATCGATTCACTATCCTTCTTCGACTGTTTCGACGGTCTGAAATTCTCCACGCCCTCAAAAGTGTATGCTTCCTTTGAAAACAGGTAATACGGGCAGAACGTGCGGTATCCCGGAGTTTCGCCCCTGATCTCTGATTCTATCCCGGGATCGCTCGCCGGGTCATAGACGTTGTACTCCTGCGCACTCCGATTGTCCCGCCGCATCTTCTCGTGCAGTTTTGCCTCAAGAAAGTCCATCGTGAAGACCTTCATGAGATCGCATCCCGCGTAGACGTTCTCGAATTCGCCAGCCAGTTTACACATCTTTGGCTTTCCAACGAGGTATGCGACCTTTGGAGTGTGTTCGGTCTCTTCCCTGATCTTTTTGATCTCATCAAGGTACACTCCAATCTGGCTCACGGTCCTGAGCACGACGACGATCTTGTTTCTTCCGCGGTTTGCAAGGAGTGATGCAATCACGCTGGTCTTGCCGCTTCCAGTCGGCGCATCGATCGCAAGGACGCGGTGTTCGCCGGCACGGGCGACTTCCTGCACCCGATCAAGCATCGTGTCCTGATGAGGGCGGAAGGATGGGTAAGGAAACCAGTCTCTGTAGTTTTGAGTCATCTGGGGTTGTCTGGAGTCGTTTAAGGTCATTTGTTTGATGGATGTCATTCCTTCACATCAGGATCGTATCTCATAATAGTTAATCCATATTGTCCCTGCTATCTCTACTATCTCTACCGTCACTACCGCCCCGGTCACCACGGCGGCTGTTCAGAGAAGGGGGCACATCCGGAACACTCGAAGCGTTTCGGGCATCAAAGGGGTCTCTGGCGCGGGTGGCACCTTTGTCCCCGCGAAACTCCTTTGCAATGATATACATCTCAGCGCTTGCCTTGCGTGATGCCATGGGCGAGTGTGAATACACTTTTCTGAAGAGCAACTTCACGTTTTGCAGATATCCGGCGAATAAATCGCCATGAAACACCTTAACAACGAAATTGCCGCCCGGTCTCAGGATCTTTTGTGCGCAGGCAAGCGCATGTTCAGCCAGATCGACAGACCGGGCATGGTCATAGCTCCAGTCGCCAGCAAGGTTTGGGGCGGCATCAGAGAGCACCACGTCAGCGCTACTGACAACCTGCCTGATCGCATCGATGGTCTCCTCTGACTTGATATCGCCCACGATGGTAACGGCGCCATCGATGCGGCTGATCGATTGGAGATCCACGCCAACGACCGTGCCACGGTTTCCTGCAAGTTCCGCCGCCACCTGCGTCCAGCCGCCCGGCGCCGCACCAAGATCGACAACTGCGTCGCCACGTCTGATGATGTGGAACCGTGTATTGATCTGTTTGAGCTTATACGCTGCTCTTGATCGATAACCTTCTTTCTTTGCCATTTTGTAGAAATGATCATGCCGGTTGCGCGCCATTGTCTGGTATCATGGCAGGCACGCCACATAATATGAACGAAACGAACAAGACCGGCGAGACAAGCGAGACACGCGAGACAGGTGAGATGTTCGAGAAGCTGGAGCGCGTGAAAGATGCGCTACAGGAACGTGGCAGCATCCTGATCGCATTCTCAGGAGGCGTGGACAGTTCGGTGCTCGCAAAGCTTGCAAAACTCGCAGAGCCGGGCGGTGCAACGGTGCTTGCCGCAACCGCCAGCTCAGAGCTGCTCGGGGATCGCGGGCTTGCTCACGCCAGGAATATGGCAGATGAGATCGGCATAGAACTTCAGGTCTTCAAGTTCGGGATACTCGGAGATGGTGAATTCACGGAAAATCCGCGTGACAGGTGTTATCACTGCAAAAAACACATGATCGTGGAATTGCAGAAGATCGCAGCAGAAAACGGGATCGAAACAATCGCGGATGGGACAAACATGACCGATCTCGCAGGGGATAGACCGGGATATGCTGCGATCAGGGAAGCGGATGTTTTCACGCCGTTTGCCGATTTTATGCTGGAAAAGTCGGAAATCAGGGAGATTGCCCGACATTTCGGACTCTCTGTCGCAGATGTCCCGTCAGAATCGTGTTTTGCCACCCGGATCCCATCTGGAACCGAGATTACGATTCCACGACTCTCTCGTATTGAGAATGCTGAATCAGTGCTCCACGCACACGGGCTATACGGTGTCAGGGTCAGGACCGGGGGGGCGGACCAATACCGCCGCCATGACCACGACCGGCTCGCATGTATTGAGGTCCAGCCCGGTGATCTCGAGCGGTTCATCGCTGTGCAGGAGGATGTGGCAGAGGCATTCGGGCGGATCGGGTTTGATCGCGTGGTGCTTTATAGGGTTCGGGATGTGTGATCCAGCAGTGCTGTGAATGGTCGGGATCAGCACAGACCTTGCAGAGGATGCACTCTTTGAGGAGTTTTTATCGCTTCTGATGCTCGGAAAATGGAATTTGCAAATGATGATTACTATTGACGCGGTGTTGCAAACTTATTCGACGTTGCAATGATTGTTGCTGCCGGCTTACTCGTGGTATCAAGCCCAACTTCGAAATCCCAAAAAACAGCCGCTACCATTCGATTATTCCCAAAAGACCCTGGAATTCTTACGTCTCGGTATGGTTCTTCCACGACTTTTCATCATACCTGTCGAGCCCGGATATCACCCGGGCGCACAGTCACTTACCCAACCGGATCCTTCACAGCCACCACATCAAGCGCAGTAACTACCATATCCACGCCTGCGCCCGCCGTTCCGGCTAAACTCGGCACAGTCCGCCCCCCGTCGCCTGAGACCAGTTCCTTTACGTACAGCCCTGCCTCACACTCGATTTTAATCACGGCACAGTCTTCTGAAAATGATTCAAGCATAGCTGAATACACCTTCCGCACCCGCACCAGATCGGCTCTCCGGTGGATGACTCTTGATGGTGTGCGCTGCCTGATCGTGCCGGTTATGCCGTCAAGCGCCCGCACCAGCGTATCCTGATCCACACCTGCGCACGAGACCGTTGCAAGATAGACTTTGTCATGCTTCATCGACTTCAGTTTTCCGACCATCTCGCGGTCAACGAACGTGAGACCAGAGACTGCAACCCTTCCTTCACAGTATTCATTGATCTCCTGAGTAAGTGCTGCAAGATCGGTGCTGCGCTTGCGTGGCTCCCTGACTTCGATGATGAACGGGCGCCCGTCCCCGAGCATACGTGCGTCAACGTCTTCACGCCCGGCTCCGTGGAAGACTGTGTCAACAGCGGACATTGCATCGATGACGCGGGTTGCGATGAGTTCTTCGACCGATTCCACACTCATCTGCCCTGTAAAACCGCATTCCTCGCACCCCTGCCCATGGCACACCCTGCACGACCATCTGGTCTGCGGGATGCCGCGCATCAATTTCTTATACCTGCCGCAGATGTAGACCGACCTGATCTGCAGGCGAACCGCCGCATCTGCAAGGTCGAGCATGGCAACGACGTCCGGTTTTGTGAAATCCACGCCTTTTTGCGTCTTGTCTGCTATGCGCTTGCCGACCTCGCGGTTGAGTTCGGATTTAAGCGGCTCAGCATAATCGGTCCCGACAATCTCCCACAGCAGCTCCTCGTTCTCGGATAGTAGCCCGCTTAACCGTGTTCCGACAAGGAAAGTCTCGTGTTCGCACCCGTCCAGAGCCTCAAGCGCCCTTGACGCCCAAGTGTCCAGTTCTTCAAATGCCCCGTTGCAGACCCAACACCGTTCCGGTTTTGTTTGCCCGGGTTCCGGTCCCCGTCCAGCGGCGTCCGCACCTGCACTCGTATCTTTGGCACCTGCATCATCTCCTGCAACGTCTGCGCCCACGCCCGCGATCATGTCGAGCACCAGCCGGATCGCACGCCCCCGCTCCAGATTTGTCGTGCCGGTCGACAGCTTTGCAAACTGCCGTCCAAGACAGTGGTCGCAGATCGCGCCCTCCCGCAGGATTGCGCGTGCGATCTCTAAGATCTGACTGTCACCATCATGACTCATCTGGTATCTCAAGCTCCCCGCTATCGATTGCCCGCTGCGCAGCTCTTGGCTCCATACCTTCGACGGTCACGCCCATCGGCACGCACGTACCGATAATCTCCTTTGCAGTCTGTTTTTGCGTGTAAGAAAGAACACCGTCCTGTTTCGCGCGTGCAATCCGCAGCACCTGCTCGATGGTAAGATTTCCAACAATTTCATCCGCTGAAGCGCCTTTCTCGACCCCGATTTCCTTCAGGATTAGGGCAGGAGTCGGAGGTATTCCGACCTCAATGGTCACATTCTTATTAGCATCAACGATTACCTTGACCGGCACCTGCATGCCGTCAAATTCCTTTGTCGCCGCGTTGATGTCATCGACCACCTGCTTGATATTGATACCAAGCGGACCAAGCGACGGACCGAGTGGAGGTCCTGCAGTCGCTTTTCCGCCGGGAACCAGTGATTCTACGATATCTACCATTTTCATATCACCTTTGTGTTAGGGGGATTGCAACTGCATGATAGATAAACTCACTCTGGCAGTTTTCGGACCATTGATAGAAATCCTTTTGGCGACCTGCCCTCACATTCAGCACGTATGACTGAACTCGTGGTATTCGGGCAGGATGAGATGAAGCATTACCTGCGCCTCTTCGCAGAGGCAATCAAACTCGGTCTACGCTTCAATCTGCTGATAGAAGGACCGCCCGGCACGGCAAAGACGCTTGCCGTAAACCAGATGATTGCTTCGCTGAGAGCCGATATCGGGGACGTTCCTTATGTCCGGGTGACCGGCAGCCATGATGCACTCCCGTGCGACCTGATCGGCGACCTCGACATCGGAAAGTACAGGGAAGGCGAGATGGACATCCTCTCCGGACCCCTTTTTCGTGCACATGGCAGCAACATGCCTGGAATTGTGTATGCAGACGAGCTGAACCGGTTCAGCGAGTACACACTGATCATATTCACCGAGATCATGGCAGAGTGGCAGGTATCGTTCCCGAAGACCCCGCTCACCAAACCGCTCCGCGCAAACGTGATCGCAACCATGAACCCCTACGACATCTCTGGCATCACCGATGTGCCGCAGCACATTCTGGATCGGTTCAACGCAAGGATCGTGGTCAATTATCCTGACAAAGAGACCGAACTCATGATCATAGCCCAGCACGCAGATTACTACTACAAAAATTTTGCACCACGCCTTAAAAAACTGTTTTCTCCACTCATAAGTACCACGAGAGCAATGCGGAAGCTTGGAGTCCATCTTGGACCGAGAATCTATCTGTCAACCCTTGATCTGCTTGCGCTGGAACTGTCCTCGAACGGATCAATCGATCACGAGACTGTAATCTGGCATTATGAGAATGCAATCCGGTCCAGGATCGGAAACCTCGATGAAGACAAGCAGTCTGAATTCCTGAGCACTGCATCGATCGCGCTGCGCGGGGAACTCACCGGGCAGAAGAGGTAAGGGGAATGTGCATAAAACGGCTAATATTATTAATGCCCGCACTCATCTGCCGGGGTGCGTGGAATCTGCGCATTGCGCCATAGCAAGGATCCCACAGATCATCGAGCGCCGCACCATCACCACCGAAATCGAGGGCGGGGCGGGGCGTTCCTTGCGATCAGAAACCGTGCCGGCTTGCGGTTGGCAGTCTGTAAATCTTACCCGCCACCACGCACCGGTTACATTAAATACCATTGGCAGCGAGAGTACCGGACATGGATGTAACTAATTTATCTGAACTTCAGGATGCGGTGGACGCCAGTGAAAAAGAGTTTTCAGAAGTATCCAAATCGATAGCAGGGTTGGAAGAATCAGAATACCAAGACAATGATACCTATATGTCTGATTTTTATGAGCGTATCCATCTTTTCATGGATAAAACAACCGAACTGGTCACATCATATCGAGAGTATATCGCTGCGCTTGAGGATGCATGTACAGAGCAAGGAGAATAGCTATATACGGCAAAGGCGGGATTGGCAAGTCCAGCACAGCGTCAAACGTCGCAGCAGCGTGTGCTGACGAGGGACGTTCGGTTACCATCATCGGATGCGATCCAAAGAGCGACTCCTCGATCACACTGCTAAGTGGCAGGCGGATTCCAACGGTAATGGACTTGATGCGGCAGGGGGTTGAGTTATGCGAGGAAAACGTCGTTTATGAGGGTTATAAGGGCGTTAAATGCGTGGAAGTCGGTGGACCCGAGCCAGGAGTCGGCTGCGCCGGCAGGGGCATCATCATCGCTGTAAATGTGCTGCAAAAGGTCACATCTGCCATCAAGGACAGTGATCTCGTGATCTATGATGTGCCTGGCGACATTGTGTGTGGCGGCTTTGCGGCACCGATTCAGAAGAATCTGGTCAACGAGGCATACATTCTCTCATCTGGTGAATATATGCCAATTTATGCTGCAAACAACATCGCAAAGGGACTTCAAAAACTAAACATGCCGCTGAGTGGCGTAATCTGTAATTCAAGAAACGTTACACGAGAAAAAGAGATCATAACCGAGTTTGCATCTGGAATCGGGAGTGAACTCGTCGCATTCATACCGAAAGACGACATCGTGCAGGAATGTGAGCGGGATGGCTTCTCTGTCATCGAAAGAGCGCCGGATTCCGAAATCGCAGACGTATACCGAAAGCTTGCGACTACGATCATGAATTGCGGAGAATCCACGATACCGGTTCCGATGGATGATGCTCGTCTGCGTGAATTGATCAAAGTGTAACAAAGTGTAGAAGGCTGTAAAATCATGAACAAACGAGTCGTACTTGATATTCTCACAAATATCCTGAAATCGCAAGGGTATAGCGTAAAATTGCATAATACGGGCTGGGATAGTCCGATGAATCTGCTGGATACCGATTCGGCTGATTCGATGGTCGATCTGGTAGCAGAAAAGGATGGAAATACAACATACATCCTGTGCGGAGAGACCGAAGACGATTTGCAGCGTTTTGGAAGCACAGTACGCGGATCTGCCGACGCTTTATTCATATCTGACGAAATCACTGATTGGACTGGCGTTTTTGCAGATCAGCACAGGATCCGGACGTGGGATCGTGGCGAGCTTGAGACTCGCATAGGAAAGGCGATCCTTGCAGAGGCAGAGGGCACGCATTATGATTTTTTGGGATTATCCAGCTATGTTCATGACAGATACGGCAGAAACAACAGGAGTCTGATGCCAGAGAGTGTGGAAACTGCTGCTCGCACCGTCGATGATGCGGGCTCGCGTAATCTGCTCCAGTTGCGATGCGCTCCGATCATGGTGGATGAAAAACGTGCAATATCGACCGCAAAAGGGTTTGTCAGCAATATAAGGAATATTGCCATTGAATTTGTGCCTTTCTGGAATTATAAATGCGATGTTGACGGATATCAGCAACATAAAACGAAGATGGTGCATATATCAGCCCAGACTCTGGGTGCAATCAATGCTCTCAATAAGCAGAAATATGAATACATAATGGAGATACGCGATCAAATATCAGTTCCTTGCGAGAATTACGTGATAAAAAGTTCAGTCATGGCAAAAGATGAAGTCGAAAAGCTGATACTGGACGATGCAATCACGAGCAACACGAAAACCATGTCATTCACCAGTAAATCCGGCGATGCCATCATAACCGAGCAAAAAACCATAAAACCGAGACCGGGAGATATCACGCTCGCTGTGGAGCTGGTCTATCTGCCGTTCTGGGCGGTTGACGGTGCGAGCCGCAGCATCAAGATCAATGCCTGCGACGGTAGCGCTGTGACTGAACCGATCGACGATGATATCGAGTTTCTATAGATATGCTGGAAGTATAATCTTTTTACGTGTTCCAGCTGATTCGTTTCATACGGAGACCTGCAAAATATGCTTCCCACAGACTTAATCGACCGCACCCGCGCTGGCGAATGCACAAAAGAGGATGCAATATCGCTCGCCAACGCACCGCTTCCGGAATTATTTCGGCTTGCTGACGAGCTACGCGCAGAAGCAGTTGGCGATACCGTGACATACATCCTCAACCGAAACATCAACTTCACGAGCCAGTGCATCGGAACTTGCCGGTTCTGCGCATTCAGAGACCAAAGGGGCTACCGGATGGATATATCTGAGATTCTTGAGAAGGTGCGGGAGGCAGTCAGCACCGGTGCAACCGAGATCTGCATTCAGGGGGGGCTTCTCCCGGATATGCGACTGGATGGCTACTGCGAGATTCTTGAATCGATCAAATCCGAGTTTCCGGATATCCACCTGCATTCATGCTCGCCGATGGAGGTTTACCATGCGGCAAGAGACGGTGTGGGCGTTAAAGACGCGCTTGTTGCGCTGAAAGGTGCAGGGCTTGACACGATGCCGGGAACCGCGGCAGAGATCCTTGTGGACCGGGTGCGCAAAAGGATATGCCCGGACAAGCTGAATACGGAAGAGTGGGCAAGTGTCATCAGGACTGCACACAATCTCGGCATCAGAACGACTGCAACGATCATGTACGGGCACATCGAGACGATGCAGGATCGAATCGACCACCTCCTCCTGATACGAGATATCCAGAAGGAGACTCGTGGGTTCACAGAGTTTGTGCCGCTGCCGTTCATGCCGCACAACAACGAACTCGGAAGCGAGATGCTTGCGAGCGGTAATTACGGCATCACTGGAATCGACGACCTGCGGATGCATGCGCTCGCACGAATCGTGCTCCACACCCACATCAAAAACATTCAGGCGAGCTGGGTGAAGCTCGGGACAAAACTCGCCCAGTACGCGCTCCATTGCGGCGCAAACGACCTTGGGGGAACACTCATGGAAGAGAAGATATCGAAATCGGCAGGAGCAACGTCAGGCGAATACATGTCGCCGGCGGAGTTTGACTGGATCATCGGAAAGGCGGGAAGGGTGCCGGCGGTGCGGGATACGCTCTATTCGCATCAGCAAACTTTTCACCAAACTTTTCACAAAAGTTTGATCAAAAACTGCCCTCCGGGCGGGGCGGCGACTTCAATTACTACGGATTGATGAAGTGCGGGGCATTTCATACGGAGACTTCCGATGGCTGAAAATCTACCTGTAAAAAACGACTCTCAAATTCTCATTTACCAGACCGAAGGCGGTCAGACTAAACTAGAAGTCCTGCTCAAGGATGAGACTGTCTGGCTGACACAGAAGTTGATGGCGGAGTTGTTTCAGACAACAAAGCAGAATATTAGCCTACATATCCAGAACATTTATGCGGAGGGTGAATTGACACCAGATTCAACCGTCAAGGAATACTTGACAGTTCAAAAAGAGGGAAGCAGACAAGTTTCCAGAGTGGTTGATTTTTATAATCTGGACATGATCATCTCTGTCGGTTATCGCGTAAAATCCCATGTTGCCACCCGATTCCGCCAATGGGCGACTCAGCGACTGCGGGAATACATTGTCAAGGGTTTTGTTCTTGACGATGAGCGGCTGAAAAACCCGGATCAGCCCTTTGATTATTCTGATGAACTTCTGCGCCGCATCCAGGACATTCGCACGTCTGAACGGCGGTTTTACCAGAAAATAACCGATATCTACGCCACAAGCATAGATTATGATCCACGATTTTTTCACAAAAAATCGAGTAAAAACTGCCCTTCGGGAGGGTGTGGTGATACACTTAAGTGTGCACTGGAAAAGAACGCATTGAAGGCGGGAATAATGACTGATAAATTCTTTGGAACACAACCAACACTGAGACAATGCACCCAATCGAGCAGACCCTGTGGAGAGATTGTCATGAATGCCGAAACGGAGGACCGATACAATGACTAACGCAGCCACAATCGGTGTTGTTGGCTACCACAACACTGGAAAGACGACTCTCGTCTGCAAACTGATCGAACGATTGAGAGAGCGCGGATATTCCGTGTCCACGATAAAGAACATCCCTAAGGACGGATTTTCGATGGATATTGAAGGAAAAGACACATGGAAACATGGCGAATCCGGCGCGGGGGTGGTTGTCGCGAGCACTTCGGATGAGACATCCTTCATCATGAAGACTGGCATGCCGCTTGAGGATATTCTGAGAATCACGGACAGCATAACATCCCCTGATGTGATACTCGTTGAGGGGCACAAGACCGAACTGATCCCAAAGATTGTTCTCGGCGAGATGCCGATCGGGGGCGAGGACGACGTGCGCAGGTACGATCCCGCAACCGACGACTTTGAGGGTCTTCTTAGTTACATAATAGAGACAATTGAGGTCAAGAAGGTGTACAACAAACTTCCGGGGATGAATTGCGGAAAATGTGGATACGATGACTGCATGGAGATGGCAGAGGCGATATTTCGGGGGGAAAAGGCAATATCTGATTGTCTGATGCAGGGCGGATTTGTGAGAGCTACCGTTGACGGAAAAGAGATACCGATGGGACCATTTGTCCAGGATATCGTCTCAAAGACGATTTTCGGGATGGTTGCGTCTCTGAAAGGCGTTGATTACACAGCGATAGACGCAGACATAACGATCGAGATAAAACATGACAGAAGATAGATTGAGGATCGGGGTATTTGGGTGCGGTGCGATCGGGAGCGCGATATGCCGCGCAATCGATGATGGGGTGATTGATGCGGACCTTGTCGCAATCTGCGACCGGGATCCTGCGATAGAACACCTCGCAGACTCGCTTGCCACCCACCCGGAGGCGATGAACATTCACAGAATGGCGAAATCCGTGGACATCGTTGTTGAGGCTGCATCCCAGGACGCGGTGCGCAGGATCGCACCAGCGGTGCTCTCTGCAGGATGCGATCTCATGGTTATGAGCGTCGGCGCGTTCTTGGATTCGGAACTCCTCGACCGGCTGAAGGATCTGGCACGGCGCAATCGCTGTAGAATCTACATTCCGTCGGGTGCGGTTGCCGGAATCGACGGCATCAAATCCGCGAAGGTCGGCGGGATTGCATCCGTTGTGCTGACGACGAGAAAGCCGCCGGCAGGGTTTTCCGGTGCGCCTTACGTTGAGGAGCACGGAATAGATCTTTCGTCGCTCTCCGAGGAGACGCTGCTCTTTGAGGGGTCTGCCGCGGATGCAGTGCAGGCATTCCCTGCGAACGTGAACGTGGCAGGGACGCTCAGTCTTGCAGGCATCGGATACGAGGATACGGTGGTGCGAATCATTGCGGATCCGGGAACCACGCGAAATGTTCACGAGATTGAGGTTACGGGTGAGTTTGGTGTGCTGACTGTTAAGACTGAGAATCTACCGTCACCCATGAATCCAAAGACGAGTTACATCGCGGTGTTGTCTGCGATAGCAACATTAAGGAAGCTCACAGAGCCGGTGTGGGTCGGGACGTGATCTCTCGGATCTCCGGATGATTCGGGGCATCACTCGGGTGTTGAGTGCGAGTGACTGATACTGTATGCGTTTTGTCGAAGTGATTAGTCACGGAGGCTGCCCGGTGCCCGCCCGGTTGTGCTCACGTTTATGTATCAATGGCGCACACGTTTACGTGATATGATGCGGTGCATAGCGATCGCAGGCAAAGACCTTACAGCCGAGTTCAGGACGAAACAGATGCTGAACTCGATGATCGTATTCGCGCTGCTCATCATACTGGTTTTCAGCTTTTCGTTCAAGAATTCGATCGGCGATTATGACCGGATCACTGAACTTGCCCCGGGAATTCTCTGGATCACGTTCATATTCGCAGGGATGCTCGGGTTGTCCAGATCGTTCACGCTTGAGCAGGAGGAGAACTGTATCGAGGGGCTGAAGCTCTGCCCTGTTGACCGCACCGTGATCTATGTCGGAAAGATGCTGTCCAACCTCGTGCTGATGGTGATCATGGAGATCGTCGCCATACCGATATTCATGGTTTTATTTAATTACACATTGCCAAACATGTTCTGGCTTGCTCTGGTCATATTGCTCGGGACGGCAGGGTTTCTTGCTGTTGGCACGCTGCTCTCGGCGCTGACGTTGAATACGCAGGCAAGGGAGCTTCTGCTACCGGTGATCATGTTTCCGGTGATCTTTCCATTGATCATGGCGCTGGTGCCTGCAACAGCAAAGGTGCTTACAGGAGAATGCGTCATTCCCGAACTCAGGATACTGTGTGTGTTTGATATTGTCTTTTTTGTGGTAGCTACGGTCGTTTTTGAGTATGCAATCGAGTGAATTTGCCACACTCGCCCGACCGAGGGCACAGAGGGCAGGCACAACCGAAATATTGGCTCTTCGCTATTTCGTGGGGGTAGCTCGGAAATCAGGATACAAAACAGCGAAGAACCTTTTTTAATATCCCTCTACAATACCTAACCATGCAGCATATACTGCATACGGATTGTACACAACAGACCCGCACAGGATGGCTTGACATGCAATTCACACCAAACGAAAAACGCGTACTTCTAACACTGAACGGACTGAAAGGATCAACACCAGCGGAACTTACAGGAAAATCTAACCTGAATCCTGATGCCCTGATGCAATCCGCCTTTCTTCTTGAGGAAAAAGGGCTTGTGGACGTCAAAGAATCCGTAACAAAAATTTACACCCTGACAGAAGAGGGGCAGGAATGTGCGAGCAACGGACTCCCCGAACGCCTGATACTTTCACACATACAATCCCACAACGAAAAAATCACGATTTCTGGTCTTAAAAGTAAATTTCCACCAGCCATGGTCGGGATATCCCTTGGCTGGCTGCGGCGCAAGGGGTGGGCTGCGATCGTGGATGGTGTAGTCGTGCCTGCCAGCGATGTGGCACCAGATGCGGGCGCAGATGAGGCGGTGCTCCGGATATTGCTTGAAGGGGGCGCTCCGGGAGAAGACGTCCACGTAAATGCAGTGAAGGATCTCATCAAGCGAAAACTGGTTAATGTAACCGAAAAAAAACTCAGGACTATCGCAATAACAGAAAAAGGCATAGAACTTGCAGCCGGGCTTTCCCAGACGGAAGATACGGAAGAAATCGTACAACTGACGTCTGATATCATACGAAGTCGCAAATGGGATAATATCCGCACTTACAACATTCATGCACCCGTGCCGCGGGCGTACTGTGCAAAGATTCACCCATATCAGCGTTTGATTGACCAGATGCGCAGGATACTGCTTGACATGGGATTTACCGAGATCAAAGGAGAGATCGTGCAGAGTTCATTCTGGAACTTCGATGCACTCTTCCAGCCGCAGGACCACCCTGCCCGGGAGATGCAGGATACGTTTTATCTTGATTCCGAAGCGGAACTGCCAGAATATTACGGGAGAGTGTTGGAGGTCCACGAAACCGGTGGCGACACAGGCTCAACCGGGTGGGGCGGGAAATGGAGCAAGGAACTATCAAGAAAAGAGGTTCTTCGCACCCACACTACCGCGATTACGATTAAGTACCTTACAGATCATCCGGATCCCCCAAAAAAGGCGTTCTGCATCGACCGCGCATACCGTCGTGAGACGATCGATCCGACGCATACGCCTGAGTTTGAGCAGCTCGAAGGCGTGGTGATGGATCCGGGAGTCTCGTTTGCCAATCTTCTCGGGTATCTCGTCGAGTTCTACCACCATATCGGCTTTCCGGATGTGCGGTTCAGACCCGGGTACTTCCCGTACACGGAGCCGTCTGTTGAGCCGGAGGTCTATGTTGAGGGTCTCGGATGGGTCGAACTCGGCGGAGCAGGCATATTCAGGGAAGAGGTGACCGCACCGCTCGGAATCGAGTGTCCTGTGCTTGCATGGGGGCTTGGCGTCAGCAGGCTTGCGATGCTCCGGCTTGGGCTAAGGGATCTGCGGGCGCTGTATCAGCCGGACATTGACTGGCTGCGGGAGAGTCCGGTCTGTGTGGATGCAAGGGGTGGAATCTAAGCGATTACGCAAAAACGAGGGTACGCGGGTGTGGAATTCCGGCTACGCACTCGGCAATCCCGCGACCTGCGATCCGGCGCAACGCCAGCAGAAAAAATGCCAGAACAAGATCACACAACCTGCCCGCACCATTGTGAAGACCGGTTCCCGGATCTCGCATCGCCGTAAGCACCAAAATCTTTCGATATGTATCCTGTCAGCGAAATGTTCGAAGCTATTCATAACTCACCCTCATCTCTCAGGATTTTGGTATACAGGTCATCACTCAACCAAAATCCAGTCCTTCTCAATTTCTTCAACATCTCGCCTATACTCGATATATCGCCTTCATACTTTGCCTTTATCAAGAGTCCTATGGTACCAGTGATCTTCAATCCATACGTTCTGGCTAACTCTCTCGCCTCATAATCGTCCAGAAGAATCAAATCTGCTGATTCTTGTAGTGCTAACACGATAGCTTCGTACTCTCCTTCATCTAAAACGGTATTAAGGGCTTTTTTGAGATCGATGTTCTTTATGTCTACTACGCGGATCCATGAGGCACTCTCAATTCTTTTAGCATCTTCTCTATCTTTACCATCTACCACGCATTCTCTATACACCGCTTCAGGAATCAATATCTCCGTAAAGTAATCTTTCAACAACTCCAGCTTTCCAACTTTTGCCAGATGAATCAGGGGCGATGAATTACACACTACCTTTGGCAAAGAGTAGATCCTCTCCCAATTCTTTTTCTGTATAATGGCGAGATATTTTTCTCTTGCCCAATTCCTCTAAAAATTCCCATTTGCTAATGCCAGCCAATCTTCTTGCGTTTCCAAGAGAGATAACTTCCCTCTGGTATAGTGCCATAGCCAGATCAAGCTTCAGTGTCCTTTCTAATTCCTTCTTTGGAATTTTTATTGAGGTCAATACAGCTTCAGGCACGATCAATTTCATGGTACACCACCGCAGTATAATTGTAATAACATGTTCATATCTTCTCTCTAAATCTGACTTGAATATATATGAATCTTTCTCATCTCTCTACGTTATCGCTCCGATCATCACTTCTGTCTTTCAAGTCCTCCCATCAGTGCACATCCTCGTTCTTCTTGATCTTATGAACCTGAGCGCGTTTTTTATTCTCCCCATACCCGGGCATTCGTCCTGCCCCGCACGAAAGTAGTATCGCCCGCCGCCGCACCCGCACATGCAAGCAGCACCACGAGCACGCCCATATACGTTAATCCGGTCAACGCACGAATAATTATCGTTTGATTGTGCCCTCTTTTCTGTCGTTTGTTCAATCTCATGTTTTATCACCGTCTTTGCTGTGATTTGGTTTCTGGCTGCAACCCGCAAGCTCGGGGCAGCCACGTCGTGGGCGGCGCAGCCACCATTGCCTGCATCTCCATGCGACACGCCAGAACAGCCTACAGATCGATCGCGCCAGCCGCCGACTGCAGGATCATCAGCGCATCAGCAGACGTGAGCCTCCCATCGCCGTTGACATCGCCACGCATAACCGCCCGCCCGAACCGATCCACCCACGAATCCGGCGGTGTAGCATCCTCCTGATCCAAGAGATCGATCACACCATCACAATCAGTGTCGTTGTAGTTGCATCCGGCAGCATAATGGACAACTCGAATCGTTCGTGTTATGGAGTAACCTGTGGTGTCAGTGACTCTGGCTGTGATCACGTTCTCGCCTTCGGTGAGTGGGATTGTGATGGTCCAGTCGTCTGTCCCGGTTGCGAGTTCGTCATTCACCGTGACGTTCACGACGCCGTTTGGAGATGCGGCAGTTCCACGCACCACGACGGTTGGTGTGGGGATGAAAACGCCGTTCTCGGGGGAGTCGATGGTTAGATTGAGAATGTAGATTCCTTTTACGAAGTCCATCTCTCGGGAGACATCCGCGTACTTGACCACGATCACGTCTGGCTCGCCGACGAGCCTCTCCACCTCCGCAACATTCTCAAGTGACTTGTAGGCGATGGTATCAGCATATCTGACAATCATGACACCGGGCTCGCCGACCAGTCCGCCGACCTCTGTGGCATTCTCAAGCGATCTGTACGAGAACGTATCAGCGTACTTGACCACGATCACGTCCGGCTCGCCGACAAGCCGACCCACATCGGTGGCATCATCCAGTGTGAGGTTCCAGACGTTATCGGCATCCTCCACCACGATCTCGTCTGCAAACGCTATGGGCGAGCATGTCAGCACCAGAAGGATGGCAGACGCCAACAGGAGTTTATTCGGCATACTCCAACACCAGACCGATGCGACCAGTGGCTTGTGAGGAAACGGCTACTTTAACCGTGTGTTCTATCCCATTCTCGAACTGTCCCACAAAGGAACCGTAATTCGCACGGGTTACACCATCGATACCACTGCACTGCACGTCGTTGAGGTATGCATAGCTATGGTCATAACGGTAATCGCCCTGATCAATATTATAATGCGACCAATCCACCGCGTACGTCGCAAAACTCGTCGGTATCGTCACTTTGAAGTAATTCGCCCCATTCTTCTTAGACTCCACAATAATCATCATCTTCGAAGCGTCTTCATACCTGAAGTCGTAGTACTTCAGACCTGTTGTGGTCCCTCCTATCTGGGTGCATACAGTGCCCAACACTTTGCTGAGCGTGGTGGATGCTATCGGACCTCCGCTGTAATCCGCCCATGGCAGTATCCAGCTTGCCGGTCTGTCATTCGGATAATACGCAACCACCCAGCCGTCCGTACTGACGTACACATGCGGATACTGCTCTTCTGTGTGCATAGAGAGCGCAACCGTGCCTATGATATAGTCATCCGTCTCGCGCTCGATCGTTGCAAAAGCAGGCTTCGCATCGTTCAGGTTAACGCTCGATTTAGCGTGCACATAAGCACTTATCCCAGCCTCATCCGCAGGGAAATCCACTGCGGCGCACGCGCTTCCGGCAAATAATAAACCAATACCAAGAAGCGCAACAAACATCATCGAAATGTATCTCTTTTTCATAAGATATCACCTTTGATAACGATGAATCAATCCTATTTAAGCGTTACGAATTCTCAAGAAACGGCGGTCTTTCGAGCGGTATCGAGACACTCCGGCACTCCACATGCTCCGACGCATTCGCGGTAACATTACCAGTCACGTTCGTGGGAGCATCTACGGTATTATTGTCAGCCGGCTGCGCGCCGTTCTCAATGCAGCCGGATATTGCCAGTCCGATGAGGATGATCACAATCAAGAAAGCCTTTTTGGTCATGTTACACCTATATTTTCCTATATATTCATGCAGTCTCGCGTTACCATCAGCAATCATCAATCACGGAAACATCCCGGTCCGGATGCACTGATCCGCTGTCGATTACTGTCCGCGAGCGCCAAATTGTTCACGCGCTCTCTTCGTATAAAAATTGACCCGAACGTGACCCGAATCAGATACCATTTTGTCCCGGTGGCTGGCACATCGTCGCGCATGGTTCAGAATTGTGTGCCCCGGTCAACCTCTTCGTCCACCACCGTTTCCACAGTCTCCGATTTCCCCGCCATCTTCTTCCCCTTCCTCGCAATCCGTTCCTTCTTCTTTTCTCTCTTCTTCGTAAGTTTCTTAGCCATCACATATCCCCCTCGTCCTGATCCGGTTCGCCAGACACAATCTGCGCTGCCCTCTTGCCCACCATCTCATAAGCCTTTGCGAGCAACGCGCTGATGTTGTCTCTTCCTATTGAGAACGGAGCATCCCCGAGTCTCTTGAGGATTGCAGCTTCCACCACCGGAGGCGCTGGGTTTGCCGAGAACGAGTCCAGTGAGTCGCCCGCCTCCCAGAAGGAATCGAGACAGGAATCGAGCGGTTTTGCGCTCTCATCAGATGTTGCTGGCGATACCGCTCTCGCCCCCGCCCCATCCTCCGCGGAGATGCCAACGTCAGTTGCACGCCATCTCATGAGGTCAATCTTCCGAACTTCATCGGAAAAATATGGTGAAGAGCAGTACG
>JAIWAP010000004.1:0-37962 GCA_048634345.1 Methanobacteriota archaeon | reverse complement strand
TGTTCACACCCTCATCGATCTCGAAATGGTTCCCGCGCAGATCGCAGGCGGCGGGCATCTCAGCCGCAACCGAGATCTCCTTATCAGAGAACACGACAGCATCCTTCAGCGGATCGAAGACTTGGATCGTCTCCATCGTCAATGGGACGACCCTCAGGCTCGAACCGCCGTGCAGGGACGTGGGGAGCCGGATCAGCCGCTTGATATCGCCTGTGACCGGCTCATCAACGCTCGCGCAGGTCTCCTGCACCGCCTGCAATCTTAACTCATTCCAGAACGATTCCGGGATATCCTTAAGAAAACCGGTGTCGCCATTCCTGATCAGTTCGATATTCGTATCATTTCCTGCGTTGATCAGTGCCTTTGCTCTTACCTTTCCAATGCCATCGAACTTCTGCAGTATCTTCATAGCATCATCCCGGTCATGCAAACCCTGTAGATACCCAACAATCCAGCGATTGAATTTCGTTCCCCATCCGCCGCTTTCCGCCCCGGGAATCGGCTTCATCACAAGCCCTGCCCCGCTCACATAATCCACGATCTCCCTCCGCTCAGCGCTTCCAAGTGTCTGCACCGCGGGATCTCGCACATGCACATGGTACCCGCGCCCTCCGGAGAAGACGACATCGAGCAACTCCCCGGAAAACCCAAAGTCATCTGTCAGGAAATCGAGGAGCTTCATGGTCTCACTCTTGACCCGCACAAGCATTTCAGGAAACGAATTCGGCACATCCCGGAGGTGGTCGGCGTCCAGATCAAAGATCAGGTCTGCTCCAAGCCAGTGCTTGTCTGCCATCGTACCAGCCCCGGGATACTCATAGTGCGCAACCGATGAGAATGCGTGCGCCGGAGCCATGCTCCGCAGGTATTCAAGCACTTCCATGCGTGAGAGAAACGCTTTGTGCCGGTACATCACGATCTTTGGCAGCGAATCAAAGAGGACGAAACCCCACTCACGGCGTTCGAATTCTGGCGGCAGCTGGATCGGATATTTGAGGTAATATTCCTTGAATTTCTCCCGCAGGAAATGTTTTGTCCGTTCGTTCATCTATTGCATGTTTATTCAATCACAATCGTTCCTTTTCGAGAAAAACACTGACCTGCGAATGTTTGTAGATGGTACAGATCGGGCTGCCGCCGGGTTCACAGGTCTTTTTTGCTTTTCTCGAAAACAGAAGGGAGATGCACGAAATACCGCCCGCTTTCCTTCACAGATAGGATTATCTCCTCTCGATCGAGCAGTGATTTGATATTTAGCTCGTACGACCCTTTATCAAGAATGCGAATCGATTCAACCTGTAGGTCTGTCTTTTCCTCCTTTATTTCTGGCTCATCCGCCTGCGTTTCCATATCAGGGGCGTCTTCGGTCACGGGTTTTGCTGACACGTACAAAAACCTCTTCCAGCCACAATGCGGGCAACCGTCCATGATTTCGACTGAGCCGTTCTCGAAGATGTGTTCGCAATTGGTGCATTTGTGGGGCATACCTGTTATTCTGTGCTCATTGGTATTCTTTTATTGGTCACATACAGCAGGGTCGTGTGCCACCCGCGTTGATTTTGAGTATTTGAGTATTGGGAGATAACGCGGCGATGAAAACTCATCACCCCGGTCATGAAACCAGAGGCTACACTCCTGACCCCTCTCGACCGGGATCACCATCAGCATCTTTAAGTATCGATTAATCGAAATACTACACTGGTGATCTTATGAGTGTACCAAGATTCTGGAGGCATATCAGCAGCAGGTATAATCTGGTCGGAACGCGATGCAACACCTGCGGGGAGTACTACTTCCCACCGCGGACGATGTGCCCGAACTGCCGCAGGGAGGGTAGCATCGAGGACTACCAGTTCAGGGGATATGGCGAGGTGGTCACATACACCATCATACGCACGGCATCAGAAGGCTTTGATATGCAGACCCCTTATCCGCTTGCGATCATACAACTGGAAGAGGGTCCGCGCATGACCGGTCAGGTGGTATGTGATCCTGAGGAGATTACGATCGGGATGAAGGTGAAGCCCACATTCAGAAAGCTTGGTGAAGACGGTGCCGCCGGCATTATATACTATGGAACCAAGTTTATACCTGCATGACGCCTCGGTGGCTCAGCTGGCAGAGCGAGTGATTTGTAATCACTAGGTCGCGAGTTCAAATCTCGCCCGAGGCTTCTTGGAACAATATGGCTCGAAAGGGTGCGGCATGAACATATTTGATCTGGCGGATCAGAATTCGCATAATCTGCAGGAACGAGTGCAGAGCGGTCAAAGTGACCAAAATCCGATCGGCAAGTTTGCTGGTTTTGTAAAGGATAGGTGGGCCATTTCGATAAATATGAAGTCATCTGATTTGCTTAAATTTTTAAGCTCTGGCAGATATAAGAATGAATATGAAGTAGCTAGAGAGGATGTGGAAATGATGAGGAAGATGGGGGGAATGGACGTAACAGTAGAACAGTTAAGAGAGAAGCGTCTACGTCCAAAAGGCTATTATGAATCAAGAACGGAGTTTAATCGAGTTTTTGAAGATGGTGAACGATTCAAGTATGGCGCATTAAACATTGGTGGTATAGGTCCAACAAAATATGGAAGCTATTGTGTTGTGATTAAACGGAAACGATCAGAAGAATTTTCAGTTCTGGCGTTCATAAAAGAAGATAGCCTCAACAACTATGTGGATGGAGGTCATGTAAATGTTGAAAGGTTGAAGCCTGATGTTGCAAACAGGGAGTGTGTTCATATTCTAGCAGTTATCAAGCATGGGGATGATGTAAGGGGACTTTCTGCTAATGAATGTGCATCCATGGTCTGTTGTGATGAACATTACATCGAGGCGATAACGACAGACGACATTTTAAATAAGCACATAAATAGTGTGCGAATGAGCAAAAAAGAGAGTTCTCTTGTTGGAAAACATTTCTTTGATGTGAGGTATCGCGGATCATCTGATATCGAAAAGCGACATCGTATAGATGATTTTATAAATATACAGAATCTTTTAGTAGATAACAGTATTGAACTAGAGGTGCTGTGTGATGATGAAATTTAAAATAATTGCAGCCGCTCCAGACGATGGCTGGGGTTTCATTTTAGAAGAAGAAAAGATATTCCTGTTACGTCCTCCGTATACTTCTTCGGATAAGATTGAGGTTTCGATGAAAGTCGTGGAAAATGCCATCCATTTACGTGGATTCGAAGAGTATAACATCACTCTTGATACCATAAATGAAGTGGTTCGATCGCTAAAGGAGATGTATATCGAATCGAAAAGGAGGCAGGGCATATATCCACCATCATCGGAGCAGTTAAAAGAATTCTTGAAATATGCTACCGATGATGTGCTTTTGGAGTATCTGAACAGAGCATATAATGAGTTAATTCCTGAAGGAAAGCTCGATGCTGCCGAAGCTATAGCATTGGACTTGTTGAATTTGGAGAATGTACAAAACAATACCGAGATGTTGAGTATGGGGCTGGGCATTCTTAAAAAATGCAGACAGGGGAGGGAAGGATTGGAAAAATTAGTATTTGACGCATCCACCAGCGCACAGAAAACTTGGGCGGATCGATTTCCCAATGCGGTGGGCAAATACTCATTGACCCCCATAGTCGAATATCAAAAGCGAACCTCATCGAGTAGGCAGATGATGTCGATGTGTGCGGAATGTTGACCATGGAAACAATTACTTTCTATTCATACAAAGGTGGTGTCGGGCGCACATTAGCATTGTCTAACATTGCGATTTATCTTTCTCGTTTTGGTCAGAACGTCTGCATCATGGATTTTGACTTAGAGGCGCCCGGGCTTCATTACAAATTTCCACAATCCATCAAAACCGCCGATATCACGAGTGGTTTGATCGATTATATATACGAGTTTACACACAATAATGCCATTCCAGAATCGTTGGATGGATTTGCACCAGAACTCATCCCCCAGTCAAACTCCCGAGGTTGGATCCGATTGATTCCCGCAGGTGATATCCATTCGCCGGATTATTGGCGAAAATTGGCGTCGATTGATTGGCATAGTTTGTTTTATGAAGAGGGTGGCGAAGGCATCCCGTTCTTTCTTGAACTAAAGGAGCGGATAAGAAAAGAATTTAACCCTGATTTTCTGCTCATAGATTCCCGAACAGGCATAACCGAAATGGGCGGCTTATGCACGTCTCTTCTGCCAGATAAAGTTGTGTTTCTAATCGTCAACAATCAAGAAAATATTGAAGGGGCACGCCAGATACTCCGAAGTATCCAAACAGTTGAACGTTTTCCAGGGCAAAAGCCAATAGAAGTAACCTTTGCACTCACTCGCATTCCGTTTCTTGAAGAAGGGGACGGTGAGGGAATAGAAAGGCGGATAGTAAAAAATATACAAGATTTCTTAAATGAACCTGTGGAAGATTTGGCGAGCCAGTTAAATATTCAAGACATCTGTATACTCCACTCTGATAGAGAATTGGAATTGTCAGAGTCTCTGAGAATGAGTCAGGAAGGAATCACCAGAGAAGCGCCATTACTGCAAGATTATCTACGACTTTTTTCAAAGATTATTCCTGATGAGGTTATTATACCAAAACTTGATAGTATTTTTGAGGAGATCGCTGCTACCAGGAGCTTACTCGAAGACCCCGATAAAGCTCAACATGAGTTGGAGGGGCTTGCAGCAAGTTATGCACATCCAAAAAGTTTTGAAATGCTTATTAATTTCTATATTCTTCGCAATGCAGGACGGGATAAGGTTTTAGGTGCGTTTCACAATTTATGGGAAACTTTTGGAATCGAGGATCCGGAGACGTTATCAAGGTACGTTTCGTTTTTTATGAAATGGGATTTGCATGGGTGGAGCAAGCCAGTGTTTGAATTATCAATAGTAGAAAAATATCTTGAATTTGACCCGGCTGATAGAATTGCAGTTGAAGAGAGATTAGCCGATGCATATAAGGGATATGATAGACCTGAAATTGCTTTAAAACACTACCTTGAAATTCTGGATAAAGTTAAAGATAAAATCAAAATTCTTGGAGAAGTTCTTAATATTTATATATGGAAAGAGCTTTATGGTGATGCTGTAGAATTATCCAAGAAATATTCAGATATTATTGATGAGACTATATCCTTGCGATTAAAGAAAGTAAAAGTCATGTTTAAGTTAGATGAAGTAGAAGAGATGCAAAAACTGCTTGATGATGGGGGGGTTACGGAAAGAAATCTTGTTAAAGAAGATCCTAAGTTATATTCCGATGCGATGGAGCGGTTAGGAAGATCAGAAGAAGTGGATGACATGCTAGATATGCTGCTAAACGAGACTTTGAAGACAGGCAGCCGCAAAAGGCTATATGAAGTTGGAGTGATTTTTTATAAATTGGGTAAATGGAATGAATTTGGGAGAAAGATATCAGGAAAACATCCGGAAGCTAACGAGATACATAATGAGCTGCACCATCGAATGCTCGGTTGAAAATCACCCATATTTTCAGATCCATTGGAAACAACCCGGTTACAAAATGTCTGCAATACAATCCATTTTCATCATGTTCAAATCACAGCGACTTAAAATAGTACATCTATTACAAATTGATGCAACAACGCTTTTACAGGGAAATGCAAAGCGGTATGGGATGTTTGGGCGGAATTGTGGCATGATCTATCGTAATGTTATTTTGGAATTGTTATACTGGTAAATAGATAATTACCCCACAGGATTCACATGAAACTACCACCAACGATACTGATCTGCGAAGATAATTTTCATAACGCATGGGCGCGGGCAGTGCGATATGTGCTGCGCGATGGAATGAAAATAACGATCGGCGATCCATCCGAGCCGAAGCCGATTCGGGACGCATGTGTATTATTTGAAGTGACAGGCGATGCGATCAGGCAGATAGAGAATCATGAACTGCATCCACAGTTCCCATTCCGACACATCGATCACTACTGTGAGGCGTTCACAAGAGAATATTTGGCGCAGTACATCAATAAGTCAGATCAGAAGCAGTTTTCGTACATTTATTTTGAACGGCTCGCTATGTACGAAGGTCTCGACCAGATCAGACGCCTGCGAAAGTGTCTTGCGCTCCAGATGGAGGCAGGGATCACGTCAAACCGCGATCAAGCGATCACATGGCAGCCCAAAATCGATCTTGGGAATGCGTCGCCGCCATGTCTGCAGCGCATCCAGATCAGATATCTTGGCGATTATAACGTGGATGTCCATCTGACATGGCGGTCCCGGGACCTGTACACGGCGTGGCAGGCAAATATCGTTGCAATAATCGACATGCTGAACCGCGAGGTGATCCGCCCGAACAACTGCCGGATCGTCCGGTTGATCGATTATGCCGACTCGCTACACATCTATGAGAGCGATAAAGATGCAGAGCAGGTAAAACCCCTGCCGGTCAGCCCGCAGAAGTAGAAAATCGCTATAACAATATTCTTGTGTCAATCTCGTGAAATCTCGTGGTTTTTTCGCCTAAGCTAAACACATACGTTTTTATTAACGGACGCATGATATAGTAATGGGGTGCGTATTTGAAAGTACTGGTTGTAGACGATTCGGTGTTCATGCGAAAGATCGTGTCAGATATGCTGGAGTCTGACCCGCGTATCACGGTCTGCGGTAGCGCAAGAAACGGAATCGAAGCTATCGAGAAGGTAAAAGAATTGAAACCGGACGTGGTTACGCTGGACGTCGAGATGCCGCGCATGGACGGACTCACTGCACTCGGGCATATCATGAAGGAATGCCCTGTGCCGGTGGTCATGCTCAGCACACTGACACAGAGGGGTGCTGATGCCACACTGACGGCGCTTAGTCGTGGTGCGGTGGACTATGTGCAGAAGCCGTCAGGAGCAGTCTCGCTTGACGTACGAAAGGTGCGGAACATATTACTGGAAAAGGTGAAAGCCGCAGCACAGTCAAACCCTGGGACGCTGCTACTAAAGAAGAAGAGTGCAGCATTAAAACCACTGAAATACACGCCCGGCTCAGATACGAAGATCATTGCGATTGGGACATCCACAGGGGGACCTGCTTCGCTTGCAGAGATCATTCCTCGTTTTCCGGCAGACACTCCGCCGATGCTGATCGTGCAGCACATGCCGGCTGATTTTACGGCGAGGTTTGCAGAGCGGCTGAACGACACTTCTGCGATCCGGGTCAAGGAAGCAAGCGCAGGGGACAAGATCGAGCCGGGGCTTGCACTCCTTGCTCCGGGTGATTATCACATGACGGTTGGCAAGGATGGCAGGGTTCACGTGAACAAGAACCCGAAGATACATGGGGTCAGACCTGCTGTTGATCCGATGATGACCACTGCGTCTAAGGTCTACAAATCGAAGATGATCGGGGTGATCATGACAGGGATGGGGCGAGATGGTGCAGCCGGCATCGAAGCGATCAAGAAGAACAACGGCTTCAACATCACACAGGACGAGGCGACCTGCGTGGTATATGGCATGCCGCAGGAAGCGTATAAGACCGGATGCGTGGACCTGGTTGTACCGCTGTCAAAGATACCGGCAGAGGTACTACGGAAATGTTAATATAATCGGAATGAAAACATTGAAACGGGGGTTAAGAAATGGATGCGGATATGGCGGAGTATAAGGAAGAGTTTGTGAATGAAGCGAGGGAACACTTACAGATACTGAATCAATCGTTGCTTGATCTGGAACACGACACGTCCAATATGGATCTTCTGAATAACATATTTCGGGCAGCGCACACTCTGAAAGGTTCATCCGCAACGATGGGGTATATGGAGTTGAATAAACTGACGCACCGGATGGAAAACGTCCTTGATGCGATCAGGAATGGCAAGACTGACGTAACATCATTGGTGCTGGATACGACATTCGATTGTTTTGACCTGCTTGAGATTATGATCGACGAGATCGATGCGGATTCGCCGAGCAGTGTCGATGTTTCGGATCTGGTGAACCAGCTCGACGGTCTGCTGACCGAAGACCTGGGGGCTGAGGGGCAAGAAGGATCAGCGGCGCCAGCAGAACCTGCAGGAGCCGGGCAGCCTGAACCGGCAGAATCACCTGCGGGACCTCCTGAAACAGGTCAGGCATTTACGCTCAGCGAAGAAGATCTGGAAATAGCGAATGATGCGATCAACCGCGGTCTTTCCGTATTTAAAATGCGGGTCGATCTCGAAGATACCTGCGCTCTGAAATCGGTTCGCGCGGTGACGGTGCTAAAGAGCATCGGCGACCATGCAGACATCCTTGTGACCATGCCTGATGCCGAGGCGATCGAGGACGGGGAATTCGACCATGGATTCGATGTGATCATTGGCACCGAAGAAGACGGCGATGTGATCAAGGAGTCGGTCGAACACGTCAACGAGGTTTTAAAGGTGGGCATAATACCGGCAATAATCGGGTCTACCGAACCAGTGTCAGAAGCAGCGGTAGAAGGTACATCAGAATCAGAAGCCAAATCAGCGCCGGAAGCGGCACCTGCTGTGCAGAAAACACCTGCGGCGGGTGCGAAAAAGCCGGATGTCGTGCGAAGCGTGCAGAGCGTGCGTGTCAATATAGAAAAGCTGGACGCGCTCGTCAACATGGTCGGAGAGCTTGTCATTAACAAAATCAGGCTTCTGCAAATCCAATCAACTCATCAGATCAAGGAACTTGATGAAACGGTGTCAAACATCGACAGACTGACCAATGACCTGCGTGACGAGGTCATGCAGATGCGAATGGTTCCTGTCGATCAGATATTCAAACGATTCCCGAGAATGGTGCGGGACCTGGCAAAGAAGAAGGGCAAGGATATCGAGGTGGTCCTCGAAGGCAGGGATATCGAGCTTGACCGGACCGTGCTTGATGAGATCGGAGAACCGATGGTGCATCTGATCAGAAACTGTGTCGATCACGGCATCGAAACTGCCGACGTGCGAGAAGGTGCAGGCAAACCCCGCGGCGGGGTTATCAAGCTGATCGCACGCAGGGAAAAGAACCATGTTGACATCAAGGTGGCGGATGATGGTAGTGGCATCGATCCTGACAAGCTGCGAGCAAAGGCGGTAGACAAGGGACTTATAAGTAAGGAAGAAGCAGAGGCGATGAGCGACGAGAATGCGCTGATGCTGATCTTCGCACCGGGATTCTCCATGGCAGAGGCGATCACAGACCTCTCCGGAAGAGGCGTCGGGATGGACGTTGTAAAGACCAGCATCGAAGCTCTTGGCGGGAGCGTCTCTCTTGAATCGGACGTTGGCGTTGGCACCACCGTGACACTGGAACTTCCGCTCACGATGGCGATCATCCAGGCACTGCTCGTCGAGGTCGCCCATCATGTGTATGCCGTACCGATCAGCAGCGTTCTTGAGACGATCTCTGTGCCGACTGACAGCATCAGGGTGATGGGGCAGCAGAAACTGATAACGCTGCGCGGTAACGTGCTGCCGCTTATGTGGGTGCAGGATCTGTTCGGAAACATATCCGAAAACGGGCACGAAGAGGTTACCGCGGTGGTGGTGGACCGCGGAGGTCAGCAGGCCGGATTGGTGGTGGATTCGCTGATCGGACAGCAGGAGATTGCGATCAAGTCATTAAGCGGCATGCTTGCGGGTGTCAAAGGATTTGCCGGAGCCACCATCCTTGGTGACGGCAAGGTGATCATGATACTGGACGTTGCCTCGATGTTGTAGGGCATGATGGGTAGACGTGGAAACATGAGAAGGATTTGAGAATGCCAGAGATCATCAAAGTGGGAATGGCGGATCTGAAGGTGGCTACCAAGCCAGGGGTGCTGATCACCATCGGGCTTGGGTCGTGTGTCGGCATAGCGCTCTACGATACAAAGACTCGCGTGGGCGGGCTTGCGCACATCATGCTTCCTACTATTAAACGCACCACCCGCAGCGAAAGCGGCAACGGGGTGAATCCGATGAAATACGCGGATACTGCTGTCGATATGACTCTTGAGAAGATGATCCAGCAACACGCGGTCAGAAAAAATATAACAGCCAAGATCGCGGGTGGGGCACACATGTTTTCATGTGTGAATGAGAGCAGTTCGTTTCTGAAGGTCGGCGAGAACAACGTTGCCGCCGTAAAAGAGAAACTGAAACAGGAGAAGATCAAACTGCTTGCAGAGGATGTTGGTTCGAATTATGGCAGGACAGTTGAATTGCATACCAATGACGGGAAATATGTCATAAAGACGATTGCAAAGGGGTCGAAGGTGATTTAAATGGATGATTTCGAGAAATTGAAGGATAAGATATCCAGGGACAAACATTTCAGTTGCAACCAGTATAAGGACCCGTACCTGAAGCGAAGGTTTGCCATCAGGATGCGTGCCACAGGCGCGAAGACCTACAAGAGTTATATAAAAATACTCGATACGGTCCCGGAGGAGTATCAGGTACTGCTGGACGTGCTCACCGTCAATGTCACCGAGTTTTTTCGGGATGTCAGTGTGTTTACCGAAGTCGAGCGCGTTTTGAGATCCATAATCAAAGAAAAGCAGGCAAACAAGCAAAACACCTTGCGTATATGGAGTGCGGGCTGTTCCAATGGATCTGAGGTGTACACGATATCGATACTGCTTGATCAGATACTCGGTCCGAAGATCAAGGATTTCAAGATCACGCTCCTTGCGACCGACATCGATGATGCATCCCTGAAGAGAGGAGGTGAGGGGATATACGACTCCAACCTCTTAAAAGGGGTCAAGCACTCATATCTGACAAAGTATTTCGAAAAAACGAATGGAGGGCAATATCAGGTGATCGCACCCAACAGGGGGATGGTCACGTTCAAGAAACACGACCTGATCAACGATCGACCGCACGCGATGATGGATATGATACTCTGCAGAAACGTCGTGATCTACTTCTCGCGAGAGTTGCAGGAGACGTTATTCGCTAATTTCTATAAATCACTGGTCGGTGGCGGGTATTTTGTCATGGGAAAGACCGAGACACTGGTCGGCGAGGCAAAAGACGAGTTCACACCGGTAAGTAACAAAGAACGGATATACCAGAAGTGATATGGGCGAAGAAAAGATCGTTACATGGCTGGATGGTAAAATACTCTTTGTAGAGAGTTATGCCACTCAAACAAACTGGGTGCAGTGCAAGGTTGTGCTCACTTACGGTGGCATCTGGCTCATGTACGGCAACAACAAGAGAGGCGTCCCGCTTGCATCGATCACAAGCCTTGGAAGGGAGATTCCAAAGAAACAACTCGGAACATCGGTTTCGGATTATATTACTGTCACGTACGTCAGCGAAAACAAGGAGATAACGGTCGCGATTACAGGGCAGCTTGCGCAACTGAAGAAACTGAAGAAGTATATCATGTTCCTGCGGCTCAATAAGAAGCCTGTTTATGTCCTGCATCCTGCAAAGGTCGGCGGCGTGATTCAGGACGGTGCCCAGTGGGCGCAGGGGCTTCTCAACATCGTCTGGACGCCCGGTGGCGCGGCAGACAAACTGGTCATCCAGCGCAAGGAAGGCAACGTCGAGATCCTGATGAACAACGTCGAGATGGTGCAGACCGAGAGTCCGAATATCGGCGGGAAAGTGCAGCAGATCGCAAATATCAAACACTCCGACAGCGAAAATATCTATAACACATTCATACTCTCAGGAATTCAGAATTCACTCATAGAGTACATCAATGACCACCTGCGCGAGCAGGGGGTGATATCCAGTCATGCAAGCGATAGTGCAACGGATTCAACGTCTGATGCGGCAATCGCTGAGACCGAGGAGGAGATAATGGTCGCGCTCTATTCCGGCGTCTCCGCACTCGAGGTACCCACATTCATGGAAGAGATGGATGTGGATCAGATCGAATTGATCTATGACAAATTGATATCCTACGGGCTTGTGGAACTGGTCCGCCTCCGGAAAGATGTCAAACTTACGCCGAAAGGTAGAAATATAGTGAACAAGAAAATGCAGATATAAGGAATAAGGAGGGGTTAGTATCGCAAACATACTACTTGTTGATGATTCGAAGTTCATGCGGGCACTCCTGAAGAAAGTGCTCGCAGCTTCGCATACAATCGCAGGAGAGGCAGAGAACGGGGTGGAGGCAATTGAGATGTACGATCAGTTATCTCCTGACCTCGTACTGATGGACATCGTGATGCCGCACATGGATGGAATACTCGCAACGAGCAACATCACGAACAAACATCCTGACGCAAGGATCATCATGTGCACGTCTGTCGGGCAGGATGAGAAGGTGAAGGCGGCGATCAAAGCCGGCGCCAAGGGCTATATCACCAAGCCATTTCAGGGACCAAGCGTCCTTAAGGAAGTCGAGAGTTTACTGGGACAGTAACCATGATCGGGATGAATACATTAAAGGGTCTGAAACGGCTGGGCGACCAGAGCGCTGAGAAGGCGGTTCAATCGCTCGCCGAGATGACCAGCGCAGAAGTGGTAATGGAGGTATCGGCGGTCAACCTGACCGAGATTGAACAGATCCCGGCGACCATCGGCATGAGCGTGGATGCGATGATCGGGCTGTTTGTGCGGTTCACAGGCGAACTTCCGGGATCGGTTCTGACACTGCTCTCGATTCCGTCTGCCCAAAATCTTGCTAATATTATGCTGGCGGGCATGGGCGACGAGCCTGCCGAAGACGAGGTGCTAACGGAAATGCAGCAGTCAGCGGTCGAGGAGATCGGAAACATCATTACATCATCGTTCATCGATGTGTGGGCGGACGAATTTGGCATGGGGCTTACCCAGACGCCGCCTGCGTACGTATGCGACTATGTCCCATCGATCATCGATGCCGCACTGGCAAGGGCAGCTGAGAAAGGGGATTTTGCCGTGGTCTTCAACAGCGCGATCCATGTCACGGATCAGGATATCGACTGCCACATTCTGGTGCTCCCTGATCCCGATAAGATGCAGATGATGTTTGATAGCCTGGAGTAAATATGGTCGAACTCGAAAATCTTGAAACGTTAAAGGAGATGGGCGATAACAGCGCATCCATTGTGATGGAGTCGCTTTCGGAGATGCTCTGCATGGCTGTCGAGATGGATGTCTCTGCAGTCCATGTGGACATGATCAAAGGCATCCCCGATATCCTGAAACTGCCTGGTGACACGATTGTGGGGGCGTATGTGGGCTTTTCCGGCAAGTTGTCAGGCACGGTGCTGACGATCCTCTCGGTCGAAAGTGCACGCGAGATGGCTGACATCATGCTTGCAGGGATGGATGATGAGGAGCCTCTGGAATACCTGACCGAGATGCAGGAGTCTGCAATACTCGAGATCGGCAACATCCTGACATCGCCGTTTATTGATGTGATGGCAGATGCCTTATCTCTGGAACTAACACAAAGTCCGCCCGTGATCGCATGTGACACGCTGAGTTCTCTGATCAGTCTGTCGATGAACGGGGCAAGCGAGAGCGATTTTGCAATTGTGTTCAACAGCGCACTGCATGTCGTGGATCAGAACATCAACTGCAACATCCTGATGCTGCCAGACCCTGACAACGTGGAGACGATGATCAACGACATCGGATCGCTGAAGTCGGCGTCAGAAGCTTCCTGATAGGATGTTAGGGGGCGGATTTTCCGTCTGGCAGTCTGGTGGGCGAGGTTTCTGATAAACTTGTATATTACAAGTGTCTCAGCAATTAGTTCTGGAACACTGATATACTTCACACCGCCGTAACCCCCGGGCTTTTCAAAGCCTTGTGACCGTCGCGCTGGGAACCGGGAAATCGGAGGATCGAGGTTTAGTTTAAGCGTATGTGTTTAGCTTAGGCGAAAAAACGGCAGTGTCCTAATCTACGATAGTTTACCATAACCTGCATTATGAGGGAACCTGAGAATGAGTAGATTGATGAAATCAGTGTAATCTGCGTTAATCTGTGGCTAAAAACCATTATCAGCCACTGATTAACACTGATGGACACAGATTACAGGTTGTTTGTACCGTTAGACCTTTTTTAAAACTCCGCATGACATTGAGCATGTGCGTATAATCACACCTCTGGCGAATATTATAACACGGACTCTTTTACTTCCATCAACTATCTTGGATTGGTACACTACCGAAAAAACCACGAGATTTCACGAGATTGACACAAGAAGATGGTAGTACATACAAGATATTGGCGATATGTTTGCATTTCATATCCCTGCCTCCTCATACTTTTTTGTGGAAATCTGCGTACTCTTATGGTTAGCTAAACACGTACTGGAATTAAAAAAGGCAAGTTTTAGTTCACTGCCACGCGCGATACCGGAGAGCCATAAAAACACCTGCACAGAGTGGGGCTGTCGATACTGCTACATTCCCGCTCCGAAACTCATCTCCTGCGGCTCCCGCCACCCTGGCGGTATTCGCGCAGCACAAGGAGCGCCACCACAAACACACATCCGAGTAAAAACCACACGCCAGGGTGGGCGCCGAGCACCTGCGAGAAGTCGATCGAGGATGTACCCATATCAGCGCCCCCCGGTATCGGCGACGTCATAGGTGTCGATTCTGTTACCGGCAGCATGTTAACCGGGGTGGGCGTGACGGCTGCCGTGGCACCGGTCTCGACTCCCTCCTGCACGACAGAAGCCGCATCGGCGACATTGGCATTGGCAGAAGCTGCCACACTCTCAGATGGGAACTGCGCACCCCCTTTCATCAGCGGCGCAGGCGAGGGTGTGGGCACTGGTACCGGAACACCCGATCCGCCAGCCTCCACCACCACATCCACCAGCGCATCCTGCGTTCCTCTGAGCGTTGGCTGGCACCACCACTCGATGATTGCGGATAATCCTGCCGCACCGAGCAACACGACAAGATATTTCTGTAAAATGTCGGTAACAGAATTTCTATCGGTTTTATCAGGCACAACGACGATTAACTTACGTATCGGTGCATAAATCTTAATCTTCCGACCTTTGACGCTCCATTTTGTTTCTTTCACTTTGATGAGTCCCGCGTCGATCAGCGCATCCAGATTGTATTTGACGGTTGTGAGCGGCACCCCCAGTTCTTCGGAGACCTCTGATGCCGACATCGGCTTATCTACGAGCAGTTCGAGCATTTGCCGTGCAGAATCGTTTGAGAGCACTTTTGTGACTTTCTTTGATTCCTCGCCGAGCGGAAGGATCAGTACCTTCTCCGCGGCATCATCATCGGGTTGCATGTCATGTACGTCGGCGTCACCATTAAAACACTTTTTCATGGCTGCGAATTGAATCGAAGTTAACGAGAGTGTCGCGTCATAAACGGCGAGGTGGTGGCTTTGAAACAAGTTGGTCATTTACCCGGATTTTTTTATGGTATATACACTGAAGGGCAAACCCCCACGTTCCGGGATCGCCGAGACCCGTGCGCGATACTTTCTTTTACCCCGCGCAAGATAACACACTTGCAGAGGTGCTCCGATCAAGCAGATTGCACTGGTCACATGGGATTTCTCGCTGCACCAGTTGATCATACCTGAGATGCGGTCGAGGAACATCAGGATTGCGACGTTTGAGGTCGGCGAGCCGATACCGGCGTACGTGGGCGTGGTGATCACCACTGAGCCGGAAGCAGGCGAGGTCGGTTTTGATCGCAACCACATCGTCATTGCAGACCCCGCGGACCCCGCGGACATGATCGCTGACCGTGCAATGTTAAAGCTGCTTGATATCAGGGATGCGGACATCATAATAGGAATCGATCCGGGCGAGTATACAGGCGTTGCGGCGGTTGCCGGGGACGTCGTGTTTTCCACTCATCGCGTTCCTGCGATGGAGGTCTATCAGACAGTGGATCGAATCATAAAATCAATACATACAAGGAGCGTTAACATTCGGATCGGGCACGGCGCACGTCTGATCAGGACCCAACTGATCAATTCGCTGCTAAAACTCGGTGTGCGCATGGAACTGGTGGATGAGACCGGAACCACGCCAACAGGTGGCAGAGATCTTGATATACGTGCTGCAATCAAGATTGCACGTCTCAAAGGAGTTGCAGTCGGTCCACAGTCCATAACTCCAACAAGCGGGGAGATCCGATTGATTCAGGATCACAGCAGGGAGCAAAGCGAGGGCGAACTCACAATTTCACGAGCCCTTGCAGAAGGTGTTGCTACCGGGAAGTTGAGCCTCAAGGACGCAATTTCAATACAGAAGAATGCCGAAGAGATAGATACCGAATGTTGACGAATGGCACCATCCGACAAACCTTTATACTAATCAATAGTTATTACATTATACATAATCACGGTGGTTGTAATGGGTATCATAAAACGAATCAGGAGTAACTTCTCTGCGGCACTAAACAGGATTTTCAAGCGTGGAAAAACGCGGCGCATCGGAATCTACGGTCCGCCGAATGCAGGGAAGACCACACTTGCAAACCGGATCGTGCGAGACTTCACAGGCGATGTGGTTGGCTCTGTCTCAAATATCCCGCACGAGACCAGACGGGCGCACCGCAGAGAAGGAGTAACCATCAAATCGGACAGTTCAGCCATCACGCTGGACATTGTGGACACTCCCGGGCTTGCGACAAAGATTGATTTCCAGGATTTTATGAAAGCGGGTCTCAGCGAGGATGAATCCCGGCGCCGGGCAAAAGAGGCGACTGAGGGTGTGATAGAGGCGGTCAGATGGCTTGACGACCTCGAAGGTGTGATCTTGGTGATGGATGCAACAGAAGATCCGTTTACACAGGTAAACGTCACTGTAATCGGCAATATGGAGGCGCGCAATCTTCCGCTGTTGATTGCGGCAAACAAGATCGATCTCGAAAACTCTGCTCCGTCACGCATCAAGAGCGCGTTCCCGCAGCATCCGATGGTGCCGATCTCCGCGTTAAACGGCGACAACATCGACATACTGTACGGGAAAATTGCAGATCATTTCAGGTGATCGGATGAAGGGCATACAACTTGATATGATCTCAAAAGACAAGCTCGACCGGCTCACATCGGTGGAAAAGATACGTATGATCCTCGATGGCGTGGAAAACGGGAAGATCATCGTTCTTGAGAGCGGACTGACTCCACAAGAGGAGACTAGGTTGATCGAGGCAACGATGACGAAGATATCCCCGGGAGAGTTCTCCGGAATCGAGATTGAGAGCTATCCCGGCGGTGCAAGCCAGTCATGGCTCGATAAACTGCTCAAGAAGCCGGGCAGCAGGTCCCGCCTGACCATGATCGGACCGGCTGATCAACTGAAGATGCTAAAACGTGATCGAGATGTGATCAGCGCGCTGGTGTCTACAAGGTGAGGTTGAGCGGCTTGCCGGAACACCGGAATAATTGAAAACGCGTACGTGTTTAGCCAACCACAATAGTACACAGATTTCAACAAGAAATTATGAGGAGGCATGATATAAAATGCAAACATATCACCAATATCTTGTATGTACTACCATCTTCTTGTGTCAATCTCGTGAAATCTCGTGGTTTTTTCGCTTCAGCTAAACACATACCAATTCCAGAATCTGAGTATTCAAGGGTAGGGTTATCCGGCATTGAAGTTTCACCGGAGGCGCCGACACCCGAACCGATAGAGTTCAAGCGATAGCCAATAATCTTAATCACCACCAAACAAACAAAATCACTAAAACCCAAAAACACAACAAACCATGACCCCAAAAACCACCACCAAAACCAAATTCGGAATCTACGGCGGGCAGTTCATCCCCGAGACCCTGATGCCAGATATGGCACATCTCAAATCGGTGAATAATAAATCAGGAGCTGGAAGATGGAAGTAAGAGATCCATTGTATGGATTGATCGAATACGATGACAAAGAAGAGCGGATTATGAATACGCGTCTGTTCCAGAGGTTGCGAGGGATAAAGCAACTGGCTCTTGCAAATTTTGTATATCCGGGAGCACATCATACCAGATTCGAACATTCACTTGGTGTGATGCATCTATGTGGCAGGATTGGCTGCGAACTGGAACTGGGCGAAGATAGAATAAAAATCCTGAGGCTGGCAGGACTTCTCCACGATATTGGTCACGGCCCTTTCTCACATGTTTCGGAACAGATTATGGATAAAAATGTAGATAAAAGTGTTTTAATTGAATATAAAGCGCAGAATGCGCATGAATTGATGAGTATACGCCTTATTGAGCAGAATGAAGAAATAAAAAGCATACTTTCTGAGGAGGAACGAAACAATATAATCACGCTGCTCCAGAAACAGCCAAAGCGATCCATAGAGAAAGATATCGTATCCGGACCGCTTGATGTCGATAAGTTCGATTATCTACGGAGAGACAGTTATTTTGCGGGGGTTGAGTATGGGAAATTTGATCTGGATAAAGTAATTGAGAGCACGGTCCCAGTAGAACTTGGTAGGGATGGAACACAACTGGGTATAAAAGAGGAAGGTATCCATGCAATCGAGCAACTATTGCTTGCAAAATATCACATGAATGTACAGGTGTATCAGCACCGAATAAGGCGAATCACCGATGCTATGCTTGTGAGAGGCATGGAGTTTGCGCTGAAAGAGCGTATAGAGGATGTTGAAAACGTATATAAATTCAACAATGATTCTGACTACTTATCAAATTTTATCCGATATGATGATACCACACTTGCGCATGCCATTATATCGAAAAGCAATGGCTGGGCAAAGAAGTATTTTAAAAATATATTTAATAGAAAATTATTTAAGGAGATTTTTAACATAGAGATCAACAAAGGGAATTTCGATGATGGGATATTGCTCATGAATGCGCGGAACCCCTCCAATGATCAGATGGAACAAATATGTGGCAGGGTTGCAGAGATTCTTAAAGTACCGAGAGAACTGGTGATAATAGATAGAAAAAGCACTTCGAATCCAACATTCAAGGATTACCGGGTTAAGATAGCTGTTGAGGATATCATGGTAAAAACAAGGCTAGGCAAGCGAAAAACGTTCGCAGATGTTTCAGAAATTTTTAGCAACCCTTCTGTTGATCCAGAGAAGGAAATGCTATACATTTATGCACCACTTGATAGTATAACCACTCGCGATAAACGACAGGACTTTATACGAGCTAACAGAGAAGATGTAATGGGCATCATCAAGGAGGAATTGGCATGAGGGCGGATGAATCGATACTTCTGACGCTGCTGTACAGCGAGAAGAAAATGATTGCAGGCAGAACACTATTACAGAAAACTGAATATTTCCTGAACGAAAAGATTGGATTGGGGATTGAGTTTACACCATACTATTATGGTCCATATAGCGCTGAGATCGCTGACGCGCTGGAAAGTTTAAGAGCCAGTGGTATTGTGAAAGAAGAAGTTGTGGAGTATCCCTCCTTTGATTTCCATATCACATTCGAGCCGAGAAAATATATCTATCATTTAACAGGTATTGGAAAAGATATTGCAGAAGTTATTGAGGAGAAGTACCAGGACGAAGCAGAGCAGATAAAGAAATCGCTTTCTGAGATGCGGGATCTGGGCAGGGCATACGATTACAAGAACCTCTCGATAGCGGCAAAGATGGATCATATCCTGAAACTTGAAGGAAAGTCGATGACGTCTGATGAGATTATGGATGAGGCGAAAACGTTGGGATGGAAGATCAGCGAGGATGATGCTGAAACTGCGGTAACATTCCTGGAGAAGTTGAATCTGATAACTCTTCATACCCCTGGAACGGCTGATATAAGTTGATTTTGCAATTATTCGATGTTAGTTTTACAAGAGAAAAGCAGATCCGCCGTGGTCGCATAACCAGCTATATAATCGATATGCCACTGGTGAACTCCTATACATATTTAGCACCATCGCCGAGAAACAAAATCACTAAAACCCAAAAACACAACAAACCATGACCCCAAAAACCACCACCAAAACCAAATTCGGAATCTACGGCGGGCAGTTCGTTTTGGAAACGCTGATGTCGGCAATCGAAATGCTGACCGCAGGACATGGCTGCTGCGAAGACAATGTTATTGTAAAATGGTTTGAAGCATGAACGGAGAAGAAGCATTTGAACGGGGGCTGGAATTTTATAGGCAAAAGGGGTATTTACAGGCGATCAAGTGCTTTGAAAAAACGCTTGAGAATAAAAAATTTGTTGCACGCGGCAAGGCTTGGTTTTTAATGGGAGCTGCATACGATAGTCTTGGTGAGTTCGAAAAAGCTATTGAATGTCTTGAAAAATCGCTTGGAGACGAAAACTTTGATAAAAACATAGTGTGGAGTTTTATGGGAACTATCTATGATAGTCTTGGTGAATTTGAAAAAGCTATTGATTGTCTTGAAAAAGCGCTTGAAGATAAAAAATTTGAGAGACCCAGTTTAGTGTGGGTTAGCATGGCGGCTACTTACTACAAGCGTGGCGAGTTTGAAAAAGCTATTAATTGCTTTGAAAAAGCAATACAATATGACCCAAACAATGCCAATGCATACAACAATCTCGGCGAGGTATTTTTAAAATTAAGTAAATATAATGATGCAGAAGAACAATTCAGGAAAGCGATACAGATAAAACCAAATCTTGCTGAGCCTCATTACAATCTTGGAATCATATTAACAAATGAAAAATGCTACGAAGATGCAAAAAAAGAATATGCGACAGCGTTGGAATTTGAACCGACGAATGCGGATTATTTAAACAGTCTTGGATACATTCTTGTAGAATTGGGACAGTACGAAAAAGCAAAAGAAAACTTTGAAAATGCGATACGTTCTGATCCAACACACAGCAGAGCACATCACAATCTCAGGGAGCTGAAGAAGATATCTGAGACAAAGTACAGCAGTCTTAAATACGTTCGTGTGAAATTGGGGAAATATATTGAAAAGGCAAAATCTTTTGAGACGAAGTACAGGATACAATCGTTATTTCGGTACGGGTTCATACTACTCATTATTTATATGATTTACGATACCCGCAAATTGTTAGATCCTGCTAAACTATCTGGCACCGAATTTGTTGCACTTATTGTATTTCTCATGAGTTTATTAACTGTAATGATTTTATTTACCAAATTTAAGTATATCAAGGCCAGTCTATCAGGAATTGAAGGTTTGCTGGACACCGGTGGTAAGGTGGTGGAACCCGAATCGATTAGGGGGGACATCATCAACGAAGTTAATGAGATAGTCAACAATCTTAAAGCAGCACCACCAACCGAACATCAAGAAGCACCCTAAACACATGACCCCAAAAACCACCACCAAAACCAAATTCGGAATCTACGGCGGGCAGTTCATCCCCGAGACCCTGATGCCTGCAATAGAAGAACTGACCGCGGGATACGAGAGATATAAGAACGATCCGGAATTCGTAGATGAGCTTAACCGTTACCTTGCGGATTTCGCAGGGAGACCAACGCCGCTCTACTACGCAAAACGCCTGAGCAAGGAGTACGGCGTCAAGATCTACATCAAGAGGGAGGACCTCGTGCACGGCGGCGCACACAAGCTGAACAACACGATAGGGCAGGCTCTGCTCGCAAAGTACATGGGCAAGACCAGAATCATCGCAGAAACAGGCGCAGGACAGCATGGAACCGCGGTTGCGATGGCAGGGGCGAACCTCGGAATCGAGACCGTGGTCTACATGGGCGCAGTTGACATGGAACGCCAGCGGATGAATGTCTACCGGATGCATCTTCTCGGAACAGAGGTCGTCCCTGTGGAATCGGGATCAAAGACGCTCAAAGATGCGATCAATGAGGCGCTCCGTGACTGGGTCACAAACGTGGGGGACACGTACTATATCATCGGCTCAGTTGTGGGTCCGTATCCGTATCCCGCAATCGTCAGGGACTTTCAGATGGTTGTCGGAAGGGAGGCAAGAGAACAGATCATGCGAGTGGAAGGGAGACTCCCTGACTCAATTGTTGCGTGTGCAGGCGGTGGCAGCAACGCAATCGGGATATTCTACCCGTTTCTGGACGACGGGGATGTCGATCTCTTCGCTGTTGAGGCAGGGGGCAGCAATCTTATGGTCAACGAGAAGACCGCGTATCATTCCGCCTCGCTCTGCACAGGCGAACTCGGGTCTCTTCACGGCGCGATGACAAAGATTCTGCAGAACAAGTACGGACAGATCCTTGAATCATCATCGATTGCCGCAGGACTCGATTATGCTGGCGTCGGTCCCGAACTTGCGTATCTTGCCGATGTCGGGAGGATCAAGCCGCGGAATGTGAGCGACGACGAGACGCTCGATGCGTTCTTTGATCTCTCGAGGTTCGAGGGGATCATTCCTGCGCTTGAGTCGGCGCACGCTGTTGCGTATGTGAAGAAGGCGGCTGAGACCGGGGAACTCGGGGATGTTGTTGTGATCAATCTATCAGGCAGGGGCGACAAGGATGTGGACTCTGTGGCGCGGAAGGTGGGGTTTCTGGTGAAGGGGCGTTAGGCTGCTTGCTAATTTGTTGTTCTCGATTCTCCCATCTGGAGGGGATGGTCGGCAGACGGATTGCCGCTCCGATCTACCACTCCGGCATCGCCCGCTGGAGATCCCCAAAACTTTGAAAAATATCCAGATATCACTCTATCATGAATTCGTCGCCGTTTTCGGGCGCTACCGCATCGACATGATGTTCCGAAATCCATGATGCAAACTTGTCGGGGTTGTTACCATGCATCACAAACACGATCTCACCGCCGAGGTTGCAGAACCTGCGCACGATCTCCTTTAACTCGCCATCTCCGCAGTGAGCAGAGAAATCATACTGCTCCACCTTCATGCCCAGACGCAGTACCCGCTTCCCGATGGTTATATGGCTGTGCTTGAGTGCATGATATCCGTTGGTGCCCTCGACCTGATATCCGGTCAGCAGAATCTTGCTGTACCGATCATCGTGCAGTTTGTTGATGTAATACAGCGCAGGTCCGCCGTTTAACATCCCTGCGGTCGTGACGACGACAGAAGCCTCTTTTAACAACTGTGACCGCCTGTTTGGTCTCACCACAGTAGCGTTGTCGAACGCTTGCTGGAGCGCGCTTGAGTCCCGCAGGTATTCAGGGTACTGGATCATCATCCTGAACACATCAACGCCCATTCCATCGACATAAGGGTGCAGCCCGTGTTTATACAATACCATCAGAATTTCCTGCGTTCTTCCGATCGCAAAACATGGGATGACCACACTTCCACCATCTTCGATCGTTTCGCGGATCGAATCAACGAATTCACGCTCCAGTTCCTCTCTTGGTGTGTGATCGGTGCCGTAATACGTGCTTTCCATGACCAGGATATCCGCCCTGGGCTGATGGTCAGCACGGTTCAGCAGACGTGTATCTGAGAGGTTCACATCGCCGGTGTACAGAATCCGCATCCCGTTTTCAGACTCCAGGAGAATCGATGTCGAGCCGGGGATGTGTCCTGCATCATAGAGTTGCGCGGTGTGCTTGCCGCACTCAAACTCCTCCCTGTAATCGATGGTGTGGGCATTTCGCACAAACTCATGGATGTCCTGTGCATAGAACGGCGGCACATGTCTCGCACGCTCCGCGATCGAAAGCGTGTCCTTCGCCAGAAACGCTGTGAGATGTTTGGTAATCGGCGTAGAATAGACCTGCGGGTGTACATCCATGATATTTGGCACCAGTCCGCAATGATCGAGGTGACCGTGCGAGATGATGATCGATTGCGGGTGGACTCCGTTTAATGGGTATGATGGCGGATGATCCTGCGACTCGCCCGGTTTTATCCCGTAGTCGAGCAGAATTTCATCATCGACCAGAACTGCTGATCTGCCGACCTCCCTGCATCCACCGAGAAACCGCAATGAACAACCCATGGTAAATAAGTGAGCGCTTCTGACTGATTAAACATGCGGTGTGACACATAGGTTTAAGTCTGTATTGCTATGATTATGTATAATCGGAAAACCGGCAAATCCGATCGTGTGCCGCTATAGCTCAGTTGGTAGTAGCGCGTGGCTGTTAACCACGAGGTCACAGGTTCGAGCCCTGTTGGCGGCGTTCATGGGCCCGTAGCTTAGCCAGGTCAGAGCGCTCGGCTCATAATTCTCTAAGTGGGAAACCGAGCGGTCCTGCGTTCGAATCGCAGTGGGCCCATCTACTAAAAACCCAGAGGGTGTACCACCGACAACCCACAAAAAAATAACACCACGAGGGTCTTGTAAAGAAGCTCCTTACAAGCCCTCGAATTTCTCACATCTCACGAACGCTTACGCAGCCGTCTCGCCTGCCGCCATTCCTTCTCCTGCCTCTGCAACGTCTGCGATATCCGCAAACGCCCTGACCGACTTGAGCATCATGCCGACCGTGAAGTGCCTTGCTGTGATCGCGTTTGCCGGACATGCGGATGCGCATGATCCGCAGCCCTTGCAGAGCGTCGGGTTGATCTCTGACTTCTTGGTGGTGTAGGTGATCTCCTCGACAGTCACGGTGACGTCCTGCATGGTTGGCGCCTCGTACGGGCAGACCGTGACACAGGTTCCGCACCCGATGCAACGTTCAGGATCGACCACGCTTATGTTACCCATCGTCTCGAGCGTATCCCTGGTAAGGATCGTGCACGCCCTTGATGCAGCAGCAGAAGCCTGCGCCACCGACTCGTCGATCAGCTTTGGCGACTGTGCAGCTCCACAGAGGAAGACGCCGTCTGTTGCAAAGTCCACAGGTCTTAGCTTGATGTGCGCCTCAAGGAAGAAGTTGTTGCCCCCAAGCGGCACCTTGAACTGTTCTGATAGTTCCGTGTTTGATTCCGGAGTCTCCATCGGTGCGCTCAGCACCACAAGGTCTGCCCCGATCTCCACATCCCTGCCGAGCAGGTGGTCAAAGACATTTACCACGCCGTCGCCAACCTCGGGTTCCTGATCCTCGGTGTACCGCATAAAGAAGATGCCAAGTTCCCTTGCCCTGATATACAAGTCCTCCCACACGCCGTATGTCCTGATATCACGGTAGAGCACGTAGATGTTGGTATCGGGACTCTCCTCTTTGATCCGGATCGCATTCTTAAGAGCGTTGATGCAGCAGACCCGTGAGCAATACGGACGCTCATCGTTTCTTCCGCCTGCGCACTGTATCATCACGACCGTCTTTATATCCGCATCAAGACTCTTTTCAAGCATCTCCTCAAGCTGCAACTGGGTGACTACGTTCTCGTACTTTCCGTAGGAGAAGTAACCTTCCGGCTCAAATTCGTGTGCGCCTGTTGCGATGATCGCAGTGCCAAACTCAAGCTCCGTTCCACCTGTAAGCGTTGCCCTGAAGTTGCCCATCGCTCCTGCCACGCTCTCAAGAGTGGTTCCGGTATAAACGGTGACCTTCGGGTTAGCCTCCACTTTAGCCACCATCTCGCCCAGCACAACAGATGCTTTCTGACCGTTGTGCAGGTTCTTGATGCTCCGGAGCATCCCGCCGAGTTCTGGCTCCGTCTCGACAAGCGCAACCTCAAAGCCGTTGTTTGCGATATCGAGTGCGGCAGTCATGCCAGCAATACCTCCGCCGACCACCAGCGCAGACTTGGTGAGCGAGAGTTCCTGAGTGTAGAGTGGCTCTGCCAGACTCGACTTTGCGACCGCTATCCGCACGGTATCCTTCGCCTTTACCGTCGCCTTCTCTGGCTCGTTCTGGTGCACCCATGAGCAGTGCTCCCTGATGTTTGCAAGCTCAAAGAGGAACGGATTAAGTCCCGCATTCCGGCACGTCTCCTGGAACAGCGGTTCATGCGTTCTCGGGGTGCATGATGCAACCACAACCCGGTTGAGGTTGTGTTCCTTGATCATCTCCCCTATCCGCTCATGAGAGTCACCGCTGCACGCATAGATCTCTTCTTTGGAGACGACGACACCTGGAAGCGTGTCCGCGTACGTAACGACATCAGGCACGTCCACGACATTGCCGATATTGATACCGCATCTACAGATCACAACGCCGATCCTTGGTTTGTCTCCGTTGAGCGGTATCTCATCAGGATATTCTTTCTTGGTCACGAGTGTGCCCCGCACGCCCGCGAGCATCGATCCTGCCCTGGCTGCCGCGCCGCTTGCGTCCGCCACCGTATCAGGGATGTCTTTCGGACCCTGGATGGTGCCTGATGCAAAGATTCCGGGCACGCTCGTCTCGACAGGATTGATCAGATCTGTCTTGATGTTTCCGAACTCGTCCAGTTCGATGCCAGCCATCTCTGCGATCTTTTTGGTATCCTCGGAGGGTGTAAGCCCGATAGAGAGCACGATCACGTCGAACTCTTCACGTTCGATCGCTCCTTCCTCGGATTCGTATTTGACATAGACGCTGTCAGTCACCGGATCGATGTCCACACCGTTTGGTCTTGACCGGATATACCTGACGCCTGCGGTCTTTGCTCTCTGGTAGAACTCCTCAAAGCCTTTCCCGAAGGCTCTCACATCGATCACGAAGATCGTCATATCCAGCGTGGGGTCATGCTCTTTTGCGACCATCGCCTCTTTGGTTGCGTACATGCAGCAGACCGCAGAACAGTACGGGTTGCCGATCTCAGGGTTCCTTGAACCGACGCACTGGATCCATGCGATGCGCTTTGGTCTTGATCCGTCCATAAGCTCGATATGCCCGCCTGTCGGACCTGATGAACTGAGCATCCGTTCGAACTGCATCGACGTGATGACCTTCGTGTGCTCGATATGGTACTGCTCAAGCTTGGCTGCATCAAATGGCTTGAATCCTGTGGTGAGGATGATTGCGCCAACCGGGATATCGACCTGCTTGTCCTTCTGTTCGTAATCAACCGCGCCTGCTTCACATGCTTTCGCGCAGTTACCGCACTTGCCCTTGGTCAGGTACAGGCATCGTTCGGCATCGATGACAGCGATCTTTGGCACAGCCTGCGGGAACGGGAGATAGATCGCCTTGTGCTTTCCGAGCAGTTCGTTGTACTCATCAGGCACTTTCACAGGACATTTGGCAAAACAGATCTCGCATCCGATACATTTTGTCTCATCGATGTAACGTGCCTTCTTGTTGACCGTGACCGTGAAGTTGCCTTCCTCGCCGCTGATGCCGACCAAATCGCAGTACGTCATCAGTTCGATGTTCGGGTGCCGCTCGGCATCGACCAGCTTCGGCGAAAGCGTACACATAGCGCAATCCATCGTCGGAAATGTCTTGTCAAGCTGCGACATCGTCCCGCCGATACTCGGTCCTGACTCGATTAAGTAGACCTTGATCCCGCTCTCTGCCAGATCCAGCGCCGACTGGATGCCTGCGATGCCGCCGCCGATGACCGCCGCCGCACCAACCTTATCGCCAGCCATTACTTACCACCTCCGATCTTCTTCATAAATTCATCGTTCGTAATGTAATTCATGTCAATTCCCATCTCCTCCGGCGTATAACCCATCGAAAGCCCGAGCAGCTGGGAGTAATGCAGTACAGGCAGATTGTACTCGCGTCCGAACTTCTTTGCGATCTCGGTCTGCCCGACATCCAGTTCCAGGTGGCAGAACGGACACGCATCAACGAAACAGTCAGCTCCTGCCGCAATCGCATGTTGTATCTTCGCTTCAGCCATCTGCAGCGCAGTGTCAAGCACCGCGGTTCTTGCACCGCCGCCCGCACCGCAGCAGGCAAGTTTATCTTCGTAATCAATCGATTCCGCGCCAACCGCTTCCACCAGTTCATCAAAGAACCTGGGGTTCTCTGTGCTTCCGAGATGCCGTTCCTTGGACGGCTTGATCAGGTGGCATCCGTAATGCACAGCAACCTTCAGGTCAACAGGCTTGACTACCGCCTCTTTGATCTTATCGACACCAACCTCGCTGTGCAGGAACTCTATGATATGGCGCACCTCGATGGTTCCTTTGAATTCGTGTCCGATCTGCTTCAGGATCTTGTTTGTAGCCTCCCGTTCCGCTGCGTCCTCCTTAAGGAGGTTGTTGGCATCCACAAGAGATCCAAAGCAGCCGTTGCAGACCGTCAGCAGATCATAGCCCAGTTCTTCCGAGAGAACGACGTTTCTTGCAGCTATCGAAAGCCACGTAGCTTTATCAAACGACCTGAAGACTCCTGGCGCAGGACAGCAGCTTGCACCGGGCAGTTCCACAAGTTCGACACCCAGTTTCTCAAGAGTCTTTTTTGTGGCAATCTCGATGCCCGGATACCGGTTGGGCATTATACACCCGAGGAAAAATGATAATTTTGGCATAATACTCACTCCTTTGTCAATTCATCGAATTTCGTTATTTCGATCAGCTTATGCACTTCATCCAGGCTCTCAGGGAACCTGTGCACCGTGTAGGGCAGTTCCTCGAGTCCCAGCTTCTTGCGCTTCTCTTTGGCGTCATCGTTTATCGGCACGGCATGTCCATGCTCGATCACGAGTTGCGCCACAGCCCTGTGCTTCGGCAGCATGATCCCGTTCTTGACTGCGATTGTACGTATCTTCAAGAGAGCGTCCACGTTCTGCACACCCTGCGGACAGCGTTCCTGGCACTTGTAGCAGGTGGTACAGTACCAGAGATACGGGTTGTTGAGTACCTCGTCCTTCATCCCGAGACTCGCCATCCTGAGAATCTTTCTGATATTGTACTGCGCCTCCAGATCTGCCATGGGGCAACCCGCGGTACAACCGGTACAGTTGAAACACAGCATGATCTTCTCAGCACCGGGCTCCTCACTGATCTCTTTTATGAAATCATGATCCAGCTCGGCTGTTTTTATCGTATCCATTATTCAGTAACCTCCTTTCCAATGTTCGACTATCTCAAATTGATTATCTTGATTAACTCGATGCCGTATCTATGTCTATGATCGTAGCCAGCGTCCGGATAACCTGAATAAAACGACAGGTATAATGAGATATCCGACCCGTATCGGGCGCATCCGGATGTTTTAGACACATATTAAGCACCTATCCTATTCGTTATGGTTTTACCACGTGGGTAGTACTAAAACATTTCGATGTTGAAACGCCGCACTAACGCAACTGGTAAGATGTGTATGCAAGAATCACGTCGTATTCGTATTCAGCGGACTTGGTCCGATCTTCCGGATATCTTCAGTGAAGTTGCTGACGACCTCTGCAAAGCGGGCTCCCTCACTTGCAGATACCCACTCAAGGCGCAGCCTGTCGTCCAGTCCGAGATGCTTGAGCGCTTCTATGGTGTTATTGATCCTTACCTCTGCATTCACGTTCCCTTCGATATAATGACAGTCTCCGATGTGACAGCCCATGATCAATACGCCATCGACTTTGTCCTTGAACGCTTCAAATATGAATGCGGGTTCGATCCGTCCGGAACACATCACCCGGATGATCCGGATGTTTGTTGGGTACTGGATCCGGCTGACCCCTGCAAGATCAGCCCCGGCGTACGAACACCAGTTGCAGCAGAACGCCAGTATGCTTGGTTCGAATTCTTCGGTCATTGTGTGATACCTCGTGTTTCGTGTTGTGGTTGCACCAGTTCATGTCAGACCCTGATCGATTTTACAGTGACATGAAGCGACCTTGCGTCACGTGTCGCCGGTATCCTGCCACTGACCTTTTCAAAAAAGTCATACCGGAACCCCGGGCGCGCATCCGCAAGAGATGACTCGGTGACACTTTCGGAAACGGTATTCGGTGGCGATGCAGGCGTTGTCAGGTCCGGGTGCAAGGTTTGTTCCATTTAGTATGCCCATGATAGTAAGATATAGTAAAGGTTACTCTGCTTATGGGGCGGGTCCTGATGCCCGGGCATCATGCATGAGGGTGCGGGGCGTGAGAGTCATGCAGGATTCTGTGGTTCACAAGGGTGCCGAAAGAAAGCAACATAATACACGATTCTGAAGATGTGTATGCCCGATGATTGGCCACAAAACCCCACGATCTCTACATATTCTACATATATAAGTCTGCCATTAGCGACCGCAGAAAACAGCAGAACCAGCAACTTTTAAGGATTTAGCAATGGAGATGGCAGTAAACTTTTTATGGCATAAAATAATATTATCAATCATGGATGAAAAAACCAAATCAGGACATGTTGCAGGGGTTATTAGTACAATAATTTGCATATTATTCATCATTTTTGCTGTAAATTCTGGTTGGAATATGGCAGGCCAAGTAATGGGGGTTGTTGGGCTGATATTTGGTATATTGGGGCTTGGAAGTTTCTGGAAACCTGAAACAATTGGTCAGATTACCTCACAAATATTAGAAAATGTTGCAAGAAATGCAGAAGAACAAAACAGCCAAACACGCCAGCAAAACCAAGATCACCCAAATAATAGCCCCCAAGCGTATACCGAAAACGGAGATGTTACGATCAATCAAAAAATCCATGTACATGAGATGCAGGGAAGAAAAAAGAGATATTAACCCCCCCAATGTACTATCAAAAAATTATTTCACTTAACGGGCGATAGGATTTTCGAATGTGGTACTAAGCGACGAAGAGTGGATTTCAAGTCCGTTTTTATCAAATAAGCGAATGTGACGCATAGATTATAAGAATTAAAAGCAGTTTTTCAATCTTACGCTAATCTAACAGTATGGTTGAATTCGTAGAGTTTACACTCATATTTACTATTTTTTAGTGTATTAACAATCCATTCAGAAAATTTTTCTTTCATCTGATTATAAAATTCATCCTCTTTTAATTTTCCAATAGCAACTATAGGTTCGGGACAAAATACTTTAATTAACATCTGTCCATTTTCAAAATTTTTAGAAAAATCAATACCAACGATTTTATAATACTGGCTCAAACCGCTTTCATGCAACAACACATATCTAAAATCGGTTTGATGCTCTTTTGTAAGTTCAGGTTTTACTAGAAATTTGAATGTTAAACCAGTTGGTATAACCATCTCTTCTTCAGGCAATTCTACAGAAGGATCGATTTTCTTTGCTTTTTCATAATCTTTTTTAGCGCTCTCGGGATTACCTTTTCTTTGTTCGATGTATCCTTTTTCTACAAAAGCGTCGGCATAATCCGGTTTAAGTTTTATAGCTTCATCCAAATCTTTGATTCCCTCGTCAAATAACTCCATATCTCCTTTTGAACGTCCCCTAATATAAAATAAATAAGCACTTTTTGGATTTATTTTAATTCCTTTAGTTGCACGTTCTATTGCTTTCTTGTAGTCGCCATTCATCGAAAAATACAATGCATGATGTCTTATTCGATTTTCTTTGGGATTTTTAACACCTTGAAAAATCATTCTATCAGGATTCTTTATGGCTAATTTCTCAATAGAGCTCATATCAAGTTTTGCGTTTTTTGTTCTTTCAAATATATCTCTCATCAAGTCATCTTTTGTTTTTTGTTCCCTCTTAAACAATTTTTGAAATACCCCCATAGTAATCACTAATTTTTGAATCCACATAAACTTTGCTGCAAAAGTGGGTATTACATCGACTCGCTCCCAAAACCGTATCACCCACGCGGTTCCACCCCGGCATCCGCGTCCATCAAGGCACTCTCAAAGTCACCAAACCCCTGACTTACGTCCAAGACCTGTACATCGCGTTTTTGTGTTTGGCTTGCCAATGCCGACAACAACCCCCTCCCTCACGTCGATCGCGGACAAAACCGCTCGAGCCCGAGCAACTCAGCAACCCCCGCGATGCTGATCCCATAAAAGACCGCCTTCACCCCCGCAACCTCCAGTATCGGCGCAAGGGTCCCGTTAACAACCGTCGTCCCCGTAACAAGCGCCAGATCGCACCACCGCAACACCTCTTCCACCTTCGCACCACCATCCAGCACCACAACACCGAACTTCTCCTTTCCGATGTTCTCCGGGTCCATATCTAGTATCCTGAGTTCACATCGTTCAGAACAGCATCGTGCATGAACCGGCTGAAATCCGACCAGTGCGATCCTCGCCCCCCTGCACCCCTCAAGAAACTCGAGCAGATCCAGACCGCACTCAGCAGGACCCTTGTCCTTGCAGTGAACGCTTCCCTCGATCATCCCGATACTCCGCAGCACTGCATTCAGCGTTGCAACAAAGATCGCTCTCTTGTAGTTGTTGTTAAGTTCCATAGCGAGAACGTCCTGAAGCGTCCCCTCAAAGTCGCCATACATGTTTGTGAACGCCTGACCAAAACAGCCAGAAAACTCCTCCTGCATCAGCCGCTCGACACCTTTCAGTATCGGAAAGTCCTCGCTCTCAGGATTTCCCATCGCTTCTTCCGGAGTCAGTGGTTTTGCTCTTATGACCACTACCTCTTCTGACAGGTCATTTTCTACCACAATCCTCTCGAATTTCTCTCTTATCACGGTGTACCTGAGTATTTTTAATTTCTTCTGGCGGTTGAAAAACATGATACCAATCCTGCAAACACTGGTAGGATTGGACTTCCGGAATCAGTGAAATCAGTGTTAATCTGTGGCTAAAAGTTTTATTTGCCACTGATTAACACATATTACGTAGATCAACGGTGTAAATGACTTTTCAGATCGATAGTGCCCCATTCTGACAGAGTTGTACTCACATAAGACAATCCGGCATTCCCAGAAAATAGAAAAAGTCTCCTCATGTGATGGGTTCTGATGCCTGGGCAATCATACAATCGAGAGCGCGGGAGCCATGCAGGATTCGGGATTGCAGTTTTGTTGTGGGTTTCTGCATTAAATCATAAAATCTTTCGATTAATCGAAATGTTTAAGTACTATTACTTAGCTATATAGTATCGGACAGGTTGATCGAACGACCGGTCTCTGATAAACGGAGGTAAGCAACATGAACAACCCCAACCAGAACTACGACCAGAAACACAACCCGGACTACGACCACAACGAACCGCTACAGGAGAATGACCCATTCAGGCATATCGCGCAGATGTCGATTCATACGACCGAAAGTGTTATCCGGTTTGCATGTGATCGGATCAGTCGAGGTTTGGTAATATGGGCGTCGAAGAATTGATGAGAGAAGTTGTAGAACAGCTTGAGAAACTGATCACCACCAAGACCATCGTCGGCGAGCCGATTACGGTGGCAGGCAAGACCGTGATACCGATCAGCAAGGTGTCCTTCGGATTTGGCAGCGGTGGCGGCGAGGGCAAGCGTGACGAGGAGAGCGGTTTTGGTGGCGGCGGCGGTGGCGGCGCAAAGATCGAGCCGGTCGCATTCCTCGTGGTATCAGAAGACGAGGTCAAGCTGCTCTCAGCGACAGGGAAGGGCATAGATATCGGAAAGATCGTGGAGGCTGTGCCTGAAGTCGTGGATAAGATAAAATCCATGAGAGGAAAAAAGGATACGGAGAAGGATAAGGGTAAGGACAAGGAGCCGGAAAAATCCGCAGACGAGGATTGAGGAGGGCGGTATCTTGCATCCCATCCTTCTCATTTTTTTATTGCTTGTCGTATCAACGCTTACGCTTGCGATGATGCTTCTGCTCTGGGTTCCGTTTGTCTGTCGGTTTGAACTGAAAAGGGACTCTGGCGGGGATCCCGTGCAGAGAATCGAGGTGCGGTGGCTGTTTCTATCCCGTGTAATCGATGATTTCGCCGCCACAGAGGGGGAAGACCGGAAAGAGGAGAAAGCAGGGAAGGAAATGGAGGTCCGGCGTCCCTTTGAACTGTTTCGCACGCTGCACCGTCCTGTTGCCACGCTGGCGCGGAAGGTGGTGCAGAGAATCGATTTTAAGGAACTTTCATGCCGCGTAACATTCGGACTCGATGATCCTGCTGAGACCGGCATGTTAGCAGGGTTCCTGTACGCAGCTTCCACCCCACTGACCCGTTCTCCTGCGGTCTCGATCCGGCTGCATCCGGTCTTTCATGAGCAGGCATTCGCATACCGCGTCAGGGGTTCGCTCGGAGTAACGGTTGGGCGGATGATCATTCCGGTCATCACGTTTCTGTGCAACAGGGCGGTTCGCGGGGTGATTGTGAGGCGTGTCCGTGGCTGTTATCTTCTGAGGGTGCAACCCGGGCGAGGGGCGCGGAAGCGCTTGCCGGGTAGTTGTTAGCCGGGGGTAGCTATCGTATTTTCTGATTAGTGGAGTTTGGTTCCGGATGTACGGGATTGACATATTATCTAGTTCTCGGGGGGATTTCTACTCCTTAGCGGTCTGGTCATCTTCATCCGCTTCCTGCGCAAATATCCGCTGCCGGAAAAGGAGATGCATGAGGGCAGCAAGGAAATATCTCGACAGTTTGCAGGATGATATGGCACAACAAGCGAAAATGAGGAAAGAAAGCAAAAAAATACACACCAAAACACCCCATTTTGAATTTGACTTCCAGGCAAAGAGAGCGCTCAATGGGATGGGGAAAAAACGTTCATAGTGCCCTATTTGCACAATCGAGATAAAACTCTGCTCGATTCCATACACTAGCCACCATGGAAGTACCTCTCGCACAATCGTCTCGTTTTCGGAGGCATCTTTTCTAATCGACATCTTACAGGGGCTAAAAGTCGGGTTCTTTTAAGTTAAAGAAGATATTTTACGAAAGCGATACACGTCCTATAAGAAATCCGATTTATTCGCAATACGACGGTCAAACGATCGATGCCATAATCATAGATGACACCAAGTCAAAAAGAAGGACTGGCGGTCGCCCCCGCATCAAAGGCGCGTTGGGGCTCGATTTAGAAACTGGAGAAGAGTTTCTACTATACCTGGGCGCGGTCAAGAGTTGGTCAGAGGTTTTATCCCATATCGGGGGGAATTACAACATTTCTGACGAAATGTACGCTATTTGCGACGGAGATGCTAACTTACAACAACATTTAGAGGATTACGGCTACAAAATTCAGCAGTGTACGAATCATTTTGTTAAAACATCGATGTACTATCTGTGGGAAGAGCAATATCCAAAAGAGGAGCGAATGAGGATCAAAAACGATTTTTTCACAAAAAATCGAGTAAAAACTGCCCTTCGGGGGGGGCTGGCGATATACTTTTTCGTAAATGGAAATGGTGCGTAGAGTGACTGGACGCTATAGTGTATATACCAAGAGATAAGCTGGATAATTTCTACGTTGAAGAACTCGGTGAAAAAGCACAGAATAGATCGTAATTTTGCAAGACTCGAATGAAGAATAGATACGACGGGGGAAAGAGTTGCTGTCAATTGCTAAGGAGCTGTTATCGATGAACAAAGACAGTAATACTGCTAAATTCATTCTCAGGACTGCAGGCATTGTAACACTCTTCACAGAATTGACAACAATAGGAATACAGATCCCTGACAACAATAATCACGTCGAAAACCCTATGGGGAACGCTAAGGCAGAGAATAAAGAAGAATCGCCAGTCGGGGGTCGATAAAAATCTGGAAATTATGGTGAACACTATCTGGCAGATAATCTCGTAAGTGATGGTTCGGAACGTATGCTATGTGGCATCCCGGATCCCTGCCAGTGTTACTGGATTTTTCAGTCAGATTCTCAGTGCCCCAAATTGATACTGGTCCCGATTTATTCGGGTGTCCAAACGAAAACTATTTATTGTACGTGTTTAATGACACTTTGGCGCATATATTTTGCATTGTTGCGAAATGTATAGCATAATTCCATATAGGAGATAGAAAGATGACAGTAAAAGTAATAGAAGCAGAATGTACCGGTTGCGGAACCTGCGTGGACGAATGCCCGGCAGAAGCAATCTCTATGAACGACGACGACATCGCTGTGATCGATATGGACGAGTGTACCGAGTGCGGTACCTGCGTAGAAGCCTGTCCAAGCGAAGCGATTGTAATGGAAGACTAAAGGTCTTCCACCCTTTATTTTTTGTTAATACGTCATTTTCGGTGGCGAATTCATGGAAACGCTGAAGGCGGGGATACTCGGGGCAACTGGCGCTGTCGGGCAGCGGTTCATCGAGGCACTTGCAGGTCATCCCTGGTTTGAATTAAGCTCACTTGCAGCATCAGAGAGGAGCGCTGGCAAACCGTACGCCCGCGCTGCCAACTGGAGGCTTGCATCCGCACTTCCGGGCGAGATCGGGAGCCGGGTCGTGGTCTCCATGAAACCGGAAGAGGTTGACGCCGATATTGTGTTCTCTGCGCTTCCCGCTGACGTTGCGCGCGATGTCGAGCCCGCGTTTGCCCGCGCCGGCGTCATGGTCGCAAGCAATGCATCAGCGTTCAGGCAGGAGCCTGATGTGCCGCTAATGATCCCTGAAGTGAACCCGGATCATCTTGGCTTGCTCGAAGTCCAGCGGGATTCCCGGAAGTGGGATGGCGCGATCGTGACCAACCCGAACTGCTCGGTCATCATGCTCGCGGTTTCCTTAAAGCCGCTCGTCCGGTTCGGAATCGAGGATGTGAAAGTGGCGACGATGCAGGCGGTTTCGGGCGCGGGATATGACGGCATCTCATCAATGGCGATCCTTGACAACGTCATCCCGCACATCGGAGGGGAGGAGGAGAAGGTCGAAAACGAGGCGCAGAAACTGCTCGGAACGTTCGATGGCAGTTCCATTGTCGATGCGTCATTCGAGGTCAGCGCAAGCTGCCACAGGGTGCCTGTTCTTGATGGGCACACTGAGGCTATCTGGATTACGCTGGCAGACGACCCGACTCCTGAGGAGGTTCGGGACGCGTTCCTGAACTTTGATCCGGGGCTTGATCTTCCGACTGAACCAGAGCAGGTGATCCTCGTTCACGACGACCCCGACCGACCGCAGCCGAGACTGGACCGGGACCGGGGCGGTGGCATGAGTGTCTCCGTTGGTCGCATCAGGGAAGGAATCAGGTATATTGCGATGGGGCACAACACCGTGCGAGGCGCGGCTGGCGCATCGGTGCTGAATGCCGAGTTGATGCTTAGTTTGGGACTGTTGTGATCGTTGTCTCATATCAAGTCCGGTTCATCCGAAACTCCCGATTCCGCCACCCCTGATGATGCTCGCGGGGTCCTCTCCTGCGAAGAGCCGTCCGGAGATTGCGCTTTTGGCACTGCGGTATTCGTCCATCATTCGTTCGGATGCCGCGGGGTCTCCATACACCCGCCACATTCCGCATTTTGTATTTTCAAGGGAACTTAGCCCCATAACATCCTTTAATGGAATGCCGAGAAAGATCCCGATCTCATGAGGGCATCCGCGGGTGGCATACCTGTGCTCAAGCATCCGCAGTGCATATTCGATGGAACCGGACTCGTATCCGCATTCGGACAGGAATCGCTTCACTGATCGCTACTCCAAGACCTCACTTAACCGGTTGCGGCTGAAGAATATGACGATCGCATTTCTTTCTGTCCTTTTGAGTTCATAATACTCGATTTCAGACCCTGCGAAGATGCCTGCCTTGCAAAGGTCCCATGCATCCAGAAGCCCACCATTGGCATTCGAGAGGTTCATCAGCGTTGCCGGTTTCCTGCCTGCGATGGTGGCTGCGGTGCATCTCACGATTCTGTGAACCAGATGATCCATGTTACCTCCTGTATCGGGTTATCTTGATTTATATGTTCAGATTTATCATTTAGGTATATAAGTAATCTACCCTAAAAAAATTAGGTTTTTGGGGAGAATCCGAATAGTCGGATACCTGATCTTGGAAATGGCTGTGCTGCGTGCTTGTGCAGACGGTCTGTGATGCAGCCACAATTAAGATCTTCCGGGTGTGTGCCGGAGGCGAAAAGTATACAAAGGAGAAAGCGCCAATAATCGTTATATTTCAGGTAGGGGTATATCGACCTTTACCTCTGTAATAGAGATGGGGCTCTGCTATGAGAGATGAGGATATATTCCAAAAAATCGAAAAAGCCGCAAGAGACGGAGCGACAAAGCTTGACCTCTCGCATAACCAACTAACCGCGCTTCCTCTTGCGATCACTGAACTGACCAGTCTGACAGCGCTTGACCTCAGAGGTAATCAACTAACCGCTCTTCCTCCTGCGATCACTGAACTGACCAGATTAATGGTGCTTAACCTCTCGGATAACCAGCTGACCGCTCTTCCTCCTGAGATCACTGAACTGACCAGCCTGAGAACGCTTAGCCTCTCGGATAACCAGCTGACCGCTCTTCCTCCTGAGATCACTGAACTGACCAGCCTGAGAACGCTTAGCCTCTCGGATAACCAGCTGACCGCTCTTCCTCCTGAGATCACTGAACTGACCAGCCTG
>JAIWAP010000003.1:0-40457 GCA_048634345.1 Methanobacteriota archaeon | reverse complement strand
GCTTCAGGCTTGGCGGGGTATGTGCGTTATCATGCATAGCCAGTTTGGCTTCGAGTTCCTTTATGCAGGTCTTAAGCGACTTGTTCTCACGCTTAAGTTGGTCAATAGCGTCTTGAAGTTGTTTGATGATTGCGTCCTTGTCCATAGTCCTCTTGGAAGGCTATTACAGTAATAATATAGAAGTTTTGTGGTCGAGAATGGGTTTTAGATCGATCCGGAAGAACCGTGGAAGGGGTGGTTATGTGGGGGAGCTAAACACATACAACAAAAATATAACACGAATTTCATGATTTGTGGGATAATATCCCACACCGGATCAGTGCCACGTCCGCAAGGATAGAAAAAAAATAACGGATGTGCCGAATTGATCGACACACCTATTCCGAGGTTTTACCACCTCTGAATGTATGTAACCAGTTCCCGCTTTGCCTCGAAGTTGTTCTCTAACCGGTTAACCATCTGGTGATACAGCGTGTTGAGCGACGGAAATCCCCATGGATCCTCAAGATGATGGATAGCCCAGGCTGATGCCTGTCTCACATTCATCTGACCGTTGTTTATGAAGTCCACAGCGTCTTCGGCTATTTTGTCGATGCCGGTGAGATCGAGCTCACCAAGCTGCATCTGCACTTTAACGGGTTCAACATGTTCTATCATTCATTGCACCTCTTTCCTTATTGTAATACTTTATATAGTATTAGCAACATGAAGTATTACTAAATTTAGTAAATGTGTTAATCACATATAAACATTTCCATCCTGCCAGTGTCTCCGGATCAACGAGAACAATACCGACTGAAACCTCCATTCCATCCGGAGAAGAAGAATGCAGCCTCATCTGGTATATTCCATGGTGGTGAACTGTTATCACATCAATAGTTAACATCGCGGGACTGGGTTTTATGGCAGCATCCCGCGCAAAAAATCCTCCTGAGTAACTCCGTCCCGGCGCGCCATCCTGCGAAGCACGTTCTGGATGCCGGTACCGTACTGTGCTGCTTTCTTTGGCGCCCGCGCAAGCTCTGCAGGGAGATACTCTTCAGACGCCTTCCGCAGAATGTATTTTCGTACATAACCATCCCCTTTGCGGATCTTGAGTCTGACATCGATCTTGCAGGAGAGGTTCACCACGTCAGGACAGAGCATCGGCATGCGCAGTTCCACACCGCTTAATTGCGCAACCGCCGCATCCCGCGCAACCTGATCAGGGAGTGCAAGCAGGTCTTTTTTAAGCTCGCGGTCAAGCCCCCCCTCATCAAACATCTGTTCATATCGCTTGTATCCGGCAAACAACTCGTCTGCGCCCTGACCGGTCAGCAGCACCGAATCTCCGTGTGTATGCGCACATCTTGATACAAAGTACATGCACAGACCGATTCCGACCGCAACCGGACTTGTGCTTCCGATTGCGCGCATCACAGGCAGGAGCGCGGACCGGGTATCTGCCAGAGTACACTCGCAGATGTGCAGTCGGTCGTGCAGTCCAAGTAGTGTTGCCGCCCGTTCTGCCTGTTTTATGTCATGGGAGCCGCTCATTCCGATTGTATACAATTCAATCCCTGGGTTCATCGATGCCGCAACAGATGCGATGAGCGAACTGTCGATGCCGCCAGAGAACGCGACGCCATCGCAGCCATACATACACAGCCGCACAGAATCCATGATACGGTTAATGAGTATATGTGCGATCTTAGTTTCTAATTCAGGTTCTGATACACCTTCTGATTCAGGTCTGGGTCCATGGTTATCGTTGTGCCACGTCATCTCTATCTCACATCACGCAAGTCTCACGCCAACCCCTCTTACATTAACCCCGCTCACATCACCTCACACCGCTCACAATCTGAACTGTGTTATATGAACAGACGGATTTTTCGATAAAATTAAATCCGGCATCCCGGATCATCGAGGACAAATCCCTTTTGATGAAGTCTTTCGCTGTTTCTCCTTCCACAAACATCCAGATATTAAACAGGCACCGGATCAGTTTATTTGTGGGATATGAATAATCAAGGACCGCGATCTTCCCGCCCGGCTTTATAACCCTCCGCATCTCGCAAAGCACGTTCATCCGCACCTGATACGGCATCTCATGCAAGCCGAATGTTATGGATGCGCAGTCAAAATATCCATCCTCGTAAGGGATCTCCTCTGCATTCGAGAGGCAGAACCGCACATTATCTTTTTTCCTCTTCTCTGCTTTTTTAAGCATCTTTTCGGACAGATCAACGCCGACCACCTCTCCACCAGCCCCTGCCACATCCGCAATCATCGCACACATCACACCGGTGCCGCAGCAGACGTCCAGAACCTTTGTGCCCGGTGTTACTCCCATCTCGTCGATGACAGAGGTCCGCATCGCCTCCAGACCCCGTTCTCCGCCGATGAAGGCAGAAAGAGATCTGACAAGGGGGTCATACATGAATGCGATCCGGTCGCAATCGTCCCTGTAATGCTTCGGTCTTCTCACATCCGGAATTGTGCACCGCGTGGGCATATAATTAACCCGCGCAAAAACTGCGATCCGCACAAATGATAACACCGTTAAGCCCGAATAACCTGTCATGCTCCAACGCATCTACGAGCGCATCTACGAATACCGGCTGCACTCCCGGGTCGTCAGGCACAACATGCCTGCCGGACTGACGCTCGTGATGACCGAGAGCGATATTTCCACACAAGTCGGGATCGAAAAACTGCGATCCTTTGTTTTATGGTGCGCAGACCTCGGCATCAAATCACTCATCGTTTACATCGCTGTGACCGTAGATGAAGGTCTGAAAGAGGATGTAACCTCTCGAATCGTTGATAGACTGGATAAAACCGATCTGATTGTAAGGATGTATGTCAGGGACGATTCTGGGGCAAGAATGATCTCTACCATAGACCACAGCGAGGGCGGGGACGTGGACATTGATCGGGGCATGGACGCGGACATGGACGTGGATTGTAGGGTCAAACTCGATATCTCGATCGGGTATGGTGGAAAACTTGAGCTTACCGATGCGATAAAAGATATTTTAAAGAAGGTGGAGTCCGGAGAAACTGATTTTGATGACATCAATACGGATATGATCGAATCTCACCTCATTTTCAAATATAAACCGGATCTGGTCATTCGTGCAGGCGGGAAGTCTCTGACCGATTTTTTGATATGGCAGACGATCTATTCTGAGTTATATTTCACAGATGTGAATTTCGCCGAGATACGAATACTGGACTTCCTCCGGATCATACGGGACTATCAGAAGCGTCAGCGAAGATATGGGCGGTGAAGTCCGCAAACCCGCGAAACGTGATGCATACAACCCATAACGTACCGGCACAACTTATGTACGAAACGTTGAACGAAACACTCATCTGTGCAGGGCGATCTGATCGATGATATCGATAGTCAGGAGACATATAACGAGGACTTCTATCCTGAATCAAGCAGGGACTGCCAGCAAGACTCGATGATGTCAGCCCCGGCGATTCGGACCATGCCAGACCAGCGGGCTTAACAGATAACACCCGACTAGCCCTGCGAGAATCCATGCAAACCAGTCGCAAAGTCCGCCGTAATGTGCGATGATTGTGAGGACGAACACAATAGTAAGCGGCACCAGTATCCTGACCGATCTGATCTTCGGATACGGTATATTGCTGACCATCAGCACCGATAATCCGGCAAACACACCGGTCATCACGTACTGCGGATAATGGATATAATCAATTAAATATAATAACAGCGCAGCAAATGTACCTGCTGCGGTGATCGGAAGCCCGCGAAACTCATCATCATCCAATATCCCAAATCTGGAGAGCCGGAGCACTCCGCAGACAAGATATGCGGCAGAGAAACCACATGCAGTCGTGTGGTGATCGGTGCCAACCATTGTATAATAGATGAGCGCAGGGGCTACTCCAAATGAGATGGCGTCTGCAAACGAGTCAAGGTGTTCTCCCATAACTCCCAATTCAACACGTCTTGCAACGGCGCCGTCCACGCCGTCTGCGAGCGCAGCAGCCAGAACCATGATTGCAGCGCCGCCCGGATCACCGTTCAGCAGATATAGGATGGCTGTGAATCCAAACAGCACATTTAAGATCGTGATCAGGTCTGGCATGCGAACCAGCCTCAGTATATTCAGGTCGGTTCCATTCCGGATACGCTCATTCATCGCTACTCGTTCCTGACGTTTTTATGGCGATTACAGTCTCGCCAGCGCGCACTTTGTCCCCTTTACGTATAGCAGGCTCAAATCCGGGCGGCAGGGTCATGTCCACCCTTGAACCGAATCTGATCATGCCAACACGCCCGCCCCGCTGCACGAAATCACCTTCTGCGACGTAAGGGACGATTCTGCGCGTTATCGTTCCGGCGATCTGAGTGACTGTGCAATCAAATCCATCATTTTCGATAACGATCTCGTTTCGCTCGTTTCTGAGTGAATCCTTCGTGAAAGCCGGGATGTGACTCCCTTTCGTGTATTTGATTGCTTTGATCCTGCCGGAAACCGGTGCCCTGTTGACATGCACGTCATGAAAGTTCATGAAGATCTGTACCGCACCATTCTTGATCGCCATGACCCTACCATCAGCCGGCGCAAGCATTGCGCAATCGTCGGTAACGCCGGGATGCGGGTCTGGTGTGCGGTGCGGATCCCGGAAAAACCCGATAAAGAATATCGTCAGTAAAATAAAGAGATACGTAACGGTTCGCATCCTTTCATCGACGCTGATGAGCAGAGCTGACGTCAGGGTACAGAACGCTGCCGAGACGATCCACCTGATCGAGCCTTCTGCAAGCTTGATCATCATAGCCCATCCTCGCGCTCATTGCGAGTGGTTATAGTAGTTAAGTATCTGCGCACGATCGCAAACAACTGGTCGATTGCGCTCAATAGTTCGGGAAGCATCTGCAAAACAATATACGCGATCACGAAGAGTGCGATTCCTGCGCCGATCTTCGCGATAATGTGGTGTGCAATCTGAAAACTACGCTCGCCAAACCACATATACCCAAAAGCAACCACGACAAATACGTTTCTGACCATATTCAGTGCGTAAATCATTGGAACCGAGGCAATAAATGCGATCATGGTCCTTTTCATAGGTGCACGGACACAGAAGATCAGTCCGATGAATATTGCGATGCTTTCGATCGCGGTACATGCAAGAATAATCGTAATCGTGTGGTAGTTTAGTTCGATCTGATTCCAATCAACCAGTTGTGCCGGCACGCTGAACAGGTGCAGGACATACACGACCTGTTCTGTGACTACAGAGATCAGGAACGTGTTGAGAAACTCTATTCTGGCAAACGGATAGTAAAACAGACCGCCAAGCGCTGCTGCAGTCGTTATCGTCAGGAGAATGTCCCCATCGTCCACGCTATGCTTGTAATTCCGGTACATCGCATGGGCAATGATCATGCAGAAGACCGCCACGCCCAGCACCAGCAGGACGTTTACGTAATCACCAATCTCGATATAATGCGCCGGCTGGATTAGCCAGTGGATCGCAAAGAAGCCCCAGCCCGTGGATCCTGCAAGAAATCGGTACCGCCGGTACTGTCCGGGCAGCGCCGATGCTATGATCAAGAGTAGGAGTGCCGCCCATAGTGCATGTTCAATCATCGTAATCACCCTCTGCAATTAAATTAGGTGGTGTTATTTGATATATTAATCTTTCATCCGTCAAATAAGGAAATCCGCAATCCGATCTGTGATTATCCTTCTGCAGTACATGCAGTGCAGTTCGACTCCATCGCCACGATGTATCGTAAACCGCGGTTTAACCGGCTCATCGGTGTTTGTGATGCAGTTTGGGTTCATACACCTGACCACTCCCTCGATCTCTGTTGGAAGAATCACCTTGTACTTTTCCACGACCTTGTAGTCGCGTATGATGTTGATAATCGCATCAGGTGAGATCAATGCAATTTCATCCACTTCTCCGGGATTTAATTCTCGATCCTCGATCTTAACGATATCTTTCGTCCGGTTAGAGACGTTCATGACCACGCTCATCACCTCTGTCGATCGGTCGGTGATGCCTAATATGCGCAGCACATTCAGCGCCTGCCCTGCAGCGATATGATCGATCACCGTGCCGTTTCGGATCCTCCTGACCCGCAGTTCCCGGTTTTCAGGCTGGTTTTCCTGTTTCATCCCATCACCATCGAGAGAATCGCCATGCGCACAGGCACGCCATAGAATGATTGTTTGAAGTATACCGCATGTCTGCTTTTGTCAACCCCGGGATCGATCTCGTCCAATCTTGGAAGCGGATGCATGATGATTAAATCGTCTTTTGCATCCTTTAACGTCTCTTCTGTTATTTTATAGCTCCCGGCGACTGCCTGGTACTCGCTGGGGTCAGGGAACCGCTCCTTCTGAATCCTTGTGATGTACAGCACATCCACCAAGCCAATAACGTCGTCCGGATTTCCGGTTTCCGTGATTTTTGCCCCTTCGTTCGTCAGGTCACGTTTCATCGAATCAGGCATCCTCAATTGATCTGGCGCGACAAGATATATCTCGGCGTTGTACAGGGAAAGCGCATGTGTGAGTGAATAAACGGTTCTGCCATACTTGAGATCCCCGACAATTGCGATCTTCACTTTATTTAGTTTGCTTTCCTTTCGTATCGTGTACAGGTCCAGAAGCGTCTGTGTCGGATGCTGTCCTGCGCCATCGCCTGCATTTATGACCGGAACTGACGAGAATTCAGACGCCATCCGTGCTGCACCCTCTCTCGGGTGCCGCAGAACGATTGCATCGGCATACCCTGCCATAACTGAGATGGTGTCTGCAAGGTTCTCGCCCTTCGCAACCGATGACCCTTCAGTCGGACCAAAATCGATGACATTGCCGCCAAGCCGTTTCATCGCTACATCAAACGAAAGCCGGGTTCTGGTACTTGGTTCGTAGAATAGCGTCGCAAGTATCCTACCAGCCAGGATATCAGACGCTCCGCCGTGTGCAATCGGCTCGAGTTGTGCGGCACGGTCTAAAATTCGGTCGATCTCACCGCGCGAAAAACTCTGTATATTAATGATGTGTTGTATCGGATTCACATTATTCCCGTCCTTCCATCACCTGTATATAGTCGTTTTCATGTATTAAAAAGTAGTGTACCAGTTGCTCTGTGTTGCTGTTTTCCCAGACAAACCCGGGGTCAGTTTCCTGCATACCGCAGGTACGGAGTTTCTATCACACCCGTCATTTAAATATATATTATATAATACCAACACATCCGGATGCACCTCTGATCGTATTCGAGTACCTCCTTCAGCAGCCTGCATGCGTTCTCTCCGAATACCCCCGGCCCACCCGCAAGTGCGCAAAAGCGGTTCGCTTTTTCATTTGTGAAAAAGTATATCACCGGCCCCCACCCGAAGGGCAGTTTTTACTCGATTTTTTGTGAAAAAATCGTTTTTCAGGACGTGTTTCTGATCGATTGTTGCACTCTTGCGCGAGCATATAAATTCACACCGCCACAACCCCCCTCACCTGCGCGGACACCCGCTCTGCAACCCTTCGAGGATCGCATCGTATCTGGCGCAGATGCGCTCGATCACGTCGGCTGACGCATTGCTGTGTGTGGGAAACGTGATGCTGCCTGCATCGCCCGCATCGAGATAATCCGGCACCACTGTCACTCCTGTTTGCGATATCGTGAATCCGAGATCGTTTAAGATGTGAGATGCCATTTCCGATGCTGGTTTTACCTTGATGTCCAGTTCCACATCCATTTTTCTCGATCTTGCATGATACTTCTCATTCAACTCATTTAATTCGGAGATAACTTTTGAAACATCACGTTTCGTGCCATACCTGCCGATCGGTTCCGCTGATTGCAGCAGGTCGTCAAAGGTGGTGGACGCAATCTCGATGATCTCTCCTGAAAAATGCTTCTTGACCTTATCCAAGTAGCCTTTTGAGATAATAAGCGTGTGAACGTCAGTTAATAATGCAATATCTTCGGCAGACGGGTTATAAGCATTGACCGTGACACACGGCACCCCATAACGATGCAAAAGCGATTCATACATCGGGGTCACGCCGATCCGTGCCGCCAGCCTCGCCTTCAGCGCAGTCCGGATCGCATCAGGATTGCTCGAATCCAGACCAAAGTATTCTGCAAATCCGGGCGTCGTTGTGAGAAGTTTTGTATGTCCATTCGGAGTCGATGCGATCAGCCCCATCTCGCTTAAGGTGTGTATGTGCGAATAAGTCGAGTTTCCACGAATTCTCACAATGTCCGATTGTTTTACTGGCTGATGGTACGCAATCATCGATAACGTTCGGAGAACTGGTGTGGGCAGTTCCTTTGGGGCGAACGATTTCACATATTCGACATATTCAGGTCTAACTCGCATCAAATATTTTGTATCGCTTGATTTCAGGATTTCAAGCCCGGATTCTCGCCTGCCGTACTCTTCGACCAGCTCGTTCAGGATCAGGGTGGTTTCATCCACAGGTTCCCCGATTAACTCACTCAACTGTCTTATGTCAATCGAGCGATCCGAAGCAAACATGGCAGCTTCGATGATCTGCTTTTCGTTTTTCACAATACGGACTTATATCAAGGTATATATTATCACTTTCCACGGGTCAATCACAGCAACCCCTGCCCTGATGATTGGTGATAAATATTCGCCATGCGCCACTCCAAACCACAACATTTAAAAGCGATCAATCCGTATATCGCATGTTGCCGCGGAGGCAACAGAAGGAGGCATCACATGTCACAAAGTACAGGTTTAGTAACCGAACGATATGATCCGAAAGGTATGCGTGCGCATGCATTCCATTTATTTTCGTGTGTGACCCTTATCATCACTGGCTGGTACATGGCAAAGCAGTTCAACATGTGTACAGTGATGGAAGCGTCAGCAAACGCATGGCAGCTCATCCCGTATGAAACCGTGCGCCTGTTCCACATGTTTGCCGCGCTCATATTCATCATGGCAGTCTGGATATTTATTCCATACAATCTGATCACGAGCGGGCATCTTCTCTCAGAGATATTCTTCATACCTGATGCGATCCAGCTAAAGAATCAGTTTCTCAGTCTCTTTGGTAAGGCAGAGTATCCGCGATTCGTCATCGTCGACGAGGAGTCGGGGCACTACAAGAACAAACTGCACCCGTTCATCAAACTGATGGTGATTCCTGAGAACATTGCGGTCGTGCTGATCGTCATATCCGGTGTGATCATGTACAATCCTGAATTCGCTATCTGGCAGACCATTGTCGAACCGGCGATTCTCGTGGGCGTTGGATATGTATCCCCGTTGTTCAACATGTCCCCGATCGGATTTGTGCGCACGATCCACCTGTTGGCGATGTACTGGTTCATAGTCGAACTCGCGCTGCACTTCGGATTCCTTGGAATGGATCCAAGAACCATGAAGTACTTCACGGCAATCTTCGTGAACGGCAAGGAGGAGATGGATGAGTACACCGAGATCATCAGAGAGCCGCACAAAGAGAAGCCAAAGGCAAAGGGAAGACATCCACTGGTCGTTCTGAATTGAAAATAAAAGGAAAAGCCTGGATATTCAGAGATGACATCGATACCGATGCGATCATCCCTGGCAAATACCTGCGCACCACCGATCTGCAGGTATTTGCCGATCATGTGCTCGAAGGTATCGATCCTGAATTTGCAGGAAAGGTAGAGAAGGGAGACATCATCGTCGCCGGCAGGAATTTCGGATGCGGGTCATCAAGAGAGCAGGCAGTGCTTGCGATCAAACATGCTGGCGTCGGATGTGTTGTAGCAGCAACATTCGCACGTATTTTTTTCAGAAACGCAATAAACATCGGTCTTCCGATTCTAGAAACCGGAACAACGATCTCCTGTGAGCAGGGGGACGCGATCGAGATCGATATCGAGAATGGAATCGTTGAGGCAGGTGGTTGCAAGTATACCGGGACAAAGATGCCCGATTTCCTGCGCGAGATCCTGCTGGACGGGGGTCTTGTTGCCCACCGCAAGAAAGAGTCTGCAAAGGAGCGGTTTGGCAGGCAGTCAGCCGCATATTCAAAGAGCAGCATTTTAGCGAATAAAGATCACCTGAACCTGATCGTTGATCTGGCTGCACCGAAAAGATCTGATAAGGTGCTTGATATCGCAACAGGGAACGGATTTATGGCGTTTGAGCTTGCAGACAGGGTTTTTGAGGTCACCGGCTGCGACATAACGCGTGACATGATTGATATTGCAAAAGGAATCCGTGATGAAAGGAAACTTACCAACGTCACTTTTGAGATGATGGATGCTGAATCCCTTGAGTTTGATGATGGGTCTTTCGATATCGTCTCCTGTAGATTCGCATTCCACCATTTTACGAACCCGGGAAAAGTGATATCAGAAATGGTTCGTGTCTGTAAAGGCGGCGGAACGATCGTACTCGTGGACGGGCTTTCGTCTGGGGATACTGCAAAGAGCAAGTACCACAATGAAATCGAGCAGATTCGTGATCCGTCCCATGTCCGGCTGTATCCGCAGTCAGAACTGGAAGGAATGTTTCGCGATGCCGGACTGAAGATGATTCACGCAAGAAACTGGGATGCTGACTTATATTTTGATGAATGGGCGGGCATCGCCGATCCCGGAGACGAAATCGTCGAGCAGATGCGACGCACGATGATTGATTCGATTGGAGATGACAGAACAGGTCTCAATGTCCGTTTTGACGCTGACGGGCGGTTGCTTTTTACTTATGACACAGTAATTCTGGTGGCTGAAAAGAACGCGGGATTGTGAATCATTGAATCATGAATCCCGGACGCCGCATCTCGCAGCTTTCATGAGCACCGGTCCGGACAGGATAAAAACCCACTTAAACTCAACTTAAACATAAAATCCAAAACACCAAACCATGAGGAAATGAACGTGACACCCTGCCCCCTCAAAGACTGGATCATCTGGCTCAGGCGCGAATTTCACAGGGAACCCGAACTGAGTTTCAAGGAGTTCAAAACGCAGGAGAGGATCATAAGAGTACTGAGCGACCTCGGGATCGAGTCAGAGAAGATCGCAGACACCGGCGTCATCGCAACGATCCACGGACGTGCGCCGCACCCCTGCATCGCGCTCAGGAGTGATACTGATGCGCTTGAAGTATTGGAAGAGCCGACCGCGCTGAACGGGGAGTATATATCAGAGAACGCGGGCATCATGCACGCCTGCGGGCACGACGGGCATATCGCGATGGTTCTTGGTGCTGCATGCGCACTTCAGGAGATGCGCGACAGACTGCCCGGAAGCGTCAGGCTGATCTTCCAGCCAGCCGAGGAGCAGCCGCCCGGTGGCGCAGCGCGGGTGATTGCAGAGGGCGGGCTTGATGGGGTGGACGGGATCCTCGGGATGCATATCTTTGGTTACATCGACCTCGGGAAAATAGCGTTTCGACCGGGCAGGTTCATGGCAAGCTCAAACGTCTTCTCGATAAAGATCACAGGGAAAGGCGGGCACCATTCCAATCCCGCGGACTGCATCGACCCGATCCTGATCGCATCGGATTTCATTCGCACCATTACAGGCGGGGTTGGGGGTATACTCGATCCCGCGAGGTACGTCCTCGGAATCGGCAGGATACGCGGGGGTGCGCAGTTCAACAGGACGCCGGATGAGGTGGATATACTCGGGAGCTTCCGCACGTTTGATGATCGCGACACAGAGACGATCGAGCGAACGATCGAAAAGACGCTCGACGCCCTGATGCAGACGTACAGGAAGGGCGATGGGGGCGGGGTTGCTAATCTTCCCGCGTACGATCTCGACGTGCTCCATGGCTACCCTGTGCTCGTGAACGATAACGCATTTACGGAAGCTGTGAGTGCCACACTTACGAAAACATTCCCGGATGTCGATTGTGAGGCTAAACCGATCTTCGGAGCCGAGGATTTCGCGTTTTACCTGGAGAAGGTGCCTGGCATATATCTCCTGCTCGGGACGCTGAACCTGCAGAAAGGGGTCGTTGAGGGCAACCATTCGAGCAGGTTCGATATCGACGAGGATGTGCTCATGACCGGCACAGAGATTCTGCAAACGATCGTGCTTGACTTTCTCAAGCGCCCGGAGGCATATCTGCGATGAGAACCGAGATATTTCATAGATCAATGACCTCTGCGGTGAAGGAACTGGTTCTGGAAGTGCTGAGCGAAGAGGGTTTTGAGTACGACCCTGCAAAAGACTTTGATCTGGATGAGGTCGATGATTATTACCGGCATAATCGCGGAATCTTCTACACCGGGGTCGTGGACGGCACGATTATAGGCACGAGTGCTGTGAGACGAATAGATGACAGGACGTGCGAGATAAAGCGCATCTATGTAAGAAAAGACTTCAGAGGGAGGGGTTTTGGGAGAGCTCTCTTCATTCAGGCTTTAAAATTTGCAGAGGAGAACTATTCAACGGTTGTGCTCAAAACCGATGCACGGCTGGAGGACGCAATCAACCTGTACCACAGAAACGGGTTTTCGGCGGTAAAGGAGGATGGTGGAGTTATGTATTTTGAAAAAACCGGTTTGGAGGTAAGTTTATGAGAATCTGGGATATACCTCCCGAGAAATTATGCCGCAACCATCTGCTCGGCGAGCACAGGGAACTTCATGCGATGTGGTCGATAATAACCGGCAACAAGAAAGCGTACGCGAACCACCCTGAGACCCTGCGCTGGAAGGGGCGGCTCAGAGCACTCTACCTGAGACACGAGAAACTGGTTGAGGAGATGGCGAATCGAGGATACAAGCATCATACGCCCCTTGATGTGAAGCTTGCGACTGGAGAAGCCAGACAGACCGAATTTGTTACTCCGTATGAGGAACAGATCCGGATCCTCCGGGAGCGGTGCTGCGAATGCGATGTTTGAGAACGCGGGGGCGCAAGGTGCTCCGTCCAAAAATCACAAAAAAACTTTTCACAAAAGTTTTATCAAAAACTGCCCTTCGGGCGGGGTTTGTTTTTATACTTTCCTATATGTCAAGAAACGGTCTTCAAACTGGTTTGCAATCCCGAGTTCCGCGAGTTTCCAGCCAGCAGGCACTCCATCAAGCCCCCAGCCCCTGAACCGGTAGTATTCGTCCAGCGCACGCTCAAATTCGCCGCGATTGATACCGCCATCGCCAAAGAACCTGCCCGGCAGCGTGTCATCTGCTCGCGTGAAGCCTGCACGTAGATTGAACATGCGCTCAAGATTCCATATCCGCTCGCCTGTGCGCAGCAGATCCTCTGAGGTATACGGAAGTCCGGTTACAGCGCTAAGCATGTCCGAATACTCCTCGGCTGAGAGAGCAAAGGATGAGAAGCGGCACATCACAAGTGAATCCATCGCAGCCGAGAGATTTTGGAATATAGAGACCAGCCCCGGCTTTCCGACGAGTGTGCGGCGGTCGATCAGCTTCGGTTTGCCGATGATCTCAGGCGCAACCATGTACGCACGCGTATGGCACCCGCCGCGGTTTGACGTCGCGTAGCCGAGCGCCTGCCCGAGCACACCCCGCGGATCATATCCGGGCAGTTCCAGACCTTTGACGTGTATGCTCGCGTCTCCCGCGTTCTTCGTCTCTGAATATGCCTTAGACCCCCTGCTCAATGCATCGCCGATCCCTTCCCGCTCCCCGATCATGGAGACTATTTTTGTCATTTCAGTCGTTTCGCGTGCCTCTCCGCATATCTCCTGGTGACATGCGACGGTCGAGCCGCACGAGATTGTATCCATGCCATAGTCGTTGCATATCCGGTTTGCGTCCGCGATTTTATCGAAATCGGTGTTATCACAGTCAGGTCCGAACATCGCGATCGTTTCATATTCCGGAATCTCGATCCCTTCCCGCGTACTGCGTTTACATGCAACAGAGCATTTGTGACATGAATGCCTCTTCATTCCATCGCTGTACTTTTCATTGATGTATTCAGCAGATATTGACTCGGCAGCCACGGATTGCATATTCCGGAAGTTCCTGACCGGCATTAGCTTGAAATGATTGATCAGGTTCACGAGCGAGGGAGTTCCGTACGTCGAGAGGCTTTTTAGTGCGGGATTTGCGCGCAGCAGCCGCATGATCTCTTCTTTAACCGCCCTGAACCGTTCCTTGTCAGCAACACCCGGTTTGCAGGTCCCGTGAAGATCGATCGCCTTTAGCCTCTTCTGCCCCATCACAGCCCCGATACCACCCCGTCCTGATGCGTGGAGGTGGTCGTTCATGATGTTTGCGAACCGGACGCATTTCTCCCCGGCGCGCCCGATACATGCCACCCGCCCACCGTGTTCAGCCGTCAGCATGTCTGTTGTCTCGTGCACGTTTCGCCCCCACAGGCTGGACGCATCGTTGATGCTTATGTCACCATCGTCGATTCTGATGTACACCGGCGTATCAGACCCCCCTGTGATGATCAGCGCGTCAAGTCCGGCGCGTTTTAATTCGCTTCCGAAAAATCCCCCACCGCTTGAATCAACGATCGTGCCAGTGAGCGGGGACTTCGTGACAAACGAATGGCGCCCTGACATCGGCGCGATGCCTGTGAGCGGACCTACTGCAAGTATAAGCGGGGCAGAAAGAGCGCCAGAGGCAGGATCCGGGTTTGGGTCTGCCATGCTGCACATAAGCGCCACGCCAAGTCCCCTTCCGCCGAGAAAGTCTTTTGCGAGGTCTCCGGGGAGACTGGTGCGCCTGATTGTTCCGCGATCAAGATCGATTGCAGCGATGTTTCCGGTCCAGCCGTGCATGTCCATAGATGACACCATTCTGTACTCTTGCCTGCGATGGCAGATATATCTCACACATAATCTCACACATACCCGGGCGACGGGTGATTTCGGTCATCTCCTGCGCCACAGAACAACGGCAATCCCTGCCGCCACGAAAGCGATCACAATCACCCTGACCACGATCGAAACATCCGTCCCGCAGGCTTCAACCCCCCCGTCCCCTGTCGATCTGGTTGGAATCGATCGTGCGATCGGCGTAACCCGCGCGGTAGGCGCTGGCGTGGGTGGCAAGGGCGGCGGTACGACCGATAATTCGACAGATTGCCAGGTATACGGATCGTTTGCGATGTTGTCCGCAACCCTGATTGTGTATGTCCCCACAGATGCGTTCTCGCTCGCATGAATCGTTATCTGGTACCAAGCGGTCTCGCCGACATCAAGAATCTGCGATTCCACCGGAGATATCGTGATTCCGGGCGGCAGGTCTTGATGATCCGGGAATTTTAGACTGGCGTCATAGCAGAGGTTTCCGTGGTTCGTGATCGATACGCGGGATGTTGCGATCGATCCCTGCCAGATCTCGATAGGTGGAATCGTGCCCGGCGTGGCGTAATCAGTGTATGCCATGTCAGCCTCTATGGCAGATGCCGCCAGAGTTACAAGCACTGACCACACCAGCAGTGCGTGGATGATCGATTTCATCAGTATGTAATATTCGCGTCTGATAGGTGCATAAGACTTACGCCGATATCGAGGAGATTTTTTATGGTATATACACTATAGCATCCAGTCACTCTACGCACCATTTCCATTTACGAAAAAGTATATCGCCAGCCCCACCCAAAGGGCAGTTTTTACTCGATTTTTTGTGAAAAAATCGTTTTTTAATGCCTGTGACTGGAGTGCCACAGCCCGCGAAAGAACATCCGGGCACGCCCCGCGGCAGTCGGGATTTAGCTCATGGTTGCCGGGAGCGTGCCATCGAGATTGGTAGGGGTCGGAAAACCGCTTCAATCATTCATCGCCAAACAGCCCGTCATACGTCACCGTGAACAATGCCTCGCCATCAGGTAGGTTGGGTGAGTCGACCAATTTTGCGACACGCTTATCGCCTTTTGATTTTCGCAAATATATCCGGAATGTCGAGGTGTGCCCCAGAATGTGCCCGCCGATTGGCTTTGTCGGGTCGCCAAAGAACGCGTCCGGCTTTGACATCACCTGATTGGTTATAAAGACTGCGGCATTGTTCAGATCGCCAAACCGCATGATGTTATGCAGATGCTTGTTTAATTTCTGCTGCCGGTCAGAGAGCGTGCCCCTCCCGACATATTCCGCCCGGAAATGCGCGGTCAGCGAATCCACGATGAGCAAACGCACAGGTTTGTCAGTGTCTTTGAGCGAATCAGCAAGCTCGGAGGCGGTTTCAACGAGGAGCATCTGGTGATTCGAATTGTATGCACGGGCAACATGGATGTTCTTGAGAAATTCCTCAGGATCAAAATCGTCGTCATATCGCTTCGACAGACCGTTTACCATCTGTTCGATCCGGTCTGGCCGAAAGGTGTTCTCTGTGTCGATGAGGATTGTAGATCCATCCAGCCCACCCCGGTCAACCGACAACTGGACATTTGCTGCAATCTGATGTGCTATCTGGGTCTTTCCACACCCAAACTCACCATACACCTCGGTGATCGCCTGGGTTTCAAATCCCCCACCCATCATCTTGTCAACCTCTGCGCATCCGAGGCTGATCCTGCCGACCTCCTTCCGCCGCTCAAGGATGGTATCTCCGGTCTCAAATCCCCCAATATCAGCAGATCTGCGGGCGGCAGCAATGATTTTGAAAGCCGTAGACTCCCCGATTTCGGCGGTGTTCGCAAGTTCGGATGGCGATGCAACCGCAATCGCCTCGATTGAACTGAATCCGGCGTCCTTCAGTTTCTCGGCAGTCGCAGGACCGATTCCCGGAAGTTCTTCAATGGACATTTCGTTCGTAGTCATTGATCAAACTGTCTTCCGAGGTGTATTAATCGTTTAGCATGAGCGGGGTGAAAGTGAAATTTGATTCGGAATGTCTGGTAGCCCGATGCCGCTGCTGGCGCATTTCATCCTGCCGGGCAGCAACCGCGCTACGTGGCAGATGAGGGCTGCACAGCGCTCAGCACGTCATCTGCGCCATACCGCAGCTTGATCGTGCGGCTTCTGCCATGCATGCCAGCGGTCGGGAAATCGGTGTCGATCAGTCGCAGGGACACGAGTTTGTTTAACATTGTGTGAAATTTTGTGTATCCAAGTCCCATCGATTCGTGAAATGCAGCATACGCATCGCCTGCTGTTAATGCGCCTTTTTTTGCAAGAATTGCAAGAATTGCACGCTCTCCCTCGCTAAGCGACGATATCACTCGTGAAAGGTGCAGCATCCGTGATCTCTGGTACGCGAAACGCACGTCCTCCACTGAGATGGTCATGCTCGCTCTTTGCTCGGCGCCAAGACCTGATCGCTTTAGGAGATCGATCCCGACTCGGAGATCTCCCGCTTCTGACGTGTAATCAGCGATAACGTCGAGCACGTCATCCGAAATCACCCCATCGTAGAATCCAAGCCTTGCACGATCGTGCAGGATGCTCTTCAGCTCATCCCATGCGTATACCGGGAACAGGATCTCTTCTGGCAGGAAGATCGAGCCGACCTTCGGATCAAAGACATAATTCATGCGATCATCGCTCAGAATCGCGATCACGCTGATCTTAGTCCCGGGATGAGTTTCATGAGCACGTAATAGTGAGTATAGTACATTATCCACCTCTTTTTCGTAGAACAAATAATTTATATCGTCGAGCGCTACAATCAGAATCTTTTCATTCTGGATAAGGTATTTTGCGATCTCATCAAGTAGTTTCCTGGACGAAACGCCGGATGCGGGCGGCGCATGACCAATCAGCTTGTGGAAAATACTTGAAAATATCGTATACCTTGTCTGGTTTGCCTGACAGTTGACATGCACAGTGATCACGCCCGGCGCATGTTCGCCCAGTTCCTCAAACGCTTTCTTCACCGCCGTGGTCTTTCCGGTACCGGGCGGACCCACGCACATCAGATCGAGCGGGCGCATCCCCTGCATCGCGGGGCGCACCCCGAACATGAGCGATCTGAGTTGCGAATCCCGGTGTGCAAAATGCTCAGGGAAGTGATCGAATTCAAAGATTTCGCCCCGCCTGAACAGCGTTTGATCCCACATCAGCGTTTTCCCGGACATGATAATGTTATTTCGGGTGATATTAATAATGGTTTGCTGTGTGCTGTGTGATATGTTAAATAACATCACAGATACCATAGACCATGATGACCGGGATAACAGATCGGGATCGCGCCCTGCTCGAGGCGGGAATCAAGCTTGGCGCCATGTACCACCAGTTTACCGGCTCTCCTGTCAATCCGGATACCGCAGGGAGCCTTGCGCAGGCAATTGAGGATAGTATATCATTGCAGCCGTATGTGCAGGAGATTTCAGTGTCCATCGATCGTGAAATGGTTAAAAAACGGCTGAACGATTTCGGATACTGCGAACTTGACGGCAGAATGCTTACGGTGACTGCGATTGTTGAATTTGGCACTGCGGTTGTGTATGCGGGCATGAAATACGACGAGGATGCAGATTATCCGATGATGTTTGTGCAGCGAATCGAGGTGCGATGATTGACATGCACGGGATGTGCGCTTCTATGCGAGGATATTGAGGTACACGGTGGCGAGGTGAGACATGCGTGCCGGATCGGGGCTGCGCACATCCTGAGCCGGCAGCAGATCGAGCCAATGGTGAATCATAAGGTCGTGAGTATCGATGATGCGATCAGGCGCGCTGCCACCCTGCTTGCGGACGCAGAACGACCGATGTTTCTTGGATTTGGCAATTCCGTCACAGAAACGCAAGCAACAGGCATTCGGCTGGCAGAGAAGATCGGGGCAGGCATCGATACATGCTCAGCCCACACACCCCTCCTCGATGACATCGTTCACAGTCGGGTCAGGACATGCACGCTGCCGGAGGTGCGGGACATGGCAGACGTGATCCTGTTCTGGGGCGCGGATCCGATGAACACGCACCCGCGGCTGCTGTCAGGATATGCGTACTATCCACGCGGCAAGAACCGGCAACATGGCTGGGAGGAGGACCGCACCGCGATCGCGATCGATGTCCGCAGATCGCACACCGCCAGCATCTGCAAAAGCATGCATGAGATCATCCCAGGTCGCAATATTGAATTTATGGATGCGCTGATGCTTGCGCTCCGAAACAAAGTTCCGAAGACTGTGTATGACAGCAAGCAGGTCCTGAAACTTGCAGGTACGCTTAAGAAGGCTGAGTTCGGCGTCATCTTTGCAGGACCCGGACTGGTAGAATCGGTGCCGCGCGATGCGATCATCCGGCTGATGGATGAACTGAATGAGTTTTCGGATTTCCGGATTCTCCCGCTGTATTCCCAGTACAATCTGCGGTCGATTACTGCTGTAAAGACCGCCGCCACTGTTACCACTAATACTACTACCGATACTACTGCGCGCGGGCATCAAGGCGGCTGCACCCCGACCTCAAAACTCACTCTTGCCAGTCTGCGCGAGGCTGACTGCCTGCTCTGCGTCGGCTTTGACCTTGTAAGCTCGCTGCCACAGGCGTGCGATATCGACGCCAGCATAATCGTGATCGATCCAAACGAGACCCTGACGGCAGGTTGCGCCGATGTTGTGATTCCCTGTGCGGCAGGCGGCGTTGACCTCGCGGGCACTGCGGTGCGGATGGACGGAGCAGAGATAGATCTCCCGTGCATCATGGAAACCGGGCAGACTGGTGCCGGCATGAGGGCTGGCACACCGGCGCGGATGTCTGACGCGAGCATCATGAAACGACTGCTCGAGGCGGTGTGATATGTCAGGGATCAAGATCGATCAGTTTCTTGCCGCGCCTGAACGCAAAATTGCGATCGTCGGATATCATGACATCTTCCAGACCGAGGCAGAACTGAAACACGGGAAGTTCAGCAAGGAGTATCAGGACTTGTCCGCAGTTATCCTGCTCGATCCGGCTGATTTGAAGAAAATTGATGCCGGCGACGGCGATCCTGTGAAGATAAGCAGCGAATACGGCACCGTTGTCGCTCTGGCGAAGAAATCAGAGCGGGACGCGAAGCATGACACCGGGGCAAATGAAGGGCACCCAGGAGTCGGATACATGCCTGTGAGCGTGTGGCTGAATATTCTTGGAAGCAAACCTGTGTCTGCGAAGGTGAGCAGGTCGCAGCAGAAGATATCTACGGTTGGCGAGTTGATCCCGGGTTTAAGGTTTGAAAGTTAAAAGTTGGCGGCAGCAGGCAAACCATGCAAGTGTGCCCCGGCAAAGAATATCGGAAATATCAGAAAACGCAAATTCGAGACAATGATCGAGATCAAAGACTTATCCAGAGACTGGAAGGAATTCTCGCTCCGCATTGATCTGCACGTCAAAAAAGGCGAGTATTTTGTAATTTTGGGACCGACAGCCTCCGGAAAGACGCTGCTGCTCGAATTGATCGCGGGTTTTTATTACCCGGATGGTGGCAGCATCATGATCGATGAGATGGACGTCACCAACCTTCCGCCAGAACAAAGGAACGTTGGATTTGTTTATCAGGATTACTCGCTCTTTCCGCATTTAAACGTGGAAGAAAACATAGAATTCAGCTTAAAACTCGAAAAAATCCCCACCGGCAAGCGAAAGCAGAAAGTAAATGAAATCATGGAACTTCTTGGCATATCGCATCTGGCGCATCGTTATTCGATCACGCTCTCTGGCGGAGAGCAGCAGCGGGTCGCGCTTGCGCGGGCGGTCGTGGCAAAGCCGCGAACGCTCCTCCTTGACGAGCCGCTTAGTGCGCTTGACAACCGGACGCAGAACATGCTACGGGATGAACTCAAGCAGATCCACCACGAGGCAGGGCTGACCACGATCCATGTCACCCACGACCAGACCGAGGCGATGATGCTTGCGGATCGCATCGGCGTGATGATAGGCGGCATAATCGTGCAGACAGGAACGCCGGAGGAGGTCTTCAGCAAGCCGGTTTCGGATGAGGTCGCAAGCTTCGTGGGCGTCGAGAACATCCTTGATGGCAGGGTCGTGTCAAACACAAACGATCTTGCGACCATTGATGCAGGCGGCGGATGCATGATCGATGCGGTGTCGGGTTACCCCGAAGGCGACGTGGTCCGCATCTGCCTTCGCCCGGAGGATGTCACGATCGCACCGGACAATGATCCGGACCGGAAGAGCAGTGCGCGGAACTGCTTTGCCGGCAAAGTCACCCGGATCACGCCGTTTGGCGCGATGGTTCGCCTCAGGATCGATTGCGGTTTTCCGCTCATGGTCCTGATAACGAAACGATCGGCAGAAGAGCTCGGACTCGGTGTTGGTTCGGGGGTAGTAGTATCGTTTAAGGCAACCGCAGTCCACCTGATAAAAGCGTGAGGAACGCGGGAGGGGGAGGGGCAGCCGCCAGACCACAGAAGATTTAAATGATAAAAGTCAAATCAAGGTACGTAATCCAAATGTGATGGATGACGAGGGCGATGAAGCCATTTTCCACATTGTTGGTGACAACCACCTTCACCACAGGCAACGAAACACCACGATGCCACAAGTGAAGGCATGCAAAAAGCGGTGAGATCGGCAAGTAAAGTGGATGAAAAGTTTAAATATCACTGGATTTTTACATAGTGCGGGATAAGAATTATGGATGTAGAATTTACGGCTCTCTGATATCTCGCGTTGTGGTGAACAAACGACCAGCCATATCGGGTATTTACCAAAACTCGCTCTACTCTGGTTTCGAGGAGTTTGTCGAGAATTTGGTCTATTTCTAACAGTTTTTATCACGAATTTCACGAATGGGCGAATGCCACTAATTTATTCCGGTTTAGCATGTCAAGTAGGACTCATAGCGCACCTCGCACCACATTCGTGGGTTTGAGGTTACTATGAGCCCCCTCACAGAACCGGACTTGAAGATTTCCCCAGATCCGGCTTTCCAAGCACATCCTCTACAGACTCAGGTGTATAGCGAGTGATATATCTTCGGCTTCGGGAGTGGATTAAATTGGAGAAAACGATGAAACTGATATTAGTTGTAGCTTTTCTTCTGGCTGCGCCTGTTTATCCATTTAAAGGCGAGTCTCACGACATGATGGTAGAAGTTCTGTAGCGATCGTATGTTCCCGCTCATTCCATAGTAGCGGTAGTGTCCGACCAACTTTAGTCCCAGTGCATTCCACCATTCTTTCAGTTCAGCAAGATTCCGGATACGCTTCAGCCATATATTCATATCCACCATCTTCTGTCTGAACTTCTTGCGAGACGTTTTCCGCCCAAGCTTGAATTTGCCTCTTCGGGTTTTATCGCAGAAGTGCGTGAAGCCGAGAAAGTCGAAGGTCTCGCATTTCCAGCCATATCGCTTCGCTCTCGTACATGCGCATCGTCCGAACTCGACGATCTTACTCTTTTCTTCAGATATCGTGAGTCCGAACTCACCCATTCGCCGCCTCAGCTCATCTCCGAATACTCTGGCTTCTTCCTCGTTTTCGAAACAGACAACGAAGTCATCCGCATATCGAACAAGCCGGGCGAAACCAGTTAGCTGTGGCAGTACTTCAGTCTCGAACCACGTGTCCAGCGCATAGTGAAGATATATACTCATCACCGGCATAAACTGCGACTTTTGTAATTGCCAATTTGACCATGAATACACAAGACCGGGGCACATACAACATGATAGCCAACCAAGAGGTTTATCCGATCTTTCTCGTCCTTGCGCCCTCGCGTCTTTGCGTTCTCGATTTAACGAGAAAGGCGAGAGAGACGCGAAGGGTGTCATCTCTATCGTCACGTCTTTCGCGTGTGTCAACACATCCCACTGACACATTTGCAAAAAAGCTCAGTTTGTGGCGGTGCGAAGTATACACCGATTTACACCGATTTTATCCACAATTTACAGGGATGATATACCGCGCAAGTATATTTCGACAAAATAACACTCAAAACAATCGACCAAAAAGTTTATATTAAATATAGACTATATGATTTACCGATATGGCACTCATCATTCAAAGCAAACGCGATACAACAAAGTTCCAGATTCTTGTGGAGATTGCGGCGCATCAGCCAAATGTGCGCCAGAGCGAGATTGCTCACACGCTTGGAGTTACGCCGCAGGCAGTCTCCGAATACCTCAAGGAACTGGCGAATCAAGGTTTCGTGTACAGCGACGGGCGTGTCAGGTACAAGGTGACTGCAAAAGGAATCGAATGGATAACCGAGAACGCGCTCGCACTTAAACGGTATACCGGGTTCATACTTGACGAGGTTGTCAGCCAGGTTACAGTCTGGACTGCAATCGCAGATGAACCGTTGCAGGCAGGCACCAGCGTCTTTCTGTATATGCATGACGGATTGCTATATGCATCCACAACACACGAAGCGAGCGCGACAGGCGAGATCCTCGCTGATGTGCCCATGGGCAAAGATGTGGGCGTTACCAATATGAAAGGGATCATCGAGCTTCCGGCTGTGAAAATCACGATCGGGAAGGTGCCAAAGGTTAATCGCGGGGGTTCTGCTGCCGTCAATTACCCGCGGCTCAAAAAACTTGCAGAAGGCAATAATTTGATCGTTGCGGTGGGCGTGGAGGCGTTAATATCTCTTAAAAATATCGGGATCGATGCAGATGTTATGTTTGGTGCAAAGGAGGCGGTGATTGAAGCAGCGTGGCATGGCATGTCGTCTTTCGTGGTTTCAGTGGACGATGAACTGCCTTCGCTGCTCAGACGGCTGGACGCCGAGGGCTTGGAATATGAGTTGCACGAACTGAAGATGAGCTAAGGGCGTGCCAGAAAATAATCTGTTAAAATATCGAGTAGAGCTCATAGCGCACCTCTCACCACATTCGCGGGTTTGAGGTTACTATGAACCCCCTCACAGAACCGGACGTGAAGATTTCCCTCATCCGGCTTTCCAAGCACATCCTCTACGGGTTCAGGTTGTATAGCGAGTGATATATCTTCGGCTTCGGGAGTGGATTAAACTCACATTCCGCAGGTCGCCATCTATTTTTACATAATTTCTACTGGTAACGTTTTTAAATATCCAAAAAATATTATTTTTATACTGTAGTGGCACAACCTACCCAATTTCAACAGAGGATGCTTTACATGTTTATGTAAAAAATATGTATTTTAATAAAGTGATTATCTTCAAAAACCAAAAATCACAATCAGTAGCCACTATTCACCATTTGCAAAAATAGATCTTTTTGCACAAACACGTGCGGGATGTCAGATACAACCTCCAAGCGTTAAAAACACTATCGACGGGTAGTGTTTGATAATAAGCCGTTCTTGAGTCTTTTTAGTTATGTGCATGTTTTTCATTCCCATCTTCATGGATGTTCATTCAGATGCCATATACAATTACTGCGCGAACCAAAGTAATTATGTGATGCCCGAACCATAACCACTACCAATAAACGCGAGGTAATCACTTGATATCAATCGGAGAAGCTCTAATCGGCGAGGCGCCAGAACTCGCACACGTTGACCTGATGATCGGGGACAAAGACGGTCCGGTCGGGCAGGCGTTCGCAACCGGGATGACCCAGATGTCAGAGGGGCACACGCCCCTGCTCTCAGTCATCCGCCCGAATCTGCTCACAAAACCGGCAACCCTGATCGTGCCAAAGGTGACGGTGAAGAATATGGATCAGGCTGCGCTCATCTTTGGTCCTGCGCAGGCTGCTGTTGCAAAGGCGATCGCAGATGCGGTCGAGGCGGGAATCATCCCGAAAGAACGGACCGAAGAACTTGTGATCGTCGCAAGCGTCTTCATCCACCCGCAAGCTGCGGATTACAACCGGATATACCGGTATAACTACGGAGCAACGAAACTGGCACTCGAACGTGCGATGAGCGGGTTTCCGGGAATCGATACGGTGCTCAAAGAGAAGGATCGTGGCACACATGCGATTATGGGCTTCAAGATTTCACGTCTGTGGGATCCGCCATATCTCCAGGTCGCTCTCGATAATCCGGACATCGATCAGATACGCGGGGTCATAAAGTCGCTGCCAGATAGCGATCATCTCATCCTTGAGGCTGGCACCCCGCTGATCAAGCGGTACGGCGTCGATGTGATCACAAAGATACGGGAGGTTGCGCCGAATGCGTTCATCGTTGCCGATTTAAAGACGCTTGACACCGGCAATCTCGAAGCGCGCATGGTTGCTGATGCGACCGCCGACGCGGTTGTGGTATCTGCGCTTGCACCTATCTCGACAATCGACAAAGTGATTGAGGAAGCGCACAAGACCGGGATCTATGCAGTGATCGACACCCTGAACCTGCCCGACCCGATGCCGATGCTAAGAAAGTTAAAAGCACTTCCTGATGTCGTGGAACTGCACCGCGCAATCGATGTCGAAGAGACCGAATACCAGTGGGGCAGCATCCCTGAGATCAAGGCGCTTGCAGAGAAGCGCTCCACAAAGATGTTGATCGCGGTTGCAGGCGGCGTCCGGGTGGACAATATTAACGATGCCCTTGGTGCGGGAGCCGATATTCTCGTGGTCGGGCGTGCGATCACGAATGCGAAGGACGTGTATCAGACCGCCGAGACGTTCATAAAAGGGCTTGCAAAAGATGAGATCGACCAGTTCAGAGTGATGACCGACTTCTGAACTATAATATCTGGCACAGGATGGAAAATGACTGAATATACCGTCATGTCGTACAACATCGAGCACATGAACCGGATGTTTCAGAATAATGTCATCAAGCCAGAGGATGAAGCACGGGCACAGAAGATCGCATCGGTGATCAGGAAGGTAAATCCGCACGTGCTCGGGATATGCGAGGCTGCAAACGCCCCTGCGGAGCACAGCTTCTTCATCGAGAATTATCTGCCCGGCTACCAGCTTGCCTGCGGGGTCAGCCGGGGCGGGCAGAACCTTGTCTTCTATTACCGGGAGCCATTCCGTCTCGTTGCCGTTGATGATGCGTTCTCGTTCTATGAGCCGTGGGAGGCTGACATCGAGAACGACGGCTTGAAAGAGGTGCACAAATGGGAACGAAAGCCTCTTGAGGCGGTATTTGAGATCGGCGCAGGCGGGCAGAGGATCCGGCTCATCATGGTACATGCAAAGTCCAAAGGGGTCTTTTCGGTGGTTGATCTGTACAATTTCCAGAAGATCTCGCTTGCGAACCGAAAACGCCTTCTCGGACAGGCGATCAAGCTCAGGGAGCGTCTGGATCAACTGACCCTGGAACCTGACCCGGTTCCGGTCATGGTGATGGGGGATATGAACGATGGTCCAGGGATGGATCCGTTCGAGATGATGGTCGGGCGGAGCTTTGTTGAGACGGTCATGGGATCGGTCTATGATCCTGACAGGATATTTCACAACACGCTGTGGTGGATGTCAAAGGATTCAAGTCTGAAGAAGAAGCTGTGGACGGTTGATTTTCCAGATCCGATCGTGAAGCACCAGATGGGCTACCGGCACCGCGTCTGGCTCGATCACATCCTTGTCTCGCAGGATATGCTGCAACCGGATAGTCCGGTCAGGTATGTCATGGATTCAGGGATGATCGCGTCAGGCAGCAGGGATGCATGGAAGGCGTCCGACCATTTTGCGGTTCATTGCAGAATCGAAGTGGACTAAGGGAACTCACGACGTATCAGTCTCTCTGACACTTATCTCCAGCATGTACGAACGCGTCACTCAACCGCCGCGTAATAATACTCCCCGCTTGCTTTCTGTTCCCGATCAAGCCGCGATCCAAGTTCATTGATCCTTGGTCGCTTTGTCTCCTCATCTCGTCTGAATGTGATGTTCAAATTCGCAAGGAACCTGTTCATCCCCTCGCGCAGGTCAAAGGGTCCGAAGACCTCACCGTGCACGGCAGGCTCCCCTTCAAAGACCAGCAGCCGGTCACTCAGGAGATCGACCATGTAGATGTCGTGATCGATCACGATCGCGGTCACATGCCTGTTCTCGGCAAACCGCCTGATCGCGGTACACGCAGAGACCCGCTGCTCGACATCGAGGTGCGCGGACGGCTCATCCAGGATGTACAGGTCAGCATCCCTTGAGAGACATGCGGCGATTGCGACCCGCTGGAGTTCTCCGCCGCTTAAGGCTGATATCTCTCGTTCCATCAGGTATTTGAGCTGGAGCGGACCTGCGATCTCTGTCTCGTAATAACTGGTATCGACCTTGCGCGTGATGATTCTGAGGAAATCGTGGACACGGAGATCAGAATCCGGTTTTACGTACTGCGGCTTGTATGAAATCTTGATATCGGCGGACACCTCCCCGGTTGTCGGCTGGGTCACCCCCGCGAGCAGTTTTGCAAACGTACTCTTGCCGATCCCGTTCGGACCTACTGCGCCGACGACCTCGCCAACATGCATCTCGCCACCAGCCACGTCAAGTGAAAACACGTCATACGCTTTCGTAAATCCTGAAAACTTAAAGAGCACCGGAATATCCTTCGCCGATCTCGGCGCATGTACCTCGAAATCGATCTGGCTTGGTCTGATCCGCACGTTCTCCTCTGGCAGAAACCCGCGCAGATACTGGTTGATCGCCTGCCGCACGCCTTTCGGGTGCGTGATCACGCCAAACCCGCCCGGTTCACCGTACCCGACATGCACGACATCAGCAAGCAGATCAAGGATTGCAAGATCGTGCTCAACGACCAGCACGGCGCTGTGCGCTGCAAGCTCCCGGATCATGACCGCCGCGCGGATGCGCTGGTGAATGTCGAGATACGGGCTTATCTCGTCAAAGAAATAGAAATCGGCATCCCTGGCTGCACACGCCGCGATTGCGATGCGCTGGAGCTCGCCGCCGCTGAGATCTCCCAGATCACGGTGCAGGATATGTTTGATATCGAGTTTTAAGATCAGGTTGTCGAGTTCTCCCCGCTCGTCCACCCTTCCAAGCAATTCTGATACATCGCCGCTAAACGCTCCGGGAATCCGATCCACATACTGTGGTTTCTGAGACAATTTGATTTCATTCCGGGATATTTTTATCAGATAATCTTGAAGCGAAGAACCGGCATAATACTTGAAAATATCGTCCCAATCAGCATCAACTCCAAGATTCGGCTTCAGATTCCCGGATAGGATCTGGACCGCAGTTGTTTTCCCGATCCCGTTTGGACCGAGTATTCCGACCACCTTACCCTGCTGCGGTATCGGCATGCCGTATAACACAAAACCGTTGGCGCCATATCTGTGCGATGGCTCGGTCAGGGACTCAGGGAGTGATATAATCTTAATAGCCCCGAATGGACACTTTTTGATGCATATACCGCATCCTATGCAGAGTTCTTCCGAAATGACCGGCTTTTTCCCCTCCATTTTGATGGTTTCGTCGCCTGTCCGCACACGCGGGCAGTATTTGATGCACTCAAGCGAGCACATTCCTGGCTGGCACCGGTCCTGGTTCAGTATTGCGATTCTCATGGATATGCAACGTCTACATCTGAATCAGTAACAATATGTACCTAACCCCTGTATCCTGCAATGATGCCCTAACTCGTGTCGGCGTGCACTAACAAGTACAAACGCTCTTCGCCGCGATAAACTCCCGCACCAGCCGTGCGCCAAGCATCGCACTCTCCCCATGGTCGTAGCCCGGGTTTACCTCGGCAATGTCAAAACCGCACACGTATGGCGCGGCAAGCCGTATTGCAGCACGCACGTCCCGCGGGCTTAACCCAAACGGCTCAGGATTGCCAACGCCGGGTGCATACGCGGGATCGATCACATCGGTATCGATGGACAGATAAATCCGCTCGCAGCCGCGACCAGACAGTGCGTCGAGCGCTTCACGAATCACAGATTCTATCCCTGCGTCGTCCACCTCGTCAGCAGAGTGCCATAAAATCCCCCTTTCCTTTGCGTGGGCGTATTCCTCTGCCGAACCGCTCCGCACGCCGATTAGAACGCAGTTATCAGTCAGGTCATCGATGATGTTTCTTGAAACACATGCATGCGACTGTTTGGCGCCGAGATATTCGTCGCGCAGATCGAGATGTGCATCAAGGATGATCACTCCGAAATCCGGGGCGGGATCTCCAAACGCCTCTGTAAAAGCCCGGACACAACCATAAGTCAGCGTGTGCTCTCCGCCAAGTGCAATCGGGATCTTGCTGTCCCGTAGAATCATCGCAGAGACATCATAAACCATCTGCAGCATATCCCCGGTGTGGGTATCAAGATCGAGATCGCCGAGGTCATGGATATAGAGATCGGTCAGATCGACATCAAAAAAATCGTTGTACGTCTCAAAGTTGTAACTTGCCTTTCTTATCACATCGGGCGCCTCGCTGCTACCGTACCGGAAGGACGAAGTGGCATCGAAAGGCACGCCGAATATCACGAAGCCTGCATCTTCGTACCTGGACGCCGCATCAGCGAAGACACGCTCTCTGAACATTATTGTAGATTACGCATTATACACTGCGTATTATCTCATATCAAGCCGCATCTTGCCCATTGCGGTGATGTATGTGATATCCTCCCCCTCCGCAACACGATCACGGAACTCTTCAGGGATCGGAAGCTCGAATGTGGTGTACTCAGCCATATCCATCAACTGTGCAACGTTACCTGTAATCGAGAGGACCTGTGCGGTCTTGCGCTCGACGATCGGCACGAATATCTTGGCTGATACCGGCTGCACGATCGATCGCTTCTGCCCGTCAAAAAGTCCGATGGTATCGACCCGCGCTTTGGCAGATCCATGCTTCCCGGGCTTCGATTTCGAAATACCCTTGATCGCGCATACTTCATCATCAATAATCACATATCTGCCTTCTTTGAGATTCCGAACTTCGGTCTGTTCCTTCATAGTATGTCTCCTTATGTCACTGTTGGCGTTGATCATGAATCCGCGGCAGTGTACTTAAAATTATGCCGCCAAAATGCCTGAAATGCAATATAAGCATGGACATATACGCGGGACATGGGTGCGCATTGCAAAGACTGCCATGGTAGCGATACCGTCCTGCTCGATAACGATGTTCACTTCAGCACCTTCCCTGTTTCGATATGCCAGAGATACAGATCCAGTTCTGCCAGATTCATGTTTGCTTCTGCCGCAATTTTCCCGAGCAACTCTTCAATTTCCATATATTTCGTTTTTGTGAGCGTTTTTGGCTTTTCAATCAGCCCACACCTTGCCAAAAGATCGATTATGTGAAAATCCACGATCGCTGAATTTTTGTAGCCGATATTCCTGAGAAAATGGCTCGCTTCTTTGTAACCAATCCCTTTCACATTCTTAACCAGCCACTCTCTCGATTCATATTCGTCGTCAAAAGACTCAACGGTCTCTTTTAACGAATCTTTATGTCTTCTTGCCTCCACAATATATTTTGCTCTGATATTTGGGTAGCGATAACCGAGTTCTTTCAGTTTATCTGCTAATTGCGGTTCAAAAAGAGTTAAAAAACCATTCCCAATCGCTTCCTGAATTTCTATACTCTTTTCGGCGGCAAAATTGGCGGTCATTATGCAGAAGCAGAGCTCCTTAAAAATTTCGCCACACGACTTCTCTCCGAGTTCATCAAACTCCTTTATGCGAGTATCTACCAGTGTGGTCAACTCTGCATCGACCATATGGCGCTCGATGGTTTGTAGTAAGTTATTCATAGTCATAGTCTCATCTGCACCCCGCTACGAGCACCGTCTTGATTCGCACGTCTTGATCCATAGCCTGCCATCTGCCACCCCCGATTTTCCAACCATGGTTTTTGGTAACATCGGCAGGCAGATTATTCTCAATGTAATAACTCCTCCGAACCTGTTTTATTGTTTTCATTGTTAATCTCCTTTCACATCTTTTCTTTCCCGGAGCAAGATTAGGTTTTACTCCCTCCACCGTCGATGATCGTAATAGTTGACGTATGGACCCTGGTGCATACTAACTGCAAACGCTTCAGCACCCCAAATTCAGACTCTGCTGCAGCATCTGCTTGATACCGCCACGCAACGCAGGTACAAAAGTGTCTGCCCGCCCGATCACCGAGACCGCGATTTTAAGCTCATGGATGCGCTGGGCAAAGGTTCTGCTCGTATATGCTCCGATTCTTGTATCGATAAGCTCCGTCTGCGGGAGTATCGGGAGATACAGTATCCGCACGCCTTCCCTGACCATCCGCCGCATGTATAACAGACTCGCCTCCTGTACGCCGATATCGTCGAGCAGCACGCCGGTGCCGGTCTCAGGGGGCATGCCTGTCAGTATAATCAAATGTCGCTCGCCATTTTGAAGATCCCATCTTGTACGGAGCAGCGATGCAATCGCAAGATCGAGTCTGCAGCATCCTGCGCCGTCTGCCGCAAGCAATGTCCCGTAATCGATGTCGCCGTGGATATTGATATCTGCACGGGCATCTGATCCGAAGGTGATGAGCGATCTGGTCTTTGCAGCGCAGGTCGCTTCGAGCAGCGCGATCGCAGCGATCTTTGCAAACGCGGATGGTGCATCCTTGCCGGGCACCTCGCGCCCGAGCATCCGGGCTTGTGCCCACGCAGTCATCCGGTCAGAGTTATCGAGCACGACTGCAAGATGCAGCGCAGGCTTGCTCCGCGCCCTCGATCTTCCAATGACCGCCCCCATCTGTCGCCCCCGGGTGCAGAACTCCTGCTGCGTGCGATTGACCGCAATGGTGCCAGCACCGCTGTACGGCTGGTATGCCATCCGTTCGAGTGACGGTGGCACATAATAATCTCTTTTGAGCACATCACTACCTATATCCCTGCAATTGTCGATTATCTTTCTGTAAATTCGGGGCTTACGCTTTTCAAGGAATTGTGCGCAGTATGTCAGTGTATCTGCCACGATATTATCTGTAGAGTTGTCTACTACGTTGTTGAGGTGCATTTTCATCCCCCATCTCTCATGGATAAGATCTTTAGACGCAGATTTACACCGATTTTATCCGCAATTTTCCCGAGCATATACCCTCACAGCGCGTCTCCGACCGAGATCGCCAGTTCCTGCACCCGATGTAGCGAATGCGGGTCGGTCTCGTCCGCAATGATCATGCTCTGATGGAATGCGGCGTCCATGAACGCACTGACATGATCGGAGCCTTGTTTCATGGAAAGCTCGCAGTACCGAGCCATTCTGATAACTCCGTCGGTAGATAGTCCCTGCGGAATCCCACGATCCTTCTTCCAGATCGCTCTGGTCTCATCTGCGAACGTGAGTATGCCTTCGACCACTTTTTCATCAAGATCGGGGGTGATTGAAGCAAGCAGCGTTCTCTCGGTTGAACTGCTCGGATAACTGATGTCTATCGGGACAAAACGCCTTTTCAGTGCATTGCTGAGCCGATAAGTTCCTTCGTCTCCGAAATTCGTGGTCGTGATCAATATCCAGTCATCAGGCTTCGTAATGGTCGTTTCCATGTATTCGAGCGGCAGTTTTCCGAGCGAGAGCAGCAGAAAGAGACCTGAGTACGCAGAACTCGGCGCACGCGTGAACTCGTCGATCAAGAGGTTTTTGTGGTCAAAGATCGCTCGCGCGACGATTCCGTGCTTATACACGAACTGCTCTGCAAGCGCCGAGTTGCCAGACATCGAGAGTGGATGAAATCCGCCGATGATATGGTACTCGTTCATCCCTTCTGTGCCCTCGATCTCGTAGAACGTGTCCTTTCCACCACCAAGATACGTCAAAAGATGTTCTGCGATCGTTGTTTTCCCGTTACCCGGAGGACCGTACAACATGATCGGATAACCGAGATCAATGTACCGTAGCGCCCGTACGATGGCGTCATCGTGTCCTTTGATCGTGCATGTCTCAAGGATCTTGAGATAGTCGTCTGTTGTCAGCATTTATTTGAATGAGAACTCCACATTCCGCTCTATTTGGTGCAACAATTCTTCGGCATCGTCTCTTGATCCGTAATCATACTTTGAGACGAGTAAATCCAGTTCATTCCTGAATTTACCAACTCCCTGCACACACGCCAGTCGATTCAACTGCCCCTTCTTGAATTCACCCTGAAAGTTATTCATCCCCTTTAATATTGAGCTGTATGGATTTTCCGATTCTTCGCCCGTCTCTCCATCCTCTTCGGCTGCCAACCTGCGATACATGACCGCCCCATCCTCTGTGATCGTCTTTTCAATGTCAAACGCGTTTAATACCAGATGGTTTGCGAAGAAAACGAACACACCGAAGACAACGTGCGATAAGAGGTAATACCAGCAGAGTTTCAGGAGTTCTCCGCTGGTCATCGAGAGAAAGACGCTTATATCAGAGAGTTCGTTGATCGGGAGCCTGCTGATCGCAATCGTTGCAACGAGTATGATAAAGACCGAAAGCGTCAGGATTCCTGTTTTCAGTGTCGCATAGAATCGATTGGTGGCAGAGAATACGAGATTCCTTGCAGTGCCTGCAAGCATATAGCACCAGAGTAATGGTATCAATGAGCACAGAACGAGCGCTAACAGCAGCATATCCGGTTTACTGCCAACAAAGTCCAGATTCCATGCCATTGTGACGTTATATATCACAATAGCAGCGCCCACCCCTGCAAATCCATATCCGTACTTCGGCGCGTCCACGATTGCGATGAGAATGACGATGGAGTTTGCCATGGCAAAGATGACTATCGGTAGGAACTGGAATGAGTCAAAGATGTCTCCGGTATGCGTGAGATTCATTGCAGCACCCACAGCCCAGTATGCAGAAAAACCAAGGAATATGTATGCTGCAAACTTGACTGCGTGGCTCGGGATCATGTATATGACCGGCACGGCAAGCCCTGTGAGCACCATCAGCACAAACAGCACCATAAAACCGGATGTGCCGTCATAGATTGGCGCTACATAGATGTTCGTGATTCCGATCAGTACAGCGCAGAGCAACGCAACGTTCCCGTTGATTGATTTCTGATTATTCAAGCAAATATGCCTCCCCATACACCCTTAATAGAAGGGTTATAACCAAAGGAATAAATAATTTACTGTTACCGGGAGACTTTTGCCCGGCAATTCTGATTATGTGTGCCCCCGCCCGGACTGATTTTTAAAATAAGAATTGGGAGTTGGTTGACCACCACATCCCACGCACATCACACATCGCACACCACACACCAATAAGGTTTTAAGTCATTACATCAACGATCAACTCAACCCTATATTACTTGGGAGGACTAACCATGGCATATGGAATCGAATTTGTACCAAGCGACCCTGTTTTGAAGATAGCTCATTATACGAAGATGGCTGAGCAGAACGGGTTCGACAATGTCTGGATAACAGACCACTATAACAACCGTGACGTGTACACCACGCTTGCATTGCTTGCAGCCAACACCAACACAATCAAGCTCGGAAGCGGTGTCACAAACCCCTACACGAGAAACGTGGCGGTTGCAGCATCAAGTATTGCAGCAGTGAACGAAATATCGGGCGGACGTGCGATCCTCGGACTCGGTCCTGGAGACAAGGCAACCTTTGACAAGATGGGAATCGAATGGGTGAAGCCCCTCACCATGACAAAGGAGACCGTTTCAGCAATGCGCGAACTCTTTGCCGGAAAGCCAGTCAACCAGAAGGGTGAACTGGTATCGCTCTCTGGCGCCCAGATGGCATTCGCTGCCGGAGACATCCCGATCTATCTCGGCGTGCAGGGACCAAAGATGCTTGAGCTTGCAGGAAAGATCGCTGATGGTGCACTGATCAACGCATCGCATCCGTTGGACTTCGAGGTCGCGGTGAAGGAGATCAAGAAGGGCACGGAAGCCGCAGGCAGGAGTATGAAGGACGTCGATGTGACCGCGTATGCATGTTTCTCGATCGACAAGAAGGTTGATAAGGCACTGAACGCGGCAAAGATCGTTGTTGCATTCATCGTTGCAGGATCGCCACCGATGGTTCTTGAGAGACACGGCATCGATCCGAGCGTGATCGGCACAATCGGAGGAGCAATCGCGAAGGGCGACTTCGGCACTTTGATGGGTGGTGCGGTCACAACCGAGATGATGGATGCGTTCGCAATCTACGGAACACCTGCGGACTGTGTGGCAAGAATCGACGAACTCATGAAGATTGGCGTCACGCAGATCGTGGCAGGATCGCCGATTGGCCCTGACAAAGAGAAAGCGATCAAGCTGATCGGAAAGGAGATCATTGGAGGCTGAGTGATTTGCCGCCAAAGATTGTAGAGGTCATCGAGAATGGCGTCTGCGCGGCTTGCGGGGCATGTGAAGCAACATGCCCCCTAAACGCCGTTTACATAGAGTCTGAGGCAGATGTGCCGAAAGATGAGACTCGCCCCCCGAGCGCAAGCAGACGCGATCCGAATAATCTGACTTATTATGTTCACGGCGCAGCATGTGAGGTCTGTGAGGACTGTCTGACCTGTTCAAGGGTTTGTCCTGTCGTGGACGGATTCCCTGAGGACGAGTTTGACAACGTCCGAAGCTTCAGAGGAGGAAAGAGCGAGCTAGAGGGGCAGGACGGTGCTGTCGTATCCGCAATACTCAAATCATTGTTCGAGCAGGGAGAGATCGACTGTGCTGTCGGTATCAAGCGGGATGAGAACTGGAATATCGAGCCGTTCCTACTGACGAAGGCGTCAGATGTTGATTTATCAAAAGGCACGAAGTACAGTTCAGCGCCTGTTCTTGCGCAGCTTAAGGATGCGATGAAGAAGTACGAGAAGATCGCGGTCGTAGGAGTACCGTGTCAGGCACACGCCGCAGCACTCATGCGCGAGAACATGACCGACCGAATCGCTCTTGTGATCGGAATCCTCTGTATGGAGAGCTTCACCAGCGAGGCACTCTGCGAAAACATCATCCCGAAGATCATGGGGCTCGATATCAAACAGGTCGTGAAGATGGACTTCGGAGGAGGCAAGTTCTGGGCATTCACCAAGAACGGCGACAACGGCGAGGAACCTGTTGGTCACAGTGTTGCGATCAAGGAAATTGCGGCGCTTGCACGAAACCCATGCCACCACTGTCTTGATTACACAGCATACTACGCAGATATCTCGGTCGGATCGGTCGGTGCGCCGGATGGCTGGAACTCAGTAATCGTCAGGAACGAGACCGGAGAGAAGTATCTGAACAAGGTGAAAGGTATCGAGTACATGGACGACCCGAAGCCGGGAATGTTCCTCATAAAGAAACTCGCAGCCCAGAAGCACAAGAATAATGCGCCAAAGGAAGGAGCGGCGCATTAGCCGTGCTTTTTATATCGGGCGCTTTCAGCCGTACCATATAGGGCATCACACCGTCCTTTCGAGCATCGCCGGCGAGGTCGATGAGATTGTGATCGGGATTGGCAGCGCACAGTGCAGTCACGAGATCGAGAATCCTTTTACGGCAGGCGAACGTGTAGTCATGATCTCACGTTCGCTGAAAGATTTAGATATTGATTATTACGTAATCCCGATTGAGGATATACAGCGAAATGCGGTCTGGGTCTCGCATGTGAAATCCATGACTCCGCATTTCGATCTTACGTATACGAACAACCCGCTCGTTTTTCGGCTCTTTGAGGAGGCAGGGGTTATGGTCAAGCGTTCTCCGATGTACCAGCGGGAGGTCTATTCCGGAACTGCGATTCGGAAGAAGATGCTAACTGGCGAGGGGTGGGAAAATCTCGTACCTGTTGCTGTTGCTCGCGTGATTGAGGAGGTCGGAGGGGTTGAGCGGCTGCAAGAGATCGCACGGGATGATCTGAGATAAGTGTAGCAATTCTAATTATGCACTATTATTCGGAGGCATGTCAATTTCAAGACCGTTTAGCATGAAATCCCTCATGTTACCCCCACCACAAAACGTATATAACGTGTTAAATCCCGAACATCGTCGGAAAACGTTTTGCATGTCGGCAGGACGGTGCGAAGCCTTGATCTCGCCCACAGTGTAGGTCTCGTAGTGGAATATACTCGCTGCAAGACAAGCGTCCGCGCCGCTGACAAACGCGTCATAGATGTGATCCATCGTCCCGACGCCGCCTGATGCGATCACTGGGATATCCACCGCCTCAGCGATTGCTTTTGTCACAGGAATGTCGTAGCCGTCCTTTGTCCCGTCCCGGTCCTTGCTCGTTAGCAGTATCTCGCCAGCGCCAAGGTCCTGCATCTTTTGCGCCCACAGGGTGGCGTCGATTCCGGTGAGTTCTTTGCCGCCGTATATGACGACGTCGTACCATGCTGCGTTCCGTCTTCAAGCTCGACTGTCGTCTTTCCATCGCCCTCCTCAAACCTGCGTTTGCAGTCGATCGCAACGACGATCTTATCAGACCCGAATGCATCCGAAACCTCCTTGATCAGTTCCGGGTTCTTGACCGCTGCGGTGTTGATCCCGACTTTGTCTGCGCCCGCACCAAGCACCCGCTCAAAGTCTGAGAAGCTCGCAATTCCGCCGCCGACGCAGAACGGGATCGTGACAACGTCTGCAACCCTTCTGATCACGTCGGTCATCGTGGCTCTGTCATCGGTCGAGGCTGAGATATCGAGGAAGACCAGTTCATCGGCTTTCTGCCATTGCGTACCGTCTGGCAAGTTCTACCGGATCGCCCGCATACCACAGGCTCTCAAATTCGATTCCCTTGACAACCACGGCTTTACCGCTCTCGTCAAAGGTCGTATCAAGACATGGGATTATTTTATTATCGACAAAGTTTACCAAAGAGGGTAAGGTGGAAGGATGGATGATTGTGATAACCATTGTTGGGCTATTTCTGATCGTGAGGATTATACGGGGGACTTATGATTGGCGTCGCCACCCACTGATGCAGATTCTATCACGAACGCATGTGCCCCGGACAAATAGCACGAATCCGGGACTGCCATCGATTCTTTCGCATCCCCCGGTCCCCTATTTCTTATCTCTCTTGGTCTTTCGTTCCAGAAACTCAACCGTCGTCTCGCCTTTTAGCTTCAACACCACCTCAAGTTCTGCTTTCACTGTAGCAGTCCCGCTTGATTCGGAAGCGGTCAGGATTGACGTGGTAGAAGCATCGCCTGCGAGTATCTTGACAGGCGAGTCGATCACTCCGCTGTCAGTCTCCAGACTGATCATTGCATCGCTTGGAACCGGAATCTGCCTATCCTTTTTATCCACAATCTCTATGGTTATCGTCGATTTTGACTCGCCATCCGCCAAAATCTCGGCTGGATCCGGGGTGAGTTTCAGTTTAATCTCGGGTATCTCGGTCAGGTCGCAGTGAACCTTGACTCTCTTGTTGGCGACGACTATAGCCGTCTTCTTGCAACCAAAATAGCCGGATTTTGCAAACAGAACGATATGGGTGCCTACCGCGATGTTATTCACCTCTATTGGTGATATTCCTTTGATATTTAACACATCCAGGGAAACTATGGCTTCTTTAGGGTCGGAGGTTGCATATATCGTGCCATATTGCTGTTTCTCAGGCTTCCCGTTTCCGTCCGGCGGTCTTCTCGCGATATGAATTAATAGAGCACCTGCTGCCAGTGCTGCGACTGCTGCAACAGCGACCGGGAGTGAGAATGGATCGGTTTTTTTTTCGGATGTTGGCGTGGAAGTCGGACTTTCGGGCGGCGCTGTCACCTGTAATTCCAGATCGGCTGTTTCTGACCAGAGACCATCATCATCCCTGACTGCAAAACGATACAATCCCGCCTGAACCTCATCAGGTTCGAGTGTTAGCTCTGATGAATCGCTATAATATGAGCGTATGCTTCCGTCAGGAAACGTCCATCGGCACTCAACCACTTCACCACCCTCATCCTCACCCCAGCCATCAAGCGTCACACTCTCGCCCTCTTCTGCCGGATTTGGATATATATCCATGTATGCGGTTGGTGGTATATCTGGTCCAACCACAATCAAATCCGATTCCGACCCCTCGCCGCTCATGCCTTCCACCTCTGCTTCTGCGTATATGGTATATCGTTCTGTTGCATCCACGATTGGCGCGGTGAAGATAGAGGCGAACTCACCCTCGCGGTCAGTCATGCCCTCGTCCGGATTGAGACTACCGGTCGTGGCTGAGAGATATATACTGACATCTTGTACGGGATCGCCGTTTGAGGTGACCCAAACGAGCACCTCACCCGATTCACCCGAAGGTACGGAATCAGTGGAGATTGAGACCGAGAGAACAGATGCGGGTTCAACGGTTATACCCACTGAGTCGGTGGCAGATACATTCTCGTAGTCTGTTACCGTGAGCGTGGCAGTATAACGCCCGCTGCGGGGGTATGTGTGCTCCACGTTCACCCCTGCGCCAGTAGATTCGTCACCAAAGTCCCAATCATAAGAAATGATCTCACCATCCGGATCACCGGGCTTGGATCCTTCAGCGCCAAACGACACGGGCTCGCCTTCGGTTATCACAGTCGGGTTTGCCGATATTATGGCGGTCGGGCGGGCGTGCCCTGATATCGCGACCACCAGCGGAGGCGACCAGCCCGATTCACCGCCTTCGCTATCATCAGCCATTACCCTGACGCTGTACTCCCCTTCCACATCCCAGACATGAGATTGGCTCGCACTTCTGCCCGAATCCACAAATTCGGTCCCTGATGCAATGCCATCGCCCCAGTCGAAGGTATATCGTATCTGATCGCCATCAGGGTCTTTGGTGAAGCTCGAATAACTGTAGGATGTCCCGGCGTACCCTGTGTTTGGTCCTGATGGGGGGTTCGGTGTGTTGGGGGGATTGTTCGGCAGTCCGGTTCTGAAGTTCCACTCATAATATAAGCTATTGTACGCCAGATCATGTGCACTATCAGAGAGATATATAAAGTACCGTGTGTTATAGTCAAGATTGGAACTCGGTGAGAAGATTATCGTGTTACCATCCCAGCTAAACTTGCCAGAGACTCTATTCCCCATAGAATCATAGATATAGAATGCATTTTCTACCGATTCCATGTTCATCGGTTCACTGAATGTTATGGATATTCGCGTCGCAACCGGGACATTTTCGCCGGTCGGGCTCTTTTCTGTTACGGTCGGGGGTGTTGTATCGGTTGTATCTTCACCTCCGGTCTCTGCCGGGTACCCACTCTCGCTGCCGATCAACTGGACCAGTGTCGTTTCAGTGCCGACAAATATGACATCCAGAGTGGCTTCGAAATAAAAATTTTCCAGACCACTAAGCGTGAACCCCTCACCGCGGTATACAGTCGTAGAATCAACAGACCGCCCATCCGTGATCAGTTCAAACGTGGCTTTGTTTCCTCTCAGATCGATTTCGGTGACTGTGATCGAGTAGCCATCCCCTATATCATGGGATTCTCCCTCCGACAGTGTTATCTTTGAGAGTCTCGTATCCACTCCGGCACATAGCCCTGTGCAGAGCGTCAGCACTAAAAGAATGCAGATTCTCTGGCGAAACGGGTTCTTGTTAGATATATCCATCGATTGCACCACCCATAATCAATTTGTGTCGTTGTATTGTTATTTTGGATGATTTGCGTCAAATTTAGACAAACGTAGCTGATTTCAGTAACATGTACGCCCCTATCGCGATGAGTATTATTCCGGTTCCGCCCACGTATTTGATGGTTCGTTCAGAGACCCCGAACTCGATCGTGACATCTCTTTTTACTGTGGTCAAAGCGGTGAATAACAGTCCTGCAATCACCAGAACCACTCCGATTATCCGAACCAATTCCACTTCTT
>JAIWAP010000002.1:0-45341 GCA_048634345.1 Methanobacteriota archaeon | reverse complement strand
ATCGATTACATTCCAAGGTTCTGTTCGGGTCTCGGGCTTGGTGGTGACGTGCAGGCACGCGGCATCTCGATCCTTCGAGCTGCGACAGAACGGGAACTGACCAGCGGGCGCGGACCCACCGGGGTTGCGGCGGCTGCGATATATATTGCATCCATACTCTGCGACCAGCGCAGAACCCAGCGAGAGGTGGCAGAGGTCGCAGGCGTGACCGAGGTGACGATCCGCAATCGGTACAAGGAGCTTGCAGAGGAACTGGACATCGAGATCGTGCTCTGATTCCTGATTATAACATCCACGAAGCTTGCAAGGAATGGGCGATCGCTCGCCTTTTCCTCATTTTTAGAGATGGTTACGAGGACGTCTTGCCGCATTGTTGCCGGTAGCGATCTGGTGGCAGTCGAAGTCGAGCGCAAGAGACCTGAAACTTCAGAACGATTCTCCGCGATAGCGTACCTGCATGTCCTTCATCGCCTTTAAGATGATTTCTGCCACCCCGCGCTGATCCCACTTTGCCGAGTTGATCACAAGATCATAGACCCCCAGGTCGTCAACATCGATCCCGTAATACTCTAAATACCGCCCGGCTTCGCACGCCTCTCGCTCCTTTACCTGACGAACCGCATCAGCCATCGAGACACCTTCGCGATGCACGATCCTGCCCGCCCGGGTATCGAGCGGAGCTGTGATGAGCACGGCGAGATCCGGTTCTGCCATCCACGCCGAGAGCCTGCCCTCGACAACCATATCCTTTCCAGCGCGCTTCGCATCTGATGCGATCTTCTTCTGGTGACGGTCGATCTGCTGATCGATAGCTGTGTCCGACGAAGCGAGTTTGCCGAACTCCTTGAGCGTAAGTCCTCTTTCTTCTGCCATCTTTCGGAAGATGTCTCCGGCAGATATAACCTCAAAACCGGTGCAACTCGATAGTATGCCTGCCACTGTGCTGGTTCCGCTTCCGGGCAGACCGCTGAGCGTTATGATCATCAGTACAAAGATCGTTTCACGGGGTACTTATTCGTTACTTATTCCCCAGGATCTCCAAAAGAAATCGTCCGGATTGTGAACGCGAGTCCTATTGAGATGGCGAGATACACAAAGAGACGGGTGCAAGAGTCTAAATTGCCCTTTCTACAGTATCATCATGCATAATACGGGACTGCCGCGTCGCCGGGGTTTGGTTCGCAAGCTTGCGCGGATGGCTGCACAAACCATTGCACCGACGCGGTTGAACCGCGCAAAAGCAACCACGACTTACCTGTGCAGTACTTGATGCCTATACATACCGTGTCATCTGGTCGAGATGCGCCATCCGGGTGTTGTCAACCACCTGCACGTCAGGTGCGTGTTCGATGAACACTGACTCGACGGGTAGTCGGTCGCACAGCCGCTGCATCGCCGGATTCTCTGTCGCATAATGCGTGGCGTCGATCAATGCCAGGTTCTGCGCACTCCGAATCGCATCGTGTCGCAGTTCTCCTGACACAAGGGCATCAGCACCTCCGTCGATCGCAGTCTTCACAAACTCGCCGTTGAGACCGCTGCCTCCGACGACCATCACAGTCTCGATCTCGCGCTCGCCGATCCATCGGACAGAGACGTTTAACTTCTGCGCCACAAACTCTGCAAACGTCGATGTCATCTGGTGGTCTATTCGCCCGATGCGACCGGGTCCCAGTTCCTCGACATCCTGCAGTTCAAGCACCTCTGCGAGCACATCGTTGACTCCGCCCTCCGCCCGGTCGTAATTCGTGTGCATCGTATATATCGAGATTTCGCTCTCAAGAGCGATCTTCAGCGAGTCGGATAGTGTCTTTGATATCCGGTGTATCGGATGGTATATCGGAGTGTGATGCGTGATCAGGAGATCCGCTCCAGCCCGTGCAGCCTCCTCAAGCACGTAATCGGTGACATCCAGCGCAACAGCAACCTTGTTTACGTTGCCCCCTCGATCGAGCACCAAACCGATCCGGTCCCGGTCAGATTCATAAGCAAGTTCCGGAGGAGCGATGTCCTCCAGAAGAGCAATCATTTCTGATAGCCGCATATATTATAGATAGCAGACCGTTCAGACTTAAACCTTGTGATATTAGTGATATTAGCTCGAATCGCCGTTTGACGAGATTGAATATTCTGTGACCGGTTCACCGTAGTCGTCGAACCAGCAGGCATCAGGATTGCTCTTAAAGATCATGAAATCAGCGATCCGCTCCGGATCAGCCGCACGGTGATAGCGGAAGAATGTATGCGCGTCTGTCTTTCCGACGATCTCAATCTTCCCTGTCGAATGGGACATAACCAGCCGCGCCCGCTTGGCAAGACCCGAACAATTTATCTGAGCTTGATGAAATATCTCGTACGCCTCCTCGACCGGAACAACGTATGCGTGGTTGCCTGATGTCGGTCGGCACTGGAAGACGTAGTAAGGAGCCGCCCCGACGAAGGAGAGTTTCTTGAATAGCGCCGACAGGGTTTTTGGGTTGTCGTTGACCCCGCGGATCATCGGAGTCTGGTTGGTGATTATGGCGCCGGCTTCGATGAGGAGGCGTATTGATTCGACTGATGCGTCGGTAAGCTCGTTTGGATGATTAAACTGCGCCATCACGTAGATTCTCTTCTGATCGGTGCTGTATTTTTGTATCATCTCAAGCAAGGACGGATCGTCAATGATCCGGTAGGGGTTGAAAGCAGGCATTTTAGTGCCGATACGAATGATCCGGACATGCTCAATCTCCCGAATCTGGCTGATTATTCTTTCCAGTTTATTCGTGGAGAGCATCAGCGGATCGCCGCCCGAGAGCAGCACGTTTGTGATTTTCTCGTGCTCGCGAATGTATTGTAGCCCTTCTGTCACATCACGAGCGATCTCGTCGCGATCGTTTATGAAAAGCCGCTTTCTGAAACAGAACCGGCAGTACCCGCCGCATACGTCGGCAACCAGCAGGAGTGCGGTGCGTTCGTATTTGTGCTGCAAACCCGGAGTGGTAGTGTACACACTTTCGTCGGAAGCATCAAGCCCACCCCATTCCTCAAGTTCTCCTGGATCCGGTATCACAATGCGCCGTATAGGGTCATCAGGGTCGTCCCAATCGATCAGGGACATGTAATAATCATTTGTGCGGAATGCAAACTTTTCAGTGACTTTTTTGAGTGCGAATTGTTCCTCATCTCCCAATTCGCTTATTTGATCCAGCCTCGTAAGATATTTTATGTTTTTCATCGTTTCGTTGCCTCGCTTTTTAAAAGATGTACAAACGGAGAAGCCTTATCGTTGCGGCGATATGATTTTCCATCAGTGACATAAACTGTTTTTGGTCTTTAGCAACCTTTGTGAACACGGTTATAAGACTTTCGGTAATCTGGAGCTGCGGGGTTGATCCGGTGATTAATCCAAGATTGCGGGTGTTTAATGCGCGGGTTTGGTGTACGATTCCGGGATACCCCAAAGATTAATAAAATTTGCGATTCCAGTTTGAGGTGGAGACATCATGATCAAGTTCACTAAGCTGCACGGAAACGGGAACGACTTCATCCTGATCGACGAATATCAAAACGAGATCGTCAAAGACAAAGCCGAATTTGCAGCCACCTACTGCGATCGCAGGTTTGGGATCGGTGCGGACGGCGTCCTCTTCCTTTTGAAGTCTGACTGCGCCGATATCAGGATGCAGCTCTTCCAGCCGGATCGATCTGAGGCAGAGATGTGCGGAAACGGCATACGGTGCCTTGCGAGGTACGCAATCGACGAGGGTTACATAACCGGTACAGGGAGTTTTGCAATCGAGACGCTTGCGGGCGTTCTGACGGTCGATCTGGACGGCGAGTGGATAAAAGTGGACATGGGAACTCCGGAGTGGGGCGGCGTACGTGAGATCAACGGATACAAGGTACATTCTGTAAACACTGGCGTTCCACATGCCATAATCTTTACGGACGATATGGAGATCGCAATCGACGAGATCGCACCCGGAATCAGGTATGCACCCGTATTTCCGGATGGTGCGAACGTGAACTTCGTGAAAGTCGAGAGCGGGAGCGAGATCACGATCAGGACGTATGAGCGCGGCGTTGAGGCGGAGACCTTGAGTTGCGGCACTGGTGCGGTCGCATCCGCTTATGTGGCACGCAGACTCGGGCGGACCGGCGATCGGGCGGTGGTGCGGACTGCAGGAGGCTCTTTGTGCATATCCTTTGCGTCAGACGGCGTCGCGTTCATGGCAGGCGGGGCTGTGCGGGTGTATGATGGGGTGGTAAAATAAACATGCTCGGAACGCATCCCTGCCCCGCCGGTCAAGCAGAGGATCGTATGCGGCTTTCGGTCCACAAACACCTTTCCGAGACCCCCGGGTGTCGTCGGCTGCTGCAAGCTTGCTTGTATGCGAGAGGGGGGTTGCCGGATATGGGCGTGAGCCTAATGCCACTACTTTAAGCAGATACCCACCTCCACGTAATTCGTTACGGGCTTCTTCTCGTGGTTTAGTGAGTAACGGACACAGGTTCATAACGATGCGCCGCCTGTGCCATGACCGTTCGGATCAGATTATACGCCAGTAAATGAACCCAGATTTCCTTACGCACCATGTCAGGTGTTTTATACCTCAAAACATCCATCCGGAGAACTGTTTTGATGAATCTGAAGTCCACTTCGATCGACCACCGTTTCGTGTAAAGTTCACGATTTCCGTTCTTGTAACTTCTTTTGGATCAAGGAGAGTGGTAATAATGACCTTTCCATGGAATTTGATCTCGCGTATTGTCGGGCGTGTCTGGCATTTGGCAGTACATGATCTCAGTCATCCGGGTCCGGTCGTTGTTTTGGCTTTTCCCATATAACGATATGGTCTCTTTTACCAAGCTGCTCACCTCGGCGGAAATCGCTTTTGCGGCTGCCATGGATCTGGAAGACAGAATCCGCGCCCAACCGCTGTAGCATGACAATCAAGAAATATGAACAATAGTAGCGATCTCCTAATATAATATCGCCTGCGGATATGCTGTCCAATATCTGGCGCAACAGAGCATGTTCACCAGTTTCCTTGCGCCCTTGTAAGGTCCAATCGCTGCTGTCAAGGACTGCTCCGCAAGATAATGAGACTATAGCGACGATACGGACAATTTGAAAGCCAACACCCAGGTCTTCTGCCCTTCGGGCTGCGGATATACTTCCTGGTTTTCAGGGGTATCTGGCATCGAGACCGTCGTTTCCATCTACCCGCTTAACTGAAGCGACCTTTCCATTTCAGAGTCCTCCTCTGACTTCAGATGCAGTAATCTCCCCGTCTCATGCACCAGTCGCCTGACAAGGCTTTCAGGCAGGCGCATGTGGGCATTGCAGTAAGATTTGTTGTTTGACGAACAAGGCACCTCGCCTTGTGCCACACGTTCCGCAATCACCAACGCTTTCGCATTTTGGCAGGATTGATCTGATACTTGAGTACTTGAGACAAGAAGGCAGATAGGGGGATTAGAGGAGAAAATATACGGTCTCGATAACTGTCTACTTCTTCATCCATAATATTGCGGATGGAATCAAACATGGTTGGCACCTTGTTTGTGGATTCGTAATAATTTACGAATCTTTATATTGGCATAATAAGATACCAACTGTATTTACTTTATTGATTCCATTTGGATTATCTTCTTAAGGTAGTGGCATTGGTAAAGGGGTATCTAAAATCGATGGGGATTAAGTGAAGAAGACTACGACCAAGAAATAGCCGAAATTTTGGAGGCATGCAGCCATACGATGGCGGTTTTGATTTTTGGGCGGGAAACTTGGGTTTCAAGACTGAAATCGATGAACTTGACTGGATCAACTCAGTCAACCGGCTTGAGGATAACAGTTTTATCACAAAACCGAAAGGGGGTTTTAATGTCATAAATGTGTAGGATTGGACGCTGGACTCGATGGTGGATGATTATTCGCCTGAAGATCATCTTCCACCTCTTTTGGCGCTTCTCGTTGAATTGAAAGATGCTGAAGATCTATTTTATCTTGGAAATTCATTTGATGAAAAGAAAGATTATGAAAATGCTGAAAAATGCTAAAGCCTATACAAATCTTGGCATCCTCTTCTTGATGACAAAAAGACCCGAAGAGGCAAGGAAGGAGTTTGAGATCGCAAAAGAGTTATTTGAGAACCAGGGAAGTGAAGAAGATGTGATGAAGGTGAAAGAGTTATTAGCAAATATTCGAAAAGCAAGATGAATAAAAACAACATGGGCGACAATCCCCATGAACCTTAAAGACAAATCCACTGAACTAAAATCCCGCGACGAGGGCGCGCTCATCGCATACATCTGCGCGGGCGACCCAACACCTGAGGCGACCGCAGAGATCGTGCGCGGCTGCGCAGCCCTAATCGAACCCGGACTCCCGTTCTCAGACCCGATCGCTGACTGTTCGACGATTCAGGCGTCAATCGAACGTGCGATTATGCGGTCGGACGAACCGGTGTATGTGCTGCCCCTGCCGACCCCCTGGAACCTTTTCCCCTCTTCTTGATCCGGTAATAATTGAGCGGATGCGCAACTCTCTTGCAGAGGTCGTCTGCGCCCACGCAGTTCCCATAAGTCTTCATCGTATCGCAGCCGGGTGCGGTGTACTCCTGTCCTGCGATGTGCTCGACCTGATATCTGGTCCGCGTCTCATCAAAGTCAGGCGACCCGCCAAACATGCCAACGATATCATCCACGCTCATGCCGATGTTTCGCAGAAACGCCGTGGTTGCGAACCTTGCAGAATGCGCCAGATTGACGCCACCTTGCAGCATCGCGATTGATTGTGCGATGCACGGCGGAAATGCGCCCGAATCAACCTCGCCCCCAATCTCAAACTCGGTCTTGCGGGCGCCGAGAGACTCTTTCACGGTAGCAATGTGTCCGGAGAGCTTATCGCAGATCTCGGTCTCGGATGGGATATCAAGCGGCAAATCCTGCTGTATACGATCTCGAATCGCTTCTTGAAGTAACCGCGTGAACTCTTTCCTGGATAGTGAAAGCCAGCCGCTCTGTAGTCGCCGGTTCACCAGTTTCCATCCGGGGTCGTGCATGCGGTGGGCATACCTGACATAATCGGTGAAATGCAGCCTGAACCTCTGCTCAGAGATATCAATATTCATCCCGAATTCCTGACCCATCGTTGCCAGAATGTTCTGCCGCTCGCTTAGGAGGGACTCGTGCGCGGCTTTCGCCTCTGCAAGCGCGTATCTGCGGATCAGGTAATCATCGCCGATGCAGGACACGATCATTCTTGCAACCGGATAGGACAGCACATCGAGTTCCGCAGGCATGTCGGTGTCGGTATTCTTCTCGATTTTGCCATCGATTGCCTGTATCACCCGTTCCACGCCGCGGGCACGGGCACGGTCGTACACCCGCTTTTCGAGGAGATCCGGAATATTGACCCCAAGTTCCCTGACGTACGCAGCAGCTCCTGAAGTGAAGGGGTAGGTGACAGGGCTTGGATCGGGCATCATGTCTTCCATAACCATTGTCCATCGCAAGCCACTTCTAACTTTATGGTCAACCACAAGGATGCCCCCATGCGAAGCTGGCTTTCGGCACCAAACTCCGGGACGAAATTTACGCAACCCCCCCACCCGCATACGCCAGTGCGACACCATAAGGCTTATGGGGCGATATAGCCATTAAAACCCCTACAGACTCCCCGATCACCACACAACACGGACATCCTCCAACTCCACAATCTCTTTGTCCTTTGTGATCAATACGGCACCAAGCAACCTCGCAGTGGCGACGATGATCCGGTCATGCAGTTCTGGCGCGTTAATCAACGGCAATAATTTTACAATCCTGAAATCAAATGACATCACGATGAAATTATCACTTTCTTCGATTCTTGTGAGTAATTCATCAAAATCCAAAGCGATCTTGCCATGCTTTACCAGATGAAAGCATTCCGCGAGGACGATTGTTGGAATGTACACAATGGTTTCACCAGTTTCTGCCTGCCTGAATATCTCATCGACACGACCCGGCAGCGTTCCAAGCAGATACCAAATCAGAGCATGAGTGTCAGCCACGTAAAACATCATCGGCACCTTTGAATAAAGACTTCTTAGCATCTTTTATGGAATTCTCCAGTTCTTCATCGCTTACAAGAGATTTGGCAATACCTCGCAGCGAAACAACTCTTTTTGGTCTCCGGAGCAATGTCCTGATGCTGTCAAGTTCGTTTTCAATCGAAGATAGTTTTGCGTATATCGCGATTTCGATACTACTAGAAATGGTTGCATCCTGCATGTCCCCAACAGTTGTACCGTTTACCATCATAATTTAATTGCTGCTAAATCCATGTAAAGTTATTGGGATACGCGCATTTTTTCACTCTACCTTTCTTTGCAGAATAGCACAAACGCCAGCGAGTTCTTGTCACAGCCCATCCTCACCTGATGCAGCAAATTCTTCAGCCTACCAACAAACTCCTCGTCGATCTTCTCTTCGCTTGACATCCCCTTTCTGCGTTCCAACTCTTTCGAGCAGTTCATCGATCACCCCGGATCTTTTCAGAAGCATAGCTCTGCAGGTCCCGGGGATAATCCATCCAACCCCTGGTGCGGGGCGTCATTGTACTCTCGGTTTAAGCCGCCTCTGCAAACGTCAATATGTAGCCATTACAATCCTCGATGTAAAGCTCCTGCATCCCGTAAAAGGTGGTGTGCAGATCCTTCACGACCGCGACTGTATCCTTCACTCTTGTATACAGATCTGAAACATCATCGAGTTCCATGTACAGAGTGAGAGTGCCACCGATCTCCCTACCTTTCAGCACCGGAAGCGCTCTGGCAAGGCTTTTCTCTGCCTGAAACATTATCTCCACGTTCCCGCACTTCATCATCGCGTAATCCAGCGATCTGTCCTGCTGATAAGATGTCAGGATCTCTTGAAGCTCTTCTATGACGCCCATAACGAATTCAAACCCAAGAACATCATGGTAAAACTCAACGGTACGGTTTACGTCCTCAACCATCAGATTGGGGGTGAGTTTATTCAATGCCACAGTCCTGCTCTCTGCCACACATCTTACAAAAAAGCATTGATGTGGGGAATGGCGCGAATGCCCGCAATCAGCATTTTATGGCGGTTTATCCCTCAACTTTTGTGAGATAGTTAACGATCCCCACAAGAACCACGAGTTCTTTCTGCGGCATATCCTTTACTCTCTCTATTTCAGTCAGAACCGTTGTGATATTCTTCATTTCGGCGCGGACATTCTCTTCTATGCTAACCATACAGCACTACCCCATCCCGTTCTACAAGTCTGTTAAACAATCTTTGCTCAAATTAAACTACGACATCCAGTGGCTTGGACAGATCTCTATACAGCTCCCAGCAGAACGCAAAGAATGATTCGGGCGCCAGTCCAGTTACGCCGATGTCTATATCGTTCGCGTCTCTTATTTCTCGGGATGAGCCGAAGAGCATCACTCTTGTCAATTTGTATTTTTTGCGTATTTCAATATCAGAAGCTTATCGTTTTTGGAGATCATCGTAGTTTACATGTTATTAACGGTATATCTGGATTTTGTATAGCGGGTGCAGTCCCGCCGCCGGATTGGCGTTGTGTTCGCCGAAGGCGGTGCGAATTTTGCTTATTGTTCCGGTATATACGCAGTGCTCGACCGGGGCGGAATTAAACAACGCGGTGTATACAGTTATTATCTTAAATCACTTGGGGGTTTTTAACGACACCTCGTTTGTGAATCTTGACGAGTTTAACTGGCAAGTGAAGCTCGGCGCTATTTCCTCGTATCCAATTCTTCTGATCTTCGCTAAGTTTGTCATTAGATGATTTTACCTCAACGAAAAAGAACTCGTCCTGGTTATGAACAATCATGTCGGGCCACCCGCAGTATCTTTTCCAATAGTCCGCTACCAAGTACCTTAGTATCCGTCGTGTAACATCCACCGGCAATATGGAAACTATTTCTCGCGCCTTCGTAATGTCTTGAGAACGATGTGCCCAAAGATATTGTCTTAAGCCAACGCTTGGCTCGACCCAGTAGTCGAATACCTGAAGCAGTTCCTCCTTTTGCTCTGGAATGAGAGCAAAATGTTCGTCGATGGCGGTAGCCCTTCGCATGGCATAGTTAATCGTTCCAAAGTCTTCAGGAAGAAAAGTCCATATCTGCTTGCCCGCGATTCCCTGCTCAAAAGCTGCACGGTCTCCAAAACCCACTACACGGACTTTAGGATCACTTTGATCTTGGATAAGTAGCCACATAAATATCCCAAATAGTGCATGGAATGGAACACTCTCGGTAAATACAACTTTATACCCCATTCTCTCAAAGTGATGCGCCGCGAACTCTTCCGGCGAGCATAGTTTATCTCCATCAAGAATCACAACACCGGATTCTGCTTTTTTCACATAGGTGCCATCAAGTCTCACCACCTCGACCTGATACTTGGTCAGAACTTCGTTTTGAGACTCTTCTTGATATACATACTTGGGAGAGCGCCGATGTAGCTCTTTAATCTCTCCGATAACTTCTCGTTTGATGGAGTTGTATTTTTCTTGATGCTTTACTCTGGCTGTGAGCCAGTCGGAGTATCCTTGGCTCTCAGTCCATTCTCCAAATCGCCGAATTGTTTCGAAAGCAATCTCTCGCCAGTAGTATCGAACAATCTTTGTAGTCCTTCCATATATCGGTGCCATCGGGTGAGCTTCTTCTGGGAGTCCACGACATGTGTTACAAATACCCTTCTGGAACCCAATGGTGACCGGTATCCTACGATTTGTGTTTAATTCGTTCCCGCAGTTCAATTGATGTGAAAGGAAGCGGCGAGCAAACTTTTCCTCACATGCACACATCATAACTTCACCGCAAGAGTTACACCGATACTTGCGGATGAGTTCATACGGATTGATGCAAGAAACAGTTGGGTGCGTACAATCTTTCATAGACTCACCTTTTCATAGGATGGTTTCAAGCGATTTCAGCGAACGAGCCTATCAGGAGGCGTAGGCACGCCGCTCGCTAAGCAAAATGAGCGAGCAGAGCGTCCGCCGAAGGCGGCACGAATTTTGCTTGCCGTTTCGCGTATACCCAAGCTTCCGACCGAAGAGGGGAGTTGCCCGAACGAAGCGATGGGTAAGGCATCAACTCAATTGCGAATAGACGCTGTTAGACGTAGTGCGCCTCCTCTGGATCGATATAGCATATCACGCATGACAATAGATGGTCAGCATTGCCGAATCATTGGGATTGTATCCGGGCCTTCTGCCCTCAAACACCTCATCAGTAATTGTCAGATGGGAAATCGTATCCACTTGGAATAGTTTCCATCCTTGTGGCTCGCCGGACTCGCTATAGCCGCCGATTTGCCAGCCCCTCAGCACGTCATTTCCGACCGTACTTATTCCATGACAGAACGGTTCCACCGTACGAAAGCCACCGCCATAATAGAATCGGATGACTTTTCGATCACGGATGCCGTTGCAAATTCTGGTATTCATAGCTCTACACCTCTCTGAAGTGATTCACATTGCGTATATTCTTCCATTTTGGAGTATATCAACAATCTGAATAAAAAATAAAAAGAGAGACGATCTCAGAAGAGATCGCCAAGATTAACCTTGAACGCGCCCAGACTTCCGCCGTAATTTCCAGCAGTAATCTTCTTGACGCCAGGAATCTTCACAGCAGCCTCAATTCCTGCTTTGGTTGCAGCAGTCACAGCCTCTATGTCAACACCATTGATCACGAGTTCGTAGACCGCGTTCACATCTGCAGGGATGTTTGTGTCCTCAACCTTGTCCTTGAGCGTCGGAGCAAACCTCTGGTTCGTTGTTGCCTTCATGAACGTGTACGTGTCAGCGCCAGGCTTGGAGCCGCTTGCAACAATTCCACCGGGGAATGGCGTGATTGAGCCTTCGCATTGCATGACCGCCTCCACAGCGTTCTCTGCTGCCGCAAGTCCTGCCATCTGGTTGTCTGCAAGGATGAAGAAGTTGCCTCCTGCAACACCATCAACCGCACCGATGCTGTGCTCGATAATGAAATCTCCTTCCATCATCGGGATCGCATAAGCCTTCCGCCCGCCGACCTCAAGTTCTGACTCATACCCGTCCGCAAAGAACTTCAGCTTGAATCCGGTATCGAACTGCTTCTCTGCATCAGGAAGCCCGTTCCACACAGCAGTCGTTGGTGCTGTGAGCACACACTGACTGATACGATTCAGCAACTGTTCCTCAAGCGCCTTGTACCCGAACGTGCATATCTGGATGTAGACGCCCGGACGTCCGTCTGGTGTCTTGCTGCCATCGACCACGCACTCAATTCCAGCCTCTGCCGGGCACAGGATCACAGATGTCCCGAATCCCGTTGCTTCCGTTGCAGCAACCATTGCCCAGTGCTTGCTCGCGCCAGTGATGAGTACCCGTGCAATCTTGATGCCAAAGGCTTCTGCATAGGTATCTTCGATCTCTACTCCATTTAGTTCCATAGAAATACCTCGCATCTGTCATACACCGGACTACTACAAAAGGGTTTAGATTGTTTGAATAGTTGGAAGTCGCAATTGCGCGATTTGCAAGTGCTGATGCCAGCGAAACCGTATTGCGACTCCCTGCATTCAAGCGGAATTTTGTGATCCAACCGTCTGTTCTGACGACACGGGAGTTCTGGCGGCTTTTTCGATGATCAATTGCCCGCTCATCGTTTGTTTATCCCACACGTTCCGCGACTCCTCGATCACGATCTTCTCTTTGAAAAGCGGGCAATACGTGACAAACGTCTCAAACTCGCCACCCTCGCCCCCTGTGCAGACATAACAGATGCCGTGGAGATCGCACAGTTCCTCAAAAGCATCTCTATCTATTATCCGTCCGAGCCAATCCTCTGTGAGACCGTAAGCAGCAACAGCCGAGATCAGCACCTCAAACCCTGCATCAAACATCTCATTCCAGAGTTCTCCCGGATTCCTCTTCCAGAGCGGTGCGTGGCTCACCAGACCAAGTTCGGCACAGATGCGCTCAATCCGCTTCTTCTGGTAATTGGAGTATATCGCTCCTGAAACGACGCCTTCCACGCCGTATCTGGCTTTTGCTTCTACTAAAGCAGCTTTTAAGTCGAAAAGCTCCTCTTCCTTCACTCCGAAGGTCTCCCTGAAGATCAGGGGGATCTGCATCGTCTCTGCCTGAAGCTTGACAAGATCAATATTCGGGACGTGATACATGTAGGACTCCGGATTGAGCGATTTTATCGCAACCACGACACTGATCTCGCTATTCCCGCTCTTGCTGGCAAGATACGCCGCATATAAGCCGTCCTTGCCACCCGAAACCAGCGCTGCCAGCCTCATCGCCCCACGCCCCACATGGTGTGTCTATGACTACGGGATAGGTCACGCCACGGGACCTGATAGATCAAGGAGCAGGTCAGTAGGGAGTTCATGACATGAAATGGCATATCATAGCAACGGATTGGTAACATCTTAAACATTACCGCAGGAACAGAACAGAATGTCTCCGGCTCTTGCACGCCGCACCACGCTTCTGAGGATGTTTCTTGCACCCACAAGGTTATAAGAATCCTTATCAAGCACCATCACATTCGCATCTGCCCCCATTTCGATGATCCCGCAGTTCAGACCGAGTGCAAGCGCACCAGATCTGGTACACATCCCGAGCACCTGCTGCTCGCTCAGATTGAATATCGAAGACAAAAAACGCATCTCTGCAAACATATCCACCGAATTAAACATCACGTTGTCGGTTCCGGCAGCAACCGTCACATCCGCAGCAAACATCGCCTCAACCGGCGGCATGCCAACTCTGGTCAGGAGGTTCGATTGCAAACAGACCGCAACCGGGATATCATGATCAGAAACCTGGCAAAGGTCATCAGCCGATGCGTGCGTCAGGTGTATCAGGAGACCTGGGTTTAGCGTCAGCGCATCCTTGATATCTGTCGAATCGAGTTCGCCTGCATGGATCGCAAACCTGCCGCCGCATTTCCTTGCGTGCTCTGCGATTGCCGCTGCGACCCCGTCTCCGTAATCATTGGTGCTGCTGATCCCGATACCGTCCGCGCAGCCAAGTATCGAGCCGATCTCATCTTTAAGGTCCATCACGCCCCCCATATCCACATCACTCCTGTTATATGCACCATCACCGCCAGCACCCTCCGGTCTGCCAAAGATCACCGCATCCACAGGAGCAGAGCTTGCCGCCTGTTGCAGTGCCTGCACCCCGCGCAAACCTCCTTCCCTGAAATCAGCGAATGCGCAGGTGCCGGTTGCAGCCATGTCACGGATGCTTGCCCGCATCGCCCGCACAAGATCGTGCATGTCGGTTGTGCGTAGCACCCGGTGCTTGAGTCCATCAGGCGGTTGCACGAGACTGGCGAGATCCGCAACCTGCGGGTCTTTCAGCACCGAATCGCCGATGTGTGTGTGTGCATTCACAAAACACGGCACGACAATGCCGTGCGCCCGCGCGTCCACCGGTCCCGGTTCTTCGCAGACCTCTGTGATAACACCATCGCTGATGCGGATGTAGCCTTCTACCACCTCAAAATCATCGCCGCAGAGAATGCTTCCCGAGAGCAAATATTCTTCCATCACGATTTGGGTTCTCTGGTACTATCCTTGATACTGCCCGTGATGCTGTCTCTGGCGCCGTCCCTGACCCTGCCCTCGACTTTGTCCCCGATACTTTCAAGTGCGTTCTTGATGCTCGTATCCGCCGCATCCGGAGGCTCGATGCCAGCCAACCGCCCAAGCATCTGATAAACTAAAAAAAGGTACGAATCCGGCGCGTCGGTGATGATGATCGAATCGTTGTCCGCTCTGGTGAGTTTCATCGTGATGCTGCGCGGTGTGCCTGTTTCGTCGTAATTGGTAGTGAAATGTGTCTGTTTCAATCCGTCAGGATGCTCCAGGCGGATCACCGCATCCTCGGCTCGTGCACCATAGAGCGAAACAAGATAGCGGAGAAACCAGAGCGCCCGTTCAGGCACACCTACCTGCTCGTACTCGGCAAGCACCAGCGGATCATTGGTGAATAGCGGAAACGCTATCGTCTGCTCGACCGCCTCATCAAACGCCAGGGCAAGAGCCATCGCAAGATCGTCGCGTGTGCCATCATCGATCTCTTGCAAGTGGTATTCGATCAGATCCCGGATGCTTCTCCCATCAGGGTCGTTTTTCAGGATCTTTGCGATCGCAGCCCCGCCCTTCTTTATGGTTTTGTCCAGTTCCGGAGTGAAGACCGTTTTTTCAGCGTCGCCGGTTTTCTTTTTCCTTGCCATACGTATCCCTGATCAAAATTGTGTCGCAGGTACATAAAAATACCTGACAGTGCGCCGCAGCCTATTCTGGCGAGCAACGTTTTTACAGGGGGTTCGTCAAAATATGATACCGGATGAAGAATCTCAATTTGCTGCTTCTTGGTCTGGTCGCAGGGTTCTGCAGCGCTGCTCTGGGCATCGGCGGAGGTGCGATCATGATTTCAGCATTGATCCTATTCTTTAATTACGAAATAAAGAGAGCGATCGGTGCGTCGTTAGCAACGATAGTTCCTACTGCTTTCGTTGGAATAATAGCACACTATATCATAGAAAGCAGCAATATCAAATTCTTTATCGTGTTATTTATCGTTGCAGGCTCGATCATCGGTGCAAAGTTTGGTGCTGAACTGGCAAATAAGATGAGTGTCAAACTATTAACAAAATTATTCGCCTCGCTCTTATTTTTTATGGGGTTAAAATTGACCGGGATAATAAATTTTCCTGCCGAAACGGTTTCAGATACCAGTGCATACCCCCTGCTGGTGATTCTGGGTCTGATCGCCGGTTCGGCTTCCGCCCTATTTGGCATCGGTGGTGGCGTGATAATGGTTCCAATGCTAAACCTTTTCTTCGGACTGTCGATACACGAAGCAGTCGCCACTTCGTTGACGGTTATTCTGCCAACCACCCTTACAGGAGCGATATTCCACAAGAAATTCAATAACATAGACACCGACGCAATAAAATTCCTGATCCCCACGTCGATGATCGGAGCTATTTTCGGTGCCATTGTTGCAAATATCCTGCCTGCGACCACATTAAAAATTTTTTTTGGGATTTTCATGATTTTGTGCTCGATCCAGATCTTTATACACAAAGAATGATAGATCGGTATCCACTTCAAAAAGCATGGTAAAACCCATCTTCAATCTTTCTGAAAATATACAGAAAAAAACTCAATCTGTGTTCATCCGTGTTAATCTGTGGCTAAAAGTCATATAAGCCACAGATTAACACTGCTTACACGGATTTAAGGCAACATCAGCGTAAATTTGTGAAATCTGCATCTACGATAATTATCAAAATCGCCTATTTTTTAGATGGTGCATCGGTTACCACTTAATTTGAAGCGGATACATATATCGGCTCGTTTCGCTCTGGTTTCACTCGTTATACCCCACACCGCCACAAACCCGAGCTTTTCAAAACAATAAATAACCAAAATTTCGAAAGTGTGTGGTCGTGGAGCGGTGGTTTTGATTTTTTTTGGGCGGGATACTTGGGTTGTAAGCATTGATTATGATGTTGCCAGAGAGCCGTTATGGTCCCAGGGGTTGTTGAAGTCGTGTACGATCCCTCCGGCAAGAATCCCCAATGATTCCACCTTCTGCGCATGGTATACCTGCACAATCGTCGCATTCAACTGCTCGTTTGCGCGTTTTTAGTTCAGCAGTCCTCTCCTCCCCCCGCCCCCCCAGTTCCTCGTTTACCCGTTGCACGCTCCTCGCGCCGCTTGCGCTCGGTCATGTCCTCATAAATCGCAACGATTTCGCCAGATGGCAGCTTGTAAACATCGTTTTCTCTCCAGCTACTGATTCTCCCCTCCTTGTAAAGAGAGATCGGGTGATGCTCCGGTTCTCCGGTCTGCCATACTCTCTGAAAAACATCAAAAAGTCCGAAATCAACCACTCCGGGGAATACATCGAGCAAGCTTTTACCGATCAGGTCTTCTCTCTTCATATCATCCAGCTTCTCTGCTGACTGGTTGAAATCCTTGAAGATGAAATCCCGCCCTTCGTCAATCACCTCATAAACGGCTACTGCGTTACTCATGTTCTCAAACATCATTCTAAACCGTTCCTCGCTATCCCGGAGCGCACCTTCCATTTTCTTTCGCTCGGTTATATCCTTCACCGTTCCGATCGCTGCCGGCTTACCCTGATACTCGGTGAGCCCAACGGTCATATGAACGATGGTTCGCGTATCCTCGCCCTTCCGTATGCCATGAAACTCATACTCCATGGGTACGTCTTCCCCTGCCATCATCCTGACGTAGCGATCCGCAACCATATCCAGGTCCTCGGGCGCAACAAGTCCCCCGAAATCCAGCCCGAGGATCTCCTCCACTGTGTAGCCCGGTATCCTTGCGAACGCCTCGTTGACAAACTTAAGCTCCCCGTCCTGGATGAGGAATACACCATCCTGGATATTCTCAATCAGGGTGCGGTACTTCTCCTCGCCCTCCCGGAGCGCGTTTTCAATGGCTTCACGTACTTCTTCCATCTCGATGTCATGGAGGGCAAACGCAATGTCGGAAGCAACCTCCCGGAGGAGTTCTTTTTCATCGTCGTCGGCATCGACATCGGCGGCAAGCGCGATTGCGAGCAGCCCAAAGAGCTTTCCAGCGTGTTCAACCCGGATGATAACAGTTGCGGTGCCCGCATAAGTGCTCCTGAAGGTGCAATCTTTGCACTCCACGGATTTGTCAACGATCGTAATCCTCTCTTTCCGGAAAAGCGCGTCTTTGAAACATGGTGAAGGGCTCCTACCAACCATGTCATCGCAGAAGCGGGAAGGATCGCGTCTTGAGTCAGAACCCAGGACCATCTCGAATGTTGCATCATCCCGCAGGAGCCCGAACCACGCGGCATCGTAGCCCCGCGCCTCTAACAGGATGTCACAGGCTTTCCGGAGGAGGTTGTCCCGGTCTTTCTCAGATACGATCAACTGATTAACATTCCTGATAGCTTTGAGAACGCTATTCAGGCGCTCAATACGATATTCAGCAAGCTTTCGCTCGGCGATCTCTCGTTTCAGTCCGGTGTTTGCTAAAGCGAGTTCCGCGGTGCGCTCTTTTACGCGGGACTCCAGTTTGTCGTGTGACTCCTGGAGTGCGTCTTTTGCCCGCATGAGTTCGATCGCCTGCGCGCCCAGCCTCGCGATAACCCTGACAGTCTGTGACAGCGAGGCTGCATAATTCCGGACCATGTCTTCTTTGACCACACGCATCTTCTTTGCTTCTGCGACCAGCCGGTCCGGATCCACGTCGATCTGCGCGGCGATTTCTCTGAGTTCATTCAATTGCTCAGGGGAGAACTCCTCTGTTACGAATTGTCCCATAAACATTGTTGCTTTGCGCTCACAATCGATTATGATCGGCGCGACATAGTGGGCGCCGTGCGCGAAACAGCGCATAAGCACAGGCTCGTCTGACTCGAGGGTTTCCCGACTCATATCTGCGAATGACTGGAAACAGCACTGCATCCCTTCTCTGGTTGACTGGATCAGCGAACAAAAACCGGTTGGGTTGCTGAAACGGGTCAGGGCGTCCCCTTCCGGCGAAAAGATCACTGAAGATGTGCAGATAATCTTTGCAAATCCGTCCTGGATCTCTTGAAGCTCGTCGAAGTCGATTAATTCCTGCAATGGCAACGATCTTCTCATTATTTCCTTCCGATCCGTTTATAAGCCATTTTTATACCCTTCCCTGCGCGGGTCGTCAACTCTGCATCCGGTTCATCCGGTAATATACCGGGGAGCCGTAAACGGTCTCATTTCGTGCAGGATATATAAAAAGGTACGTGTTTAGCCGCTCAGCCTCACCATCAGCATTCGGAGGCTGTCTATAGTCCCTGACTCGCGCCCACTTCTGGCTCTGTTATTAGTCGGCGCAACACCCGGATGAATGACAAACGTGAATGCGAAGCAAAGCCCCGGGGACCGTCGCGCTGTCAAATACCGGAGTTTTTGTTTGCAGGTCAACTTTGAGAATTATATTTTAATCCAATAATCGACCGCCTGAAAAAACGTGCAGACTGATATAACAGACGTGCAGGGGCTTGGACGGTATCTCGTAGGATTGCAACAAAGCACCATAGAAAATATTGGACATATCAGGCTCTCTGATATCTCGCGTTGTGGTGAACAAACGACCAGCCATATCGGTTATTTACCAAAACTCGTTCCACTCTGGTTTCGAGGAGTTTATCGAGAATTTGGTCTATTTCTAACAGTTTTTATCACGAATTACGCGTCCCGGACGAATGCCACTAATTTATTCCGGTTTAGCATTCGTGAAATTCGTTTATTCGTGTCATTCGTGATCTCTAAGCACTTAATATCACATAGGCAGGATTCATCTATGAGATGCCCGGCAACGCGAATTGTCAAAGAGCCTGATATGTCCAATATTTTAAAAACTGTATTGAAACTATTCGTAGAGATAAATCGGTATTCATACATTCAACTTCTCCCCCGGGCGCGATGACCCTATACAGGGAGTTGCGCAGTTGTGACACGCGCACTTGATAGGTAAGTGTTAAAGGTTTATCAGTCAATTGTTTCCTGATGGTGCATGTAGCGAGAGATAAGAAAGCCGCCCTGATATCCATAGCGGTGACTGCATTTCTGGCGGCAATCAAATTTCTTGCTGGCACACTTTCAGGAAGTATCGCCCTGGTTGCTGATGCGATCCACTCACTCACGGATGTGATCAGTTCCATCGGGGTCCTCATAGGTCTCAAGATTTCGGATCGTAAGCCCACAGAGACGTTTCCTTATGGATTTTACAGGGCGGAGAATATCGTGAGCCTCTTCCTCGCTCTTGCAATCATTTACGCAGGATACGAGATCATTCTCACGTCGGTTGAGAAGTTTACCACGATGAACGTCCTGACAAATGTCCCGTACGCGATTATAGTTGCACTGATATCGTTGTTCTTCACCCTGCTTCTGAGCAGTTACCTCGTCGGAATGATTTCATGTACATGTTCGGGTAACTTGTGGTAGGAACCACAAGATTACACAGATTTCCACAAGATTTCTGTGTTAATCTTGTGTAATATAGTGGTTTTATATCGGATATTCACACATTTCAGCATGAATAATCCGCTGCCATCGCTCCGATGCCCGGGGTGCCGGGTGCATGGGTTTTTGCGTACACCCAAATGCACCTGCGCCGCCTCGCGTTTCAGATCAGCCCGCCTCGCATGAAGAGCCCGGCAAAGAGTATCGCGATGATGTTGACCACCTTGATCAACGGATTCAATGCAGGTCCTGATGTGTCCTTGAACGGATCGCCGACGGTATCGCCGACTACTGCCGCCTTGTGAGCATCAGAGCCTTTGCCGCCGTGCGCACCATCCTCGATCAGTTTCTTCGCGTTATCCCACGCGGCACCGCTGTTTGCCATGAATAGCGCCATCAGCAGACCGACAACAATGATCCCGATGAGAAGTCCGCCGAGTGCAACCGGACCAAGCACGATACCGACAGCAAGCGGCACACCGATCGCAAGAATGCCCGGAATCACCATTTCCCTGATAGCAGCCTTTGTCACGATATCCACAGCCTTCCCGTACTCCGGTTTTGTGGTTCCTTCCATGATACCCGGAATCTCCCGAAACTGCCTCCGCACTTCTTCCACAATCTCAAAAGCAGCTTTACTGACCGCATTCATCGTAACAGCACTGAAGAGGAACGGAAGGAGCCCACCGATGAAGAGCCCGACCAGTACCATCGGGTTATCCAGACCGAGCGCACCAGCGTCAACAAGACCCACCTGATGCCTGTAATCCGCAAAGAGTGCGAGCGCTCCGAGAGCGGCTGATCCGACCGCATAACCTTTGGTCACCGCTTTCGTGGTGTTTCCGACCGCATCGAGTTGATCGGTCACATCCCTGGTGCTCGGTGGAAGTGCAGCCATCTCTGCGATGCCGCCTGCGTTGTCTGTGATCGGTCCGTACGAATCGAGTGCAACGATGATCCCTGTCGTCGAGAGCATCGCGACCGCCGCAAGAGCGATGCCGTACACACCGATGGCTGCATCGTCCAGTCCGCCAACCACAAAGAATGAGACCAGTATGCCGGCACAGATCACAATCACCGGCATTACAGTGCTTTCAAGACCGATTGCAAGCCCCGAAATGATGTTTGTACCTGCCCCGGTCTCTGCTGCACGAGCAACCGTCTTAACAGGTCTGAAATTGACTGCGGTGTAATATTCGGTAATGATCACGATCAAAACCATGATCACGATCCCGACGAGTGTCGCATAAAAGAACCTGATATCGCCACCCATCAGCCAGTCTGTGATGAAATAGAACGCAACAACGCTGATCAGCGCCGCGGCTGCAACGCCTTTGTAGAGCGCACGCATGATCTTCCCATCCTTGCCGAGTCTGACGCAGAAGACTGCGATGATCGATGCCACGATCGCAGCCGCCCCGAGCATCAGTGGGTATGTGACTGCATTTGGGTACTCGCCGATCACGAGCGCACCAAGAAGCATCGCGGCAAGTGCGGTCACAACGTACGTCTCAAAGAGGTCTGCGCCCATTCCAGCACAGTCCCCGACGTTATCGCCGACGTTATCAGCAATCACTGCCGCGTTCCTCGGATCGTCCTCCGGGATTCCTGCTTCCACCTTGCCGACGAGATCCGCGCCGACATCTGCCGCCTTCGTGTAGATGCCGCCTCCGACCCGTGCAAAGAGGCTGATCAGGCTCGCACCGAACGCAAAACCGATGATCAGATCGGCGTTCTCGGGAACTCCTCCGAATAATATGTAGAACCCGCTTGTGCCAAGCAACGCAAGACCGACGACAGCAAGCCCGGTCACCGCGCCGCCCCGAAACGCAAGGGTGAGTGCTTTCTCAACTCCGCCTTTCGCGGCATTGGCAGTTCTCACGTTTGCGCGAACTGATACGTTCATTCCGATGTAGCCCGCAGCAGCAGAGGCTATTGCGCCGGCAATGAACCCGGCTGCAATCTTTGCCCCGTCATCAAGCAGAACAAAGATCGCAGCAGCCAGAATGATCGCAACGATTGCAACCGTCCTGTACTGCCGGTTCAGGTACGCCATCGCACCCTCCTGAATCGCAGATGCAATCTCCTGCATCTCTTTTGTGCCGGTTGGCTGCTTCAGGACAGTGCGTGCGAACAGACCTGCAAATATCAGACTGAGAATGCCTGCCGCAGGTGCAAGATATAATAAGTTATCCATTTTTTGTTACTCCTGTTTCTATTATTAGTTTGTATTTTACTATCACATGATTGTTATACAATAAGAACGTGTCGATACAGAGGGTTTATCAGGTTACTCGGGCAATGGCGAAATCATTTCGGGAGATCACATCGTTGATCAGAGATATAAATTCATAGAAATCACCAAGATGTTCTGATAATATATTAAAAGTAAGATTATCATCGATTTTTCCGTATCTGTGAACCATGATGTTTCTAAACCCTTTCATGGATCCCAATTTCTCTTTCATATCTTCAGGCAATATCTTATTTCGGATCAAGTTGTCTACAATATCTTCATCGCTGCCAGGAATCCCAAGATTGTAATCTGCGTTCAGGACTGCAGATATGTCAAAAACGTTTTCTATACAAAATTCCAGTCTTTTGTAGATTCCATCTTTGATTATCCCAAGCGATAAAAAATCTTCAATATCATCTGGTATATGCTCTTCTATCACCTGAAGGCTCTCTTCTATCTCTTTTACTTTTGTTCGTATAAGACTCGTCCTCATGCGAGGCGCCTCTCTCCGATATAGTCGTAGTATCGGTGTTTAAATGCGTCAAATTCTTCTATCGTCTGCCGCGCAACACCGTATAAAAAAATTCGGTCTTTGCAGTAGATCGCATTTCCTTTTAGAACTTCTGTTCTTACGTACAGAGGGAGCTGTTGAAAGATTTGAATATCGTAAATATCATCGAAAAGATTGGAAAGTACTTTAAATCTGTATCGAGCTAATTCACTGTCGTCTTTGCTATCATAATAGATTGCCAGATCGATATCGGAGTCTTCCGTCATCATACCGCTCACAGACGAACCGTACTGAATAACAAATTCAACTTTTTCAAAATCATCCAACGAATCGATCCTTGCGATGGCTTTATTCAATTTTTCGTCGAGTGAGTTCATGGCTTCTCTAATATGATTTTGTCGGTGGTTGAGTGAACTGCGGAGAGGAAGTCACTGATTTTAATCTCCTTCCCTTCTCGCAGGATATTTTCGATGAATGTGTTGCCCTGATCTTTCATCCTCTGTATCTCATCACTCTGACCACTGGCTCAGATGACGCCGGTTCTATAATCCGTGGACATTTTCCGTGTTTCTACCTGGTTGCACTCCGGACACACCAGTCTGGAGCCATTCTGTGTCATCGCGGTCCTGCATCTCGAGCAGAGCGCTTTCATGACCCCGAGTTCAGGTTCTGACGTGTCAAGACGCATGTTCCTGAGATCGGTGATCCTCGCCTTCACGATGTCGAATAATCCGAACTCACGCGAGATATCCTTGACATACGCCTTCTTGATGTTGGATACATGGATTACGGCGGGTCCCACATCAGGAATCGCCCGATCAGTAACTCCTCTCACCCCGGCAATCGCCACCAGTACGAGCGAGTCCCGCAGCCCGGTAACCTGCCCGATAACCACGTCTCCTCGCTTGAGGACCGGTGGAGTACTTGTACCCGGGATTACAGAGATGGTTCGGTCTCTGTTATCGGTTTTAACCGTCCCTGCGACGGTTGCATAGATATTACCCGCGCTCTCATACGTCTGCGCACCAGCACGAAACTCCTCGGTCGCGCCTATCGAATCACCAGGGAGTACAAACATGCCAGTGTTCTCTGACTCTAAATTCGAACCCATATTCTCCTGTGCTGACTGTGCTGGCTTCCGGGTCATCTACTGCTTCAACGCCATTAACATCCCTATTTCTGTTTACTTTCCGCAAAACAGATCGTTTTTTCAGTTTAATATCAATCCCTCACTTTGTTTTCAATATGTTCGAGCCATCAGCACCGGGGTCCCATCTCTTCCGCAGATCGGGCACGGTCCGGTCTTTCCCTGTGGCTCGACCGGTATCCCGAGTATGTGGACGCCGGTCATATCTTCCATCTCGCGCCCGCAATCATCGTCAAGACACCAGCATATCCGTGCAATCCCGTTAGCTGTTCTCTCTGATACCTCTTCCAGTGTCTCGCAGTCAAAGATTCTCGAGTCTAACGCATCTCTGGCGGCGTGGTACATATCAGTTACCACCGCGTCCATGCAGTCTTGCACCTCGCCGGGTATCAGGTCGATCGACACCGATCGTTTCTCTGCTGTGTCCCTGCGCACCAGCATACACGAGTTCTTTGCGAGGTCTCTTGGTCCAAGCTCGACTCGCACCGGAACGCCCCGCAGTTCCCACCGGTAGTATTTGGCACCAGGGCGATCATCACTATCATCGATCCTGACACGAAGCCCATGATCTGTGAACCGGTCACGCAGGGACCTGCACGCCTCCAGTACCGTCTCATTCACATCGTGGTCACCAAACAGGATCGGCACGATCACCACCTGCACAGGTGCAACCTCAGGAGGCAGCACAAGCCCGCGATCATCGCCATGCACGCTTATCACGGCAGCCACGGATCGTTCTGATATGCCGTAGCAGGTCTGGTGCGCATATATCTGCTCGCCGGTTGGATCCTCGTAAGTGATCTCGAATGTCTTTGCAAAGTGGTCTGCGAGATGATGCGCCGTCCCTATCTGCAAAACCTTGCCGTCAGGCATCAAGGTATCGACTGCAAGCGTGTAATCCGCGCCCGGGAACTTATCCCAGGGAGGACGCTTTGAAACGACAGTTGGGACTCCAAGCCTTCTGTAAAACTCCTGGTAAAGCTCGACCGCCCGATCTACGTGTTTTGCCGCATCATCCCAGTCGGTATGCACGGTGTGCGCCTCCTTAAACGACGTGATCTCACGCAGGCGGATGAGCGGACGCGTGTGCTTGGTCTCGTACCTGAAGGTGTTCACGATCTGGTAGAGCTTAAGCGGCATGTCCGCATGTGACCTGATCCAGAGCTTGTACATCGGATAGATCGCGGTCTCGCTCGTGGGTCTGAGCGCGAGTTTCACGTCCAGCGGCGCGGTGCCTCCATGCGTGACCCAGTAAACCTCATCCTCAAATCCCTTTATATGCTCGGCTTCCTTCATAAATTCATTTTCAGGGATTAAAAGTGGGAACAACGCCTCTTCGTGACCGTCGTTGTCCAGGAGTTCCCGTATGATCGAGTAAATCTTATTTCGTAATGAAAATCCGAATGGATACCACACATACAGACCCTTGACCGGGTATCTGATATCCATGATCTCCGCCGCAGCGAGCAGCTCGTGGTACCACTCACTGAAGCGTGACTTCGGTGGAAGTTTTGGCTGCTGCGCATTTTTTTCCATTAACTAAAAAGTCGGGGGTCATGGACATAAACCTTTGCCGGAGGGACTTTCAAGCGCACAACGGTCTAACGGTCTTCGCAAAACATGGCGAGGCTCCGGCAAAACTCTTATGCGCCATTTACACAAACTCGAGAAGCATGAAGATATTACTCATCGGCGGCGGAGGCAGAGAACATGCGATTGCAGAGACGATCGCACGCGGCAGCCGCAGTTCTGATCTGTATGCGGTTATGAGCAAGAAGAACCCCGGGATAGCGGGATTGTGCAGGGATTTCCTGATTGCAAAGGAGACTGTCGAGGACATTCTCCCTTATGCAAGATCAAAGAGCGTCGATTTTGTCGTGATCGGTCCTGAAGCACCGCTCGCGATCGGACTTGCGGACGTGCTCGAATGTGAAGGGTTTCCGTGCCTCGGACCGAAACTCGCACCTGCGCAGATCGAGCTTGACAAAGCGTATGCTCGCAGGTTCATGCGCAGGCACAATATCAGCGGGTGCCCGGTCTTTGAGGTCTTCGAGCAGGGCGATGATGCCGGAGCATACGCGTTCATCGAGAAACTCGGCAATGTTGTCGTGAAACCGACCGGGCTTACAGGCGGAAAAGGAGTCCGGGTGATGGGGGATCATTTTTCTGACATAAACGGCGCAAAAGAGTACGCTTCCGAGGTTCTGCGTGATGGACCGGTCATAATCGAGGAAAATCTTGAGGGAGAGGAGTTCACGGTGCAGGCATTCACTGATGGCAGGACGCTTGCATTTGCACCGGCTGTGCAGGATTACAAACGCGCTTACGACGGCGACAAGGGACCAAATACCGGAAGCATGGGCTCTTATTCTGCCGCAGGCAACATACTGCCGTTTCTGCAGGAACAGGACTACGAGGCTGCGAAAGAGATCATGCGTGATGTCATCGAAAAGATCAGGGATGATGCCGGCGCATACAAAGGCATATTGTACGGTCAGTTCATGTTGACCGCAAAAGGAATCATGGTAATCGAGTTTAATGCACGATTCGGCGATCCTGAGGTGATGAACGTACTTCCGCTGCTCAAGACCGATTTTGCAGACATCTTGCAGGCGGTCGCGGATGAGTCGCTCTCTGATCTGGATGTTGAATTCGAGCGTCTTGCAACCGTCTGCAAGTATCTGGTCCCGGCAGGCTACCCTGAGAACCCTGTGAAGGACTCGGTCATCGAGATCGGCGATACCGGGGATGCTGTGCTATTCTATTCGAGCGTTTATGAAGAGGGGGGGACGGTGTACACCACCGGATCGCGGGCGATTGCGGTCGTCGGGATCGCACCGGCGATTGCGGATGCAGAGAAGATCGCAGCACACGGGCTTTCTGCGATACGCGGCGACCTCTATGCAAGGTCCGACATCGGGACTGCTGCGCTGATCGATCAGCGGATCGAACATGCCGCACGCCTCCGTGCAAGACCTGACGATGCAGGACAGAGCATGGCGCATGACCAAGCGGCAGAATGACAGAACACAGAATGATGAAATGGCAGATGACGCATGATCGAGCTGCTTGCAATCGGGTTTCTCATCGGGCTTACCGGAGCCGCCGTCCCCGGACCGATGCTCTTTGCGACCATCGAGGCATCACTTCGGAGAGGCTGGACTGCGGGTCATTTGATCGTGCTTGGACATGCGGCGGTCGAAGTCCTGATCTGTGGCGTAATATTGCTTGGATTCTCGATCGCAAATGATATAGTCTTTGATATCGTATCGCTCGTGGGGGGCGGGGCTTTAATCATCTTCGGGATGATGACGATACGCTCGTCGAGGAATGCCACGTTTGACGTGAAAAGGGGCATTACTGGCAGTCCGGTCGTCGCAGGCGCTCTGACATCGGTGTCAAACCCGTACTTCCTGGTCTGGTGGCTGACCATCGGAAACAGCATGGTCATGGACGGGCTCAAGATCGGCGTTGTTGCAGCCTTACTCTTCATTATCGGACACTGGATCGCCGATATAGTCTGGTATGTCTCTGTTTCGATAATATCGAGCAGCGGCGGGAAATTGATGTCTGATCGCACATACCGCACATTTCTGGCAGGATGCGGCGTGTTTCTTCTCTGCTTTGGGGCGTATTATGCGGCAGCGATATTTATGTGAGCAGGTTGCACGGATCTGACCTGCAACTTACCCTAACCGATAACACCTGCCAGAAAATCCCAGCAGCGATCGACCTCAACGTTTATGTACCCTTCTTTATAATGATATTATGGTGGATTATGGGGGCACATGCACAGGTCGATGACTCGGGAGATTATAGCAAGGAAGAGCTTGAACTGCTGCTTTTGAATATGCCCGCCGGCGTGGCAATCGAAAACGAGAACTACGAGATCGTGTACATGAACGAGTTCCTGATCAGGATATTTGGCAACAGCGTCGGCAAGAAGTGCTATGAAGTGTTTTTCGGACGGGATGAGCCATGCGAAATCTGTGGCGTCAAGGAGATCATCCACAAAGGCGAGGACCAGTTCAGATACACAGCTACCGATAAAGACGGGCGGATATTTGAGATAGCGGCTGCACCACTCCACCTACCCGATGGCAGCCGGCTGGTCATAGAGATTGCAAACGAGGTGACTGGGCGGGAAGAACTGGAGCGGATGAAGGTGGATTTCATCAACGTGGTCGCACATGAGATGCGCACACCACTTGCCGCGGTCATCGGGTTCAGTGACCTGATCGATGCTCGGTCTGCGAATCTCACTGACAAGCAGAAGCGTTATATCTATAATATAAAAACCAATGCGAATAAACTCAAATTGATGCTCGGCGACATGCTCGACCTCGCAGACCTTGATGCAGGCATATTGAAGCTCAACTATACCCCGGTGCGGTTATGCGAGGTCGTAAGCGAGGTTCTTGCGCGGCATCAGGCATTGATCGCCGAAAAGAACCATGCAGTAGACGTGAACATCCCGATGTCGTTGGTGATCGATTGTGATCAACAGAAGGTCACACGCGTCATGGATAATATTGTGTTTAATGCGGCATATTACATGGGAATTGACGGAAATATCCGGATTTCCATGGACGATCGCGGAGATGATGTCCTTACAAAGATTAGCGATAACGGGGTTGGAATTTCAAAGAAGAATCTGCCAAAAATCTTTGATCGCTTCTTTATGGCGGATGCGACGCTTACCAGACACTGTGACCGGATCGGAATCGGGCTCACGCTTGCGAAAGGGTACATAGAGCTGCACGGCGGCGAGATCTGGGCTGAGAGCGAGATCGGGGGAGGGAGCGCATTTTATTTTACATTGCCAAAGCACAGAATGGGTGATAATAGTGGATAAGAAGAAACTGGAGGCGATACTTGCATGTATTGCCGATGGAGTGATCCTTGTGAATCCGGGCGGCAAAATCGAGTTCGTGAACGAACGTGCAGAGACCCTGCTAAACCTCCCGGAAGATATTATCGGGAAGGATATTCTTGCATGTCATCCGCAGTCACAACAACAGGACATGATCGAGGCACTTGACCGACTAAAATCGAGCTCCGCCGAGGTGGTCAAAACGACGCTCGATGTTGCTGGCAGAAGTTTGGATATAGCGGTCGCTGGCGTGCATTCGAATGGCGAGTATTTCGGGGCGCTCATGACAATACGAGACATAACAGATGTGTTGGCGCGAGAACAGGAGCTTACCGTGCTTGCAAACCAGCTCAAAGCAGCGCAGGAGGAGCTCTCAACACCGGTTGTCCAGATATGGGACAGGGTGCTTGCGCTTCCCCTGATCGGGTCGATCGACAGCAAGAGGGCGCAGACCATAACCGAGATCCTGCTTGAGCGAATCGTTGCGACCCAGTCAGAGTTTGTCATACTCGACATCACCGGTGTCCGTTCGGTCGATACCAATGTGACGAGCCATCTACTGAAGATTGTGAGCGCGTCGAGGCTGCTTGGCGCGGAATGCATAATGACTGGCATCGGTCCGGATATTGCGCAGACGATAATCCATCTGGGCGCCGACATCGGTGACCTGACCACGATGGCAGACATGCAGGAAGGGCTCAGGTACGCGATAGGCAGATTGAATGACGGGAAATGATGGTTTGTAGTGTTCCGGATTCGGAGTTGGTCGGGGGCTGGGCGGATGAAGATACAGATAAAGATCTTTGCAATCACGATTGCACTCATCATGGTAACAGGCGTTACCACGATCGTGGTCAGCCAGAGCATCGCAGAGAATATGCTTGAAGAGGAGGTTTACCTTCATCTGGAGTCAACTGCGCAGTCGAGAGCGGATCACGTCGAGACTGATTTAATTGGGTACAGGGCGCTCACCGGGATGATGGCGACAGAAAATTCCTTTAGAGATGCAGTAGATGAAAGTAAGGATCATGCGTTGAGAATGGAGCAGGCTAATCGCAGGATAAAAAGTGTAATACAGTCTCATGACGAGATTTCAAGGGTCAGGGTGCTGGATAAAAACGGCACAGTGATTACGTCCAGTCGTGCTGATGTCGGGCTTGACAGGAGCACCGACGACTTCTTCTTGAAGGGTAAAAACGGGGTTTACATCGGAGACCTCCGCACCGCCATATCCAACGGAAACACTGTTATCAGCGCATCAGCACCAATTCTGGTGAACGGTGAATTTTCGGGAGTTCTTGTGCTAAATTTTGACACTGAAAAGGGATTATTCGCGATCACAACAGAAAGAACCGGTCTCGGTGAAACCGGTGAGATATACCTCGTAAACTGTGACGGCTACATGATAACGCCATCGAGGTTTGTAGAGGATGCCGTTTTAAAGACGAAAGCCAGTGAGATGAAACACACAGGGAGAGATGGTTGTAGACATACCGCGGTCTTGACCACGAATTATCTGGGTGCCGATGTCCTCCAGGTTCATAAGCACATATCAGGGACGGAGTGGGTGCTGGTTGCAGAGATGAATGAGGAAGAAGCACTCGCACCGGTTGCCGGGCTAACGCGCGTAACGATGGTGGTTGTTGCGGTTCTCCTGATTGCAGGCACCATAGTTTCCATGATGCTTGCCGGAACGATAACAGAGCCGATTTTGAAACTTTCCAGAGGTGTTGAAGAGGTGAAGAGCGGGAACCTGGATCAAAGAGTCGGGACAGATGCGGAAGATGAGATCGGGGATCTCTCAAGATCCTTTGATGAGATGACTGGTGAGATCAGGAGATCAAGGATGGAACTGGAGGAGTACAGTATAAGCCTTGAGTCGCAGGTCGAGAAGCGGACGAAAAAACTTGTAGAATCGGAAGAATACTTAAAGGAACTCGTCGAAAAACTGCGAATCTCGCAGGAGGACCTGTCCGCACCGGTTGTTGCGGTCTGGGACGGAATCCTTGCGCTGCCGCTCATCGGAATGATCGATGAACACAGGATTGGAATCATCATGGAGACGCTTCTAACCGAGATCACGAGGACACAGTCAGACGTCGTGATACTTGATGTGACAGGCGTTCATGAGATCAACACGTATGTGACGGGTCAACTGATCAAGATCGTCAGAGCTGCGCAACTGCTCGGCGCAGGGTGCATCATCACGGGAGTGCGACCTGAGTCTGCACATACGCTTGTTGATCTTGGCATTGATATGTCAGAACTGGTGACAAGGCGGTCGATACAGGAGGGCTTACGGTATGCGCTGAAGATCACTGGGGGGGTTGACGCATAAATAGGGCGTACATGAAAAGGCGTGATTTGGATAGGATGCATCTGCTCAGGTTTGAACTCGGTCTGCCTACCGGTGGCGGGCAGTATAAGATACGGATATCTTCAAAAACGAGGGCGGCTCCTTGAATTTTGGCTGCACTATCCCGAGGGCGCAACGTTTTGCAGTACGTGTTTAGCTAACCACAAGATTGCACAGATTTCCACGAGAAAGTAGGAGGAGGCAGGATATAACATGCAAACATATCACCAATATCTTGGTACTACCATCTTCTTGTGTCAATCTCGTGAAATCTCGTGGTTTTTTCGCCTCAGCTAAACACATACCATTCAAAAAAACCTTCATACCCCGGCAGATCCTGTGTTTGGTGAATAGTTCACAGTTCACTATTCCCAAAAACCGGACAGTTCGCAGTAACATTTTGGGACCAGTATCAATTGGGGGCACTGAGAATCTGACCGAAAAATCCAGTAACACTGCTATGGGATCCGGGGTCTCGCAGCGATCTCGGTTTGCGGTTTGCGGTTTGCGTGCGTTCTCACGAAATATGTCTGGGATCAACGTGTCTCTTTCGTCAAATTGCGCATCACCATATTGATCTTCGTACTTTTGCAGGGATTTATGGACGATTTCCGCACCATAATGTTATATACTCGCAATACATATCACTGCGGCAGTAAACTATTAAAAGGTTTACGCAACCATCTAACAATGTAGGAGGTCTCTAAATGGCAACGAAAGACGAACTCAAAGCACACTTCAAGGGAGAGACAACAGAGGTCGGGCTCTACCTTGCGATGTCAAAGCAGGCAGAGCGCGAAGGACATCACACCGCAGCCATGTACTTCAGGCAGCTCGCGATGGACGAGTCATGGCATGCCGCAGAGATTGCAGAGATACTCGGCATGATCGGCGACACTAAGGCAAACCTCGAGATGATGCTCAAAGGCGAGACCATGGCTGAAACCGAGAAAGCGGACGCTGCGAAGGCAGCCGAAGCGGAAGGCAACATCGATGCGGCTCGGTTCTTCGAGCGAGCATCAAAGGACGAAGCCCGGCATAAAGCAGGGCTGAAAGGAATTCTCATGCGATTCGATGCGCATGGATGGTGAAAACACAGAGATGTGATAAAGATGAGTAACGAGAAGAAGAACGACATACCGGAGAAGGGAGCAGTCGTGCAGAGAGATAGAGAGACTTATGCGATAGCGCCGGACACTCCGGCAGGCGTGGTCTCGCCAGATACCCTGCGAAAGATTGCGGAAGTCGCAGAGAAGTACGGTGCAGCCGCGATAAAGATAACAAGCGCACAGCGGATGGTCATTGTGGGCTTGAAGGAAGAAGACATCGATTCCGCATGGAATGACCTCGGGATGAGCCCAGGTGCTGCAATCGGGCTCTGCGTCCGGAGCGTCAAGACCTGCCCTGGAACCACCTTCTGCAAGAAAGGCATCTCAGACAGCCTCGGTCTCGGGATGGCTTTGCATGATGCGTATCACGGCATGAACCTTCCAGCGAAGTTCAAGATCGGCGTATCAGGATGTCCGAACTGCTGCGGCGAGTCATGGGTTAAGGACCTCGGTTTCTTCGGCTTCAAGAACGGCTTCAAGGTGGTTGTCGGAGGCGAGGCTGGCAAGAAGCCGAGGATCGCAAAGGAGTTGACCTACGTCGAGTCGATTGATGATGCGAAGAAGGTTGCACAGAGCGTCTTTGACTACTACACCGCGAATGCAAAGCCAAAGGAGCGGATCGGCGACTTCATCGACCGGATCGGGTTTGAGGAGTTTACGAAAGGAGTGCTCTGATGAAGATCGTCGATGCAATAAGCGCACCTGTATCCCCAAACCCGCACGGTGTTCATGCGTCGATGATTCATGACACCGAGCATGTCCAGGCAGTACACATCACGTTGCAGCCCGGCGAGGCGTTGAAACTCCACGCAACTCCGGTTGACGTCTTCTTCTACATACTCGAAGGACGCGGCGTCGTTGAGATCGGCGACGAACGCGAGGAGGTCGTGGCAGATCAGTTCATCGAGAGTCCTTCCCGAGTTCCGCACCGTCTGCTTAATGAAAGCGAGTCGGTGTTTCGTTTCCTCGTCGTGAAGACGCCAAGACCGAAGGAGAAGACGCGGGTGCTGTGACCGCGAATCTCGCCAAAGATTAAAATAGTTTATCGTAACAGCATTGTGTATAACGTAGATATAATTACTAAAATCGTAATGTCTACACAGATATACCGAAAGGAGGAATTGACAATAAATACACAAAATGCGACCACCCCATCCCTGCGCCATATCGCAGCGGTGAGGTTTCCAGTTGTTCTGCTTTTCTGTCTGCTAATTGCGTCAACCGCATCTGCGGCTGAAGGGACACATGCCGGCATCGATGAATACACCGGTGCTGAGACCTGTCTTGCGTGCCACCAAGAAGAAGGTGAGGGCTTCGTAACCTCGATCCACAACACGTGGATGGGCGAGGCGGAACACGTCGTCGGAAAGGAAGGCGAGATGACTGGCAAACTCGTGGGTGTGAATGAGTTCTGCGTGGGCACCGAATCGAATGACGCCCTCTGTGGCAAATGCCATGCAGGCTATGGCTTATTCGAGAACGATTTTTCGGTTGAGAAGATCGACTGCCTGATCTGCCACGCACCGAACTACAAGAAGACTTCTACCGGTCCTGATCCGTCGATCGATGCGACCGCAGCAGCCCGCGGTGTCGGACTGCCCACGCGTGAGATGTGCCTGCGCTGCCATGCAACAGCGGGCGGCGGCGACAACAACAAGCGGGGCGATCTCGAGCTTGCGATGAGTGCAGATGAGGTCTCACGAGACCTCGATGTCCACATGAGCGCTGGCATGACCTGCCAGGACTGTCACGTCTTCGTAGACCACCATGTGTCAGGCAGAGGCATGGACATGCGGGTCGATGATACCGATTTCCTGGTCACTTGCGCCGGTAAGAGCTGTCACGGCAGTGAACCGCATTACGAGGGTTCGATGTACAACCAACACACGGACAGGATCTACTGCACAGCCTGCCACGTCACATCGTATGGCAAGGAGCAGACCGTTGAGATCTCCCGTGACTGGGGGAACCGGCATCTTGGTGCGGGGGATATGTATCACGAGACGCTCGTGCGTGAGAGCAACCCTGCACCGATTCATGTCTGGTGGAACAGATGGTCTGAGATACTGGACATCGCAGACCCGGCAGTGCCAGATAGCGACGGATTTGTGATGATGGCAAAGCCAGTCGGTGGAATCGATAATCCTGCGTCAAAGATTTATGCGGCAAGACTGCATCTTGGCAGACAGCCGTGGGACGGTACATACATGCTGCCATTCACAGTCATGACTGTTAAGAAGACCGACAACATGACTCAGGCACTCTTTGAGGCGACCGGCAAGATATATGACCCGATTCAGTATGTGAACGCCAAACGGTACATGGGGCTCTTCCACGGGGTCTCGCCAAAGGACGAAGCGTTGACCTGCAAGGACTGTCACGAAGATCACGTCATCGACTTTGAGGCGCTCGGATACGATGTCGAGAAGGACGCATCAGGAAACCTGATCAGCGCAACAAAACCGGGCGAGAGCCTGAATCTCGCTGATTTCAACGCGAAGGCAGGAACAGGGATCGGAGCTGGCGAAGGTGCCGGCGACTCAGCCGCATCCACACCCGGTTTCGGGATTATTCCGGCACTCGGCGGGCTTATGGCTGTAGCGTATCTGCTGCAGAGGCGGAACTGAATCGATTGAGATTGAGGGATGGATGGCTATGCCCATCCACTCTTTTTTTATTTTATTTCGGTTGCGTTTTTGATCCACTCTTGCAATTTCTTCTGTAAGGAATGGAATTACTTCTAAAACGTTCGAGAGGCACTGTCTAAAAAGTCAGTGATTTATCGCACGCGGAGAGCGAGATAGGGTACAAGAGTTTTAAGACCGATTCGAGTCTCTTCGTTCTCGGCGTGCTCTGCGGTAAAATTTAAGGATGTGGTGATTTCACTGGATTTTTCGATTGTGCCGGTCACAACCAATTTCACAGCAGAAAACTAACTCAAACGCAGTGTAACATCGAGTGGATGCGTTGGTTAAACAGTGATTCCGACGAGAGACTGAGTTGTATCTGAGTTTTCGCGGGATCGGTGATGACTGGGTACTGTCTGATGGTATCATAATTATCTTGGATTCGGCAAGAACAGAGCCAAACGATACCGCGATCGCGGTCTACGACACCGTGCGGGTCAACAATGAGAAGATGGCTGCGGTAATTGAGCAAAGATATAATCGATGCAAAGTTCGCGGTCAATGTTCATGTACCCTCAAAAAATCGGAATGGGGCGAGATTGTAAGAGAAAGTCCTGAGGCTAAGCTACACAATTACAAAAAAGAAAAAAAGTAACTCAGGCTGAGCCTGAGTAACCTTCGTTGTTTCACTGGTTTTGCTTCAGTCACGTGGGAATGCGCAAGGTAGCTCGCCATTATTGTAGTCATCCAATTCCCAATATAGCGGCTCGCCTTCCTTCCAGGCATCACTGCTGGCATGTATGCCACTGCCGACTGGTCCGTAGGTTTCCATCCACGCATCAGCATCAGAAATGGTGTCTGCGATGCAGGAATCATCGTTGCCGATGAGTACGTTTAATTTGGCAGAAACCAGCGCCCTGAATATGGTGTAAGTTTTGTCACCTTTTTCAGGCATTCTCATGTAACTTATTGCATCATCCTTTGAATAGGTCACACCGCCGATGGTGATTGCAACGACAGGCCATGCTTTCGGATGATTCTTCCAGTAGCCAGGGGTCCCGGTACCAGGTGGAGGTGGCATAACATACATTCCTGCGTCAAGCGTGTCATTGTTCTCGCCAGGTGCAAGCGTGGTACACACAGTCTTTCCGGTTGTAGGATCGGCATCGCTGTCTACAGTATCATCCGTTCCTTGATCCATCGGACTGAAGACCATTCCGTCAGGGGTCGTGAACGTCACGTAGTAGTCGCCAGGTGCGACAGTGAAGCTGTACAGACCTTCCGAATCGGTGTAGGTTGTGTCTACCAGGACATCATCGCAGTCGTAGAGTTCGACTGTGACATCAGGTATGCCAGTTTCGCCATCATCCTGTACGCCGTTTTCGTTGAGATCCTCCCAGACACGGTCACCTATGGACGCCTGGGGGGGACAAGCTGCTACGAATGTTGGCAGGATTATCATCAACACTGCCAAAATGACATAGTTGCTTTTTCTTCCAATATTCATTTATACCAACTCCTGCAGGTTTTGTAACACCTGCGGAGACTGTAGGGTATTCATACACTATAAGCTTTGTGGTCTCGGTAATTAGAGTTCGGGAATTTTTGCGAAGCGTCTATAGTATTTTCATGTCCCTCTCGTCGATCATTAGCAGGTCACCGCACCGATATTTGTACTTTTCCTGAAAGTTGTAGACGATTTCCGCACTATAATGTTATATGCTCGCAATGCACATCACGTACTAGTAAACTAAACCGAAACTAAACTGCTACAAATTTGTGACTTTTTATGGTATATCACTATAAACTCAAAACCTCCTTACGCACTACTTATCGCCAAGATCAACCATACATATATCCGGTGTACCTCGACATCCCCTCACCCGAAACATACATCGTCGCAGTTCTCATCGGTCTCCTTACCGATACCCCTTCACTGTACGACACATTTTCGAGGACAACTATAAGTGGGGCGCATTCCGCCTCGCAGGGAAAGACAACCTCAGAGACGTTGAGATCAAGGAAGTCAATAAGATGCCGGCTTCGCCGCTGCTGCGCAGACTCCTGCAAGGATGAGAGCCGCTGCTTCTTCACCAGTGCGAACATTGCGGAACCATATTAATAGTCCATTTCGGATGCAACAGTCGTATCTGCTCGAATTGCGGCAAGAACCACACAGACATAGGGGCAAGATCTCTCCAAAACGCGTTATGGGGCGTACATCATCGAAACACAGTACTTACAATCCCGGACGATCTGTGGACCGTTGTGAGAAACAACCGTTTCATCCTGAGGGTCTTGATGGATGCTGCGATTGCAGCGATCAACGACACAATTTCCCACAAACAGCGAAACGGACGGTTAACTGCGGGCGCCGTTGTTGTGCTGCATCCATTTTCCAAGAAAATGAGCTTCAACCTCCACTTCCATATAATCGTGGCAGAAGGTGGATTCTACAGACATGGCAGGTTTTCAAAGTACATTTCAAGGGAGATACAACAGGGGTCGGCTCTATCTTGCGATATCAAATCAGGCAGAGCGCGAAGGAACTGCCCCACGTCGAGTCGATTGGGGTTGCGAAGAAGGTTGCGCAGAGCGTATTTGACTACTACACCGCGAATACGAAGCCAAATGATCGGATCGGCGACTTCACCGACAGGATCGGGTTTGAGGAGTTTACGAAAGGAGTGCTATGATGAAGATCGTTGATGCAAGATCGGCTCCCGTATCCTCAAACCCGTGACAACTTTCATGTATCGATGATCCATGATACCCGGCAGATCCCGGCAGCACACATCACTCTTGCAACCCGGTGAGGCGTTGAAATCCAACGCGAGCGATGGCGGATGTCTTCTTCTACCTACCCGGAAGGACGCGGCGTCGTTGAGATCGGCGACGAGCGAGAGGAGTGGAGTTATACATCCCAGTTATTTATGTGAATCATATCCCGGTCCACAGGCATTTCTTGTACGATCCGATTACCATCTTCACATCCGAATCTACAATGCCCTCGATTTTACGACATCTGTCGATAAACTCCTGCAATTCAATGATAGACCTGAACATGACCTCGCATAACAGATTGAATCGTGTGTTTGTGCGATATAGGGCGATGATCCGTTCATGATCCTTGAGCAGTTCATCCGCAACGCCCTGCAGGTTCGGATCAGCAATTTCCATACTTATGAACGCCTTAACGCACTTCTCCGCTTCTTTGCAATCAAGAAGTAAGATAAAACCTTCGATTACCTTATTTTTAGCCATCTCGGCAATTCTTCGTCTGACCGTTCCCTCACTCACACCGATCTTGTTTGCGATATCGACATTACTAATCCTCGCGTTCTCGCTCAATATCCGGATGATCTTCATGTCCATGTCATCGACTGCAAGCGTTTCGAGTAGACCCTCACACGACTCCTTTCTCCAGCACTTGATTCCATGGTTGCGATGATCTTCCATAATTATCACTATGTCTCGACGGTATAAAAATATTGTGTAACGAAATCCGTCACGGTATTACGAAATCTTTATATAGGGGTGTGAACAACGAAAAGACCTAAGCATAATATGCAACAGAACTCTACAAGGGGCGAATATTATGACAAACGAAGAATATAAATGGTTCCTGCGAGACGAGGTCGTCGACGCGGGATTATGTACATTCTGCGGCGCATGTGCCGCGGTCTGTCCGAACGACAGAATTGAGTTTCGGGAAGACGGTCCCGCACTGAAGGAAGAGTGTCCGAGAAACGGGCAGGGCGCTTGTAAGGACGTCTGCCAGCGCGTGGTCACCTTTGCATCAAAGATCGGTCCGAATATCTTTGGTTTCAAAGCAAAACCACCGGCGCTGCTCGGACAGTACGAAACGCTTGTGGCTGCACGGGCGACCGATCCTGCGGTACTGGAGGCTGGACAGGACGGCGGCGCTGTGACCGCTCTTCTCTCGTACTGTATGGACAATGGATTGATCGATGGCGTGATCGCAACCGGCGACGCAGGAAAACCGAGTTCACGCGTTGTTCGGTCAAAGGATGAACTGCTCGATTCTGCTGGCTCGAAATACTCCGCAATTCCTGTGCTCTCAGCGATCAAGGACGCGGGCGACATCACGAATGCCGCGGTTGTCGGGCTGCCATGCCATGTATACGGGGTTCGGAAGACCCAGTTCTTCCCGGGCATGATGTCGCACGGCTTTGAGGTCGGCGAGAACGGCGAGAAGATCAAGGTTCCGAACATCGCTTACGTCATCGGCTTGTTCTGCACCGAGAACTTCAACTACGACAAGCTGGCAGTGTTCATGCAAGAGAAGGGTGTGGACCTCGGTAAGGTCAGAAGAGCCGCCATACATCTCGACGAACTGGTTGTGACGACCGATTCCGGCGAACACGGTTTTGATCTCAATGATCTCTGGAATGCGGGCTGTGTTCAGGACGGCTGCGTGATATGCAGGGATGCAGTCTCCAAACTCTCTGACATCTCGGCAGGATACATGGGCTCTGGCAAGGGCTGGACGACGCTCATGGGAAGGACGCAAAAAGGCGTAGAGCTGATCAAAGCGGCAGAGGAAGCAGGATACATCGAGACAAAGTCGGATATCGATCTCCACCGAATCGAGGAGTTTGCGGGCTTGAAGATGCAGCGGTTCAAATGGGAACTCGCTCGTAGGCTCGGTGAAGGAAAGAAGGTCAAGTTCTACTGGGCGTCCGACTACCCCGGCGTCATGGGCGAGACCAAGGGCACGTTCTTTGTGAAGATAAAGACCAACGCAGGACTCATCGGCGCAGATCAGCTTGCGAAATCTGCTGAACTTGCTAAGAAGTACGGCGATGGGACGTTTGAGATTACAACACGACAGAGCGTCGAGATTCAGGGAGTTCCTGGCACGAACGTGGACGAACTGATGAGCGAGATCTATGCGAGCGGGCTTGCAACGATCGGGATGGGCTATGTCTCATCGTGCGTCGGCATGGATTACTGCACGGAAGGGCTTGTCGAGACCAAGAAACTCTCAGGAGAGCTCACAATGGCATTTGCTCAGCGACTGACGCCGCACAAGATGAAGATCGGTATCGCGGGCTGTGCTAACGACTGTGTGCGAGCCAAGCGCCACGACGTCGGTCTGATCGGGCAGGTGCGCCCTGAGATCGACACAGAGAAGTGCAACGGTTGCGGGCGTTGTGCCGAACTCTGCAGGGTCGATGCGATCTCAATCGTTCTTGGAAAGGCAGTAATTGACAAGGACAAGTGCGTATACTGTGGCTGGTGTATCAGGGGCTGCCCGCACGAGGCTGCAATCGAGAAGGAGCGCGGATACACGATGTGGATCGGCGCAAACGATGCAAGAAGACCTTCTGACGGGATACTCTTAAAGTCGTTCTGTACGACAGAGGAGATTCCCGGGTTAATCGATGCTGTTGCAAAGACGCTTGTCAAGTACAAGACAAAGCCGGGCAGAGAGCGGCTCGGGAATGTGATGAAGAACGTCGGCGAGGGCAGGTTCATCAAAGAGGTTCTGGATCAGGTGTGATGGTACCGTATTTAACCGCGGAGCGTGCAGAGCCACAATCTGCAATCTCCGTGGTTAAATTTATTTTGAGTCATGACAGGACACCCAGAAGCATGGTGCCGACGTATACCACCAATGCGAGAATCATGAGCGTCCCGACACTATCTATTATATTTTCCATTTTCGTTCACCTCCCGAAGGATATTTATCGCGATTGTATATAAATATCATGAATACAAATGGCTGTAAAGTTATTGGGCGATAGCGTTGTTTCGATGTTGTTGTTGATTCGAGTTCGTCTCTACTGCTCTATGGTCCGGATATCCGGAACGATCAGAATTTTGACATGACGCTCAACAAGTTGACCGCCTTGTTGCACAGACATTTGTCATAGACTTGTTGCGAAACACCCCCCTACACAAGAATCATGCACTCCCCCGGGGGCTGTCACACAGCAATTCCCGGTGTGTCTGTAAACGCATGCGGACGAAGGGTCGATTCTCTATACTTTCGTAAACATTTATGCACATCGTAGAGTAATACAAAGAACAATCCCAAATAATGTTTAGCAAATTTGGAACTCAATGGATGGTTGCATGCATGAGCAAAAGAAAAGTGAAACTTCGGAAGGATTTGAACGCTGACGCATTATTCAGCAGCGTTCGCACGAGTTTTGAGAGAATACCAGATCATCGGATAGGGGATATCGAGATTCCCTTAGCTGATGCACTTATGTCAGCTTTTGCCATGTTTTCCCTTAAGGATCCTTCTTTACTTGCTTTTGAAGAGCGGCAATCTGGAGATACTAATTTGAAGACGGTATACAAGATAGGTGCCATACCCAGCGATTCCCAGATGCGCACGATCCTGGATGGGGTGGATCCAGACTGCATAGGTCCCATATTTAAGCATGTTTTTGGTCAACTCCAAAGAGGAAAGGTTTTAGAAAAAATGGTCTTTATGAACGGGTGTTATCTGCTTTCTGTAGATGGTACGGGCTATTTCTCTTCAAATACCGTCCATTGCGATCAGTGTTCTATGAAAATAAACTCAAAAACCGGGGAAATTACATATTACCATCAGATGCTAGGTGCCGCGATCGTTCACCCGGAGTTCAGGGAAGTAATACCGTTAGCACCAGAGCCGATCATCAAACAAGATGGTGAAACGAAGAATGATTGTGAACGCAATGCCGGCAAGCGTTTTTTGAGAAATTGAGAGCAGTGCATCCGCGTTTACGCCTGATTGTAACGGAAGACTCATTAAATTCAAATGCTCCGCACATCCATGAATTGGAAAAACATCAATTGCATTATATTATAGGGGCGAAGAAAGGTGACCACGCCTTTTTATTCGATTATGTCGAGTCTGCTGTGAAAGATGGTTTAACAACAGAAATTGAATATAAAGATGAGGATACTGTTTATAAGTTCCGTTTTATCAATCAAGTCCCTTTGAACGCATCTAACCAAGATTTGTTGGTGAATTTTGTAGAATACTGGGAAACTACACCCAAAAAAACGTTGCATTTCAGTTGGGTCACGGATATACCGGTAACCGAAAAGAATGTTTCTAAAATCATGCGTGGTGGTAGAGCACGCTGGAAAATTGAGAATGAGACATTTAACACGCTCAAAAATCAAGGATATCACTTTGAGCACAACTATGGACATGGAAAGGCGAATCTATCAGTTGTTTTCGCTACGTTGATGATGCTGGCGTTTTTGGTTGATCGGGCGCAGCAACACGCCTGTCAGCTATTTCGATCCGTTTGGGAGAAGTTGGGAAGTAAAAGAAGTCTCTGGGAGAAGATAAGGTCTTTATTTTTTGGATTTAAATTTGATTCGATGGAAGACATCCTTACAGCATTGCTTTATGGGTTTGAAAGAGACTATCCGGTCATTCTTAAAGATCCCTCACCATATTGATGGGGGATTGGGACCGAATGTTTGGTGGTATAAACGCCGGAATGAGCCTGGCTTTTCATATATCTACTGGTGGGTTTGCCTTTTTCGGAGGCATTTTCGCATGAGCGATTAAAATATCAAGTCTTGGATATATGCCATTTACATTTTTCGTTTTTGCGTGCCTAACGTACGACTAAAAGCTCGATAAGTAAGATCAAGAGTATGGGGTGGACGACTGAGCGGGAATTGCTGCATATAAACGGATAACAGAAAGAACGTCGCCCAGAAAACGGGGACCTGGCAGACCGCCAATCAATCCTGCCGACATCGCCAAAACACTGTTATTGCAAACATACACGGAATCGTCTAATAGAGTGGCTGAAGGGTTTTTGCTTCTATTCCGGGAGAAATTGGGCATAAGCAGCCATTTTTCTTACAAAACGATAGAACGCGGATACGATCGAGAGTCTGTGAATAAAATTCTGGACGAAATCGTAGTAATAACCAATGAAAGTGTAGAAGGTAAAGAGACGACCTTTTCGTTCGACGGCACAGGTTTTAGTGCCTCTAATAAGGAAAATTATGCAGATAAGCGTCAAAAACAGAATTCTAAGAAGAATCATAAGAAATCAAAGTCTGCAACCGAGGAGCAGGTAGACGATAGTTTTCATGAATCGAACTTATCTGCAAAGAGGGGGTTCTCTTATGCTGTTATGGGTGTAGGGTTCAGTATAAACTGATTTCAGGAATGTCCATAAGTCCTGATCACTCAATTGGAGAAACTACGATGTTTTCGGAGGCTTCCCGATCAGACACTCGGGTTGCCATCCCAATCTGGAGAACGTTCTTGGAGATGGTATTTACGGATGTAGATGGATTACCAATCTGGTTTCGGAAAATAACGCCACGCCATACTTTCTACCCCGCAGTAATGTAACTTTCAAGAGCAAAGGGGCTCTGGGGTGGTATGATATGCAATATTTGCTCTGGGTAGACCCCCAAAGGTGGTTAGAAGGATATCATATGCGTTTCAATCTCGGAAACAGTCAATTCCATGGTGAAGCGCCGATTTGGCGCGCCGCTAAGAAAGAGACTTGATTCGGCGGATGGGAGACTAAGACACGACTGAAGCTTGTGGCGCATGATATCCGAAGGGTGGGATAAGGTCATAGGCGACGTGGCACCACATTGGCGCAGGCAGGGGTGTATGTGAATTTTGTCCCAAAGCCGGTCAAACCAAAAGCTTTAAATGTGATTTATTAGTTATAGCACATACCCCGTCATAATGTAAGTGGCACGAAATTTTTCGTGTTCCTATCAAAACGGTGTAAGTGGTGATATCATGGAACGTAGATGTAAGTTCGACATTGTTGTCGTCATCCTTGATGTGGTTATGTGTGGCGCCACTAAAACAAAGATCGTGTATGCAGCAAATCTGAACTTCAAACTCGCAAACAAATATCTGAGTTTCTTGCAGGAACATGGACTGGTGGAACAACATGATGGTCTTTATAAAATAACCAAAAAAGGACAAGAATATCTTAAAAAATGCATGGAATTACAGATCTGAGTTATATGTCCGGCATGTTTAGTAACTGTAACGCTGAATTTGTGCTCCTGATTTTTTCCTTTGGTGTATCAAACTCGATGAAATCGCACTCAGATAGGAAATCAAGTATTTTCATCCCCTTTTCTTTTGCAAGTCCTATCTGCTCGATAATCTCTTCGATCGTAACCCAATCGTTGTCCCTCAGGTATGTCAATACGGTTTCCAATATCCGGCACCACTTTGACATAGTAATTATACTGATACTGTTCATACAAAAAGATATAGGGAGCACTGTTACTGAACATAGTTACTGAACATAGTTACTGAACATAGTTACTGAACATAGTTACTGAACATAGTACTGAACATAGTTCAGTAACATTGTTTCATGTCTTCTTAAATATCACTGGAACGATTATCTAATCGCACCATAACTAAAGGTCGAGTGACCTGCGTTGTGGCGCATGATGTGTAAAGCAGAAAAGCGCTGCAGGAGCCCCGCAGCGCATATAATATATGCGCTGACTTCGCTTATATGCTTTTCTGCAGGACCGCAGGCGCGATTCGTATGATCGCAAATGCGGATGATCGATTGGATCCCTTGTGGGTCCATAGTACATGAACAAACAACAATAGGAGGGAAATAACATGAATAAGAAAGCAATATTTGCTGTGGCTGTACTTGTGACCGTGGGCATTATGCTGAGTGCTGCTACAGTTGGAGCATGGGGCCCCATCAAGCCCGACAAACCGATAGAACCAACACCAGGAGTACCTGTCCCGGAAGCCGATGTACCCGATGCAGTGGTTCAGATGGTCATGAGTGAGATTCAACAATCGGGGCTTGGAGCATCCTCGGTGGCGGCAAACGAAGACACTGTTCGTTCCATGTTGGCACAGGCAATGGCAGCTGGTGTACCAATAACTGCCGATATGGACATTGGAGTATTAGGTGCTGATGTAGGATCGAGTGACTTTGCAGGTGGAGCTAATATAGGACACAAAGGTTTGCATCTTTGGCTTGATTTTTTTGGTGCCGCCCCTGTTGCGCATTACGCAATTGCATGGACTGATACCGCCAACAACTTAGATCTGTACGCGGTAGCGCCTTTTGGAATTGCCATAAGTGACGCAACAGGAACACTAACCGAGGAAAACGCTATGTTCAACCCCTTCGGTTTCAGCTTAGTGTTTGTGTATGGTCAAACGGTACTTACTGCACCACCACAGCCATATGTGGTAGTCTGCGATGGCGCGCCGGTAAACCCCTGATCTCCGGATGATGAATGACAAGATATGACGCACGTCATATCTTTTAATTTTTTTTGAGAGGGAATAAAAATGAGAAAAATTATAACGATTCTGGCAGCAGTAATGATATTATCAGTTGCATCGATGGGTGCGGTTGGAGCAGCAGATGAAACAGATGAACGTGTGATCATCGGGTTCAAAGAGGGCTT
>JAIWAP010000001.1:0-64093 GCA_048634345.1 Methanobacteriota archaeon | reverse complement strand
TGGTGGACACGCCCGGTCTCCTTGATCGCCCGCTTGATTCCCGCAATGCGATTGAGTTGCAGGCGATAACAGCGCTGAAACACGTAGGCGACCTCGTACTGCTTCTGATCGACCCTGCCGAGCACTGTGGGTATCCGCTAACGGCTCAGCTCAGCCTACTTCATGAGATCGAGCAAACACTTGCAATTCCGGTTCTTGCTGTTGCGAATAAGTGCGATCTTGACGACTTTCACGGCGAGTGGGAGTACAAGATCTCGACAGAGACCGGATACGGCGTTGACGAGGTTGTGCAGCGGGCAATCGAGATCATTGGCTCCGGATCATCACCGGTCAGGGAGCTTGCAAGCGAGGATGTGCCGGAAGCGTCAGACCACCAATGAGTGGTCTTCCGCATTTTATATTAAGATCGCTTACCGAACACTTGTGGAATCGGTGCTCGGGTTTGCGTGTCAAGTCAACTGAGCCGTCAACCGTACGGAATCCCTGCGATCGAGATGGCAGTCTTGCGATATCGTCGTTGGTATGGCGGCTGGTGGGCTTGATCCGGAGTGCAACGGTGAGATATGTGGCAGGGGATTGCTATGTACAGGCTCCGGACTTGCGGGAGGGGTTTGGTGACGTAAGAGACTCTCACAATGAACATAAGGTCGGGTTGATCGCGTGAGCAGTGTGGAGTGTAAGTTATGATTTAGTGGATGGGCTCCAATATTGCAAAAGATTCTTAATGTTTGAATCCGATTTATATTTGAGCTAGCCACGGGGTACGATCTAGTGACCCATTCCACATAAGCAGAGGTCAACCATGCCAAAAAAGTTGAAGAAACAAAGAAAACGTGCGGTTGAAAATAAGTCCGATATACAATCGTTAACATCTCCTGAAAAAAAATCGCTGCAAAATCTGTTAAGGAAAATTATGGATGGAGAAATCGCACTTTTCATAGGCGCAGGTGCATCTATCGGCTCTGGTTCCCTATCTGGAAAAGAATTGGTTGATCTAATAAAAGAAAAGTTCGCTGATGTGGATTTTGAAGATATTGGATATAACCTACTTGATATTTGCCAGGAAATAGAAGAGAATGGGCAAAGACGTGCATTAGAACGGCACATCGGGAAAATATTCTATGGTTTAAAACCAAATGATGCTCATCTAACCATCCCCCAGTACCCGTGGCCTGTAATTTTTACAACTAATTATGACGATCTAATCGAAAAGACGTTTGAAGAATATTATGGTGAAAATGAAGAGACTGCACGAATATGTAAACCAACAATTAGAGGTGATGTTCCATATAACTTCAATAAAAGGGATGAAATTCACCTATTTAAACTAATGGGAGATGTTAGAAGGGACGATCCCGGTGAATCTCCTGTATTAACAAGAACAGATTACAATAATAGATCAGACAGTAGAAGAAAGATGTTAGAAACTTTCTCCAGTTTTGTTCATGATGGTGCGGTATTATACATTGGTTATAGCTTCAAAGATAGGATAGTCGTCGAATTGATAGACGAATTGCGCAAACAGCTCGGTGATAGGATGGATAACTCGTTTGCACTGATACCGACTCTCGAACGCGGGTCAAAAATCGAAAGACTTCTCAATAAGCGAAACATTGTACCAATACCACTTACTTTCGAGGAGTTTATTAATGAATTGGGGAAAAATCCTGCAATGACAGCTCATACAGAAGGAAAAACTGCTAATATATCACTTAAATTGAAATATGGGGATGTAAAAGTTCCTTATCGAGAATATAAAGAGTTTGAAGAATATTTTAAGATCGTTAGCGAGGAGGATTTACAAAAAGGAAAAATTGAAGAAGGATTAACAGAAGAAAAGCGAATTGAGAGATTCCTAAAGGGACAATCTGAAAATTGGGAAGCTTTTAAAAAAGGATGGGATTTTAAGCGAGATATTTATTTTGAGGTGAAGAAGAGGGTGGAATACGAGGTAAATGAAAATAGACCAGAAGATAATGATGCAATTCTTCTATTGGGTGGAGGCGGTTTAGGTAAATCGATCTTACTTAAGAGGTTGGCATACGACTTATACGAAGCTGGCAATCCCGTAATAGTACTCAACAGTCATCTGAGCTTCTTTGATTACAAACTTATCGATAAGTTCTGCCAAGATGTGAATTCGAAATCCGAATCAGTAGAAGAAATACATAAAGTTGTAATAATATTTGATAATATAGATGCTAATATAGATAATGTAAAAAAGATGCTTATTTATCTTAAAAATCATTCCAGACCTGTAGTTATAGTCGGAGCGGCGCGTCCCAATGAATGGGAATATTCCAAACAGCAGTGGGGATTTGGAGCGATTATATCAGATAGTAATATATTTGAAATTCCCCAGGAAATGGATGAAGGAGAAATTACGCGTCTGATTAAACATCTGGGAAAGTTACTGAATCATGAAGAGTTTTTAGCCGATTTACCCTTTTGGGCTGCTAAATCGCTGACCGACTATGAAAGCGATTTTTTTGCTATAATATACGGCTTGGTCGATCCAGCAAGAAGGAAGTTAAACGAAATACTGTGGGATGAGTATAAAAAGCTACCATCGGAGCCAACTAAACGCGCCTATGAATATGTCTGTCTCTTTTATCAGTATGATATGCCATTAAAGTTGGAGATGATAGTTAGTCCACTACAAAAGATATTCAATTATTCTTATCGTGAATTTTTAGAAGATATATATGAAACAGAAGCTAAGTCGCTCATAATTGAGTTAGATGAAACTATTGCTGGAGACTTGTTCTATAGGACAAAGAATAAGATAGTTGCGCAAAAAATAGTTGAAAAATTATTCGATCCGATTAATAAAGAACAATTGGAGACGATGGTTGGAAGATATGTAGAAGTCTTATCAGAAGTCAGAGCATTGGATCGAACTGAGATGGAGATTGTTAGATCGCTTTTGGTCAAATATTTGGGACCTAACGGCGTTGACAAGGGGAAAATAGATGAAGAACATTTGATAAAACTCTACGACGCTATTCTGAGCAAAGGCATAGAAGATAGCACCATTCTTCATCATTATGGAATCCTTGAGAGAGATAAAGGAAATTTTGAGAAGGCGAAAATTTTGTTAAATAGATCATTAAGTAGTTCAAGGAAATACAGGGGAGGAAGTTTGGGGAGGGATTCAGAAACGGTCATATTAAACTCTTTGGGAGTTCTATATTCAAAAGAAGCATTAAACAATCTATCAGATGATTTTGATACTGCATTAGAGTTATATGACCGAGCTAATTTCTATTTTAAATCTTCCAAGATGAAAGGTGTTATGAATATGTACCCCTATCACTCGCAAGCATATTCTTCATTTAAAAGAGGAGAGTATTATGATCACATTGAACAAACGGAAGATGCATATAAATATTATTCAGAAGCATTAGAAGTTATCGAAGAAGCAAAAGAATCAATTGCTAATTATGAGCTTGAATCAATAGTCAGTCTAGAATCAAAGATTTATAATGAAAAATTTGGTGATTTCAATACGGCAAAGAACAAACTCTTGTTATTTATTGATGATGCACCTCATGCAATAAGTGGATATATTCTCATGAGTAGATTTATATTTAATGAAACAAAAAAGCATCGAAGAGATCTATCGAAATATGAAGAACTCCTCGATCAAACCTTATTTTATGTGGAAGAGGGATTAAGAATATCCGAAAAAAATCAGGATCTCTTAAAGATGAAATATTATATAACCATAGAAATCGAACCTGATAATGTAGAAAGAATCTATGAACTACTTCTTGAAAGATATGAAACGTTTGATGGAAATTGCTCGGAATTGAAATTGCTTTTCGAGTTGGGTGTGATATCCTTTGAGCGCGGAGAATATAATACATCAAAGACATTTTTCAAAGAACTGAATGAAAAAAGTTATGACCACCCTTATACAAGTGGGATTAAGAGAGTGGCTAAGGATTCTAATAAAGAAGATATAAAGTTTAAAGGATATACTTCGAAATTTATGTCTAAAAGGGAGGCATACGTAGTATCTGAAGAGATCGGTTATGACATAAAATTTAACCCACTTGCTCAAAAAAGAGAAGTATATTTAAGACAGGATGTGGAGTTTAATATAGCATTCAACTATAGAGGTGCGTTTGCCATCGATTTAAGACCAATGTAATGTTTATACTATTACAACTCCCCCTAAGGGGCTGTCAACTTATCCGGTGTTGTCATTGTTTTGAAGTTGTTGATTCAAGTCTTGTGTCGGCAGCTTCGGATTTGAACATCTGGAACAGATATGCCGCAGTTGTTCCTGTGATGCTTGATAATATGCCAACCACCTGTGAACGCTCACATACATGGTGCTGGTGCAATGGTGACTTACAGTGATGACCGAGCGACCCTTGGCTATGACGTGCATGACTGTATCCCTGCCCCCCCGCATCCGTCTGCACTCACCCCAACACGCGACCTCTGAGCCCCATAGATGCCCCGTATTTATCGTGGATTTGGCGACTTCAGGGCATACATCGGAGCAAACTATTTGCTTGGGAGTCCCTAAATCGCCATCATCATCCGGCGTTAACCTCACCCGGACTCGGAGGATATCTCAACCGGCAGCACCGCCCTTCGCTTGCACAGCACCTTTGCATGAAGGTCGGGCAGCGTCACCACATCGTTCTTTGCAAGGGTGTAATGGCAGCTATCCGTGCCCACGAAGGTGGGGATGTTCTTTAGCACGCGCACGATTGTGTAACCATCCGGTGCGCTGGAATTCACTGTTTCAACCACTTCAACCCCCCCAACCCCTCCCGCATCTTCAGATGGTCTATTGGCTACCTCTTCTGGCACCGATGTGACCGACTCGACAGGCGGGACATGTGCAGCCGATGTAACTGGAGTAACTGGAGTAACAGGGGCAATGGTGCAACTGCTGCCCCCGTTGCAACCGACTCACCAGCAATCGTCTGTTCAACCGCACTCCAGCCCTGCCGCACCGCACCAAGCACCGAATCATAGATGCCATGCTCAATTTGCGTCATCATATCGATGTCATGCTTGATGCCACCAATCTCACCCATTATGCTCAAGGACGCAAGATTAACGATCTTTCCGATCCGTAGATTGAAGATGCGCTGCAAACGATCGCTTGCGGTCTCAAGTTCGTCTGCAAGAAACTGGGCTTCTTTGCCAGAGGCTGTTTTCTGCTCCTCACGAAGCCCATCAAGATACGTGCGCACACTTTCATAAAAGTCAGGCTCGAGTTTTGCGAGTTTCGATTTCTGCTCCTGTTTCAGGGTATTGCGCAGTTCTTCAAAGTCCATATCAGCATATTTGCGATCAAACATTACTTCAATCTGGTGGCAAATGCCGAAACATATTTATAGGAATTTGGTGTGTTTACTATCATCTTATGATAATGTTGAGGAACCTACCATGAACAAAACTCAATTATTTGCCGTGCTGATGCTGATGGTTCTTGGGTTGGTCATTATCTCGATTATCGTCTATGACTCAGACGCATCGATCGAGATGCAGCAGTGTGGTGGCTGTCATAATCCTGAGTATACTCAGGAGATGGCAGGGACTGGTATATGGCCCGCTGTATTCAATGCGATCGTTCCTGACCAGAGAGGAGAACGTGCTGAGCCGTATTCCGGGAAGTGCCTCAGGGACCTTGCGAAATCCCAGGCACCGGAGAGCGTGCAGTTACACGAGGGAATGATACCCACCGAATGCATACGCTGCCATAACACACCTGTTGCGCCGATGTATACAGAGTGCAGGATATGCCATGGCGATTACCACCATGCCACCGAACTGGCAGAAGGCGACTGCAGGGATTGTCATCCTGCCCACGCCGCAGACACCAGCTATGGCTGTGCTGACTGCCATGAGACCCAGTATACCGAGTTCATCACATCCGGTGGCGGACATGCGACGAAGGACACCAGCTATGAGGCTCGACGATACACGCTGAGTCCGACGACATACAGTTATGATGCGCCATTGATCGGAGACGGATGCTACTCCTGTCACAAGGATCATGCCGAATCCATGACATGTCTGGACTGTCATGGGATTGAACACGGATCAGGACTGGCGGACTGTCAGGTCTGTCATAACCCACATGCTCCGACCGTGATCAAGTTCGGTGCGATCGTGACCAGCGAGAAGTGCATGTTGTGCCACGAAGACACTAAGGATGAGTTCATCGCATATCCGACCGAACATGCGAAGTTGAACTGCACCGACTGTCACATCGAGCACACCGGAGCAAAGGAATGTGTCGACTGCCATGCTGATGCGCACAAGGACATCGTCGTGGACGTTGACTGTATGACCTGTCACACGAACGGGCATGCACCGATCTGAGATCTGATCGCGCGATTCCGATACGATGATACAATTCCGCCGGCACCCCCGGCGGGGTTAATTTTTATTTTAAGGTCTTAGTCCCGAACTCCGGAGATCCGATAATCAGGTAACATCCGAACACCCGGAAGCCCGAGTAGAGTAGACAAAAGACTAATGTGATGCGCCCGCTCAAATGTCGGTGAGGCGTTTTTTGGTGAGCACAGATGAGACCGTAAAACGGGTAGCAATCGTTTCCAGATATGATGAGCCTGACGCAATCAGGTTGGCAGGGCGCATACAAAGCCATCTCGAATCGAAACCATCGATCGAGGAGGTTATATTTGATCACGACACCGCATCCGGACTCGGGATCGGTGGCTTGCCCATAGAGGAGCTGCGGGCGGATCTCCTGATCGTTATCGGAGGCGACGGCACAATCCTGCGCACCATCCAGAAACTTAAGAAGCAGATACCGGTTCTCGGAGTTAATTTTGGCAGGGTCGGTTTTCTTGCGGATGCCACATCCGAAAACGCGCTTGCGATGATTGACGAAGTTTTAGCCAATTTCGAGGTCGAGGCGCGGATGCGGCTTGCGATACACATCAATGGAGACTTCCTCCCGTATGCTACCAATGAAGCAGTGATTGTCACAACCTCAATCGTCACAACACCGCCGGCTAGGATGTTTGCGTTCCGCATTCTGGTGGATGGTCATGAACTCGACGAACTGCGCGCTGACGGCATCGTCATCGCAACGCCGACAGGATCCACCGCTTATGCGATGAGCGCGGGAGGTCCGATCGTCGATCCAAGAGTGGATGGTACAATCATCGTGCCGCTTGCGCCGTACAAGCTGTCATCGAGACCATGGGTGGTCTGCGCCGAGAGCGAGATCACGGTCAAGCCGATACACGCATCAGATGGTGCTGCTATCGTGATTGATGGGCAGTACACACAGCCAGTACGCGCTGGTGATACCATCAGCATCACAAGTGCTGACGAGCCGGCTCTCTTTGTGAAGACCAGATGGCACTTCTATGAGCGGGTGCGAATTAAGCTCTAAAGGTGGATCTACACCCCTCAGAAGAAACACGGCTCACCGGTTCGGAAGCAGCGGTACCTCCGAGTTCTGGTGTAATAAGGGCACAGAAGAAGGAACGATATTTTATAGCAGGAAAAATGATGAGGTCTGCACCAACGTTGGGCGGTGGTGGCAATGTATCGAAGATGGATAGACTCATCTGAAGAACCACGCAGGATGCAGGAATGGATAAACATGGCGGTTGTAGAGTTCGAACCGATCGCCCCCGGGAGATTGCTGCCAGCAGGGACTCGCGAGGAGATCGCGGAAACCGTAACATCATCCATGGACATACAGGACGTCGAAGACAAGATCCTGGTCACGCTCGATGTGCCCGGCGTTGAGAAGTCACCGTGAATGTCCATGGAGACGTGCTTGAGATCACGGCTGAAAAGAAGGAGGAGAAGGAAGAGAAGGGCGAGGGATATGTCCGAAGAGAGCGCGCCTACTCCAGGTTCTACCGGAGAATACCCCTGCCGGCTGAGGTTGACCCGGGCAAGGTCGATGCCGCACTGAAGGATGGAGTACTGCGTATCGAGATGGCGAAGAGTGCGCTTCCTGAAGTTACGAAGATCACGGTCAAGTGATCTTCTTTTCTTATTTTATATTTCCATACTTATCCGTCGCTATCGTGCGGTGCCGAACCGTTTCGCAAGCCGCTTCTCGACCCTCGATTACGAAAATCCTATAAAAGCAGCGGTGGCTCACGCAGGGCTTGCGCACCCCCATGATCCGCTTTGCGGTGCTCTTTCCGGACATATTCATCGTTCTCGGGTGCGAGATGAGAAGAGCATCGAGCAAGGCGTTTCCCAGATGCGTTATTATCACCGAAGATTATATATCTCAACTATCCACATCATTAAAACATGTATTACTATACCGAGTGCTTGAGACCCGAGGGGCTAGAACCTGAACTTTTTGCAGATCGGGATGAACTGAGGGTGGATTTGAAACGCAGGATCGCCACCGCCATCAAAGCGAAAGGGATAGAGGGCATAAGATTCCTCGGGACTGGCGAGAGGGGTGTTGGCAAATCCATCCTCTTCAGAAAGGTTTTGAGGGAACTCCATCAGGAAGGGGATTTCATTCTCGTCGAAATTGACGGTCGTGAATGCCGGGATGAGCTTGAACTGCTCAAGAACCTCTGCAGGACGATGTGCGGTGCGCTGAGAGATAGGTTCAGGGACGACGGAAGCAGACTGTTCGCAGAGGCTGCTTACATCGAAGACATCGTGGAAAAGAGCAAGATAACCCGGAGAAATGCGCTCTCTATTATGAAGGGTACGAAGATCGAGAGTGGCATTGAGATTGGAACTGGGATAGTACCTTTCTTGAAAGCGAAACTAGGCATAACAGATGAAATTGCGAAGAGTGAAGAAGTTTCTGATGAATATGAGTTCGATATCAACGTACCATTCCTTCGAGACCTCTTGAATTCGGTCATCAAGAACATAGGAGCGGAGCAGAAGTTTCTCTTCTTTATCGACAATTTAGACCAAGTATATGAAAAGGATACGATTTCGGATTTCTTGAAGAGTTTACTTGCGATAAAAAAGCCAATTGTGGTAATAACAGTGCGAACAGAGGCGCTTTCTAACGAATTGCGCCGGGATTTCCGCAGAATAATTCCGGTGGAAGAGCTTGATGGGGCTGGATTGATCGAGATTATTAGAAAACGATTGGAAGTCTGCGATAAAGACGATAGAGCTGGTATTGATGAGGCGCGATTATTCGAAGTAGTAGATATTCTCAAAACGCTGACTGGAAATCCTCTTGCTGTTCTTACCTGGATTGAGTTTCTATGCAACAACACCAGTTTAAATCCTGAAACAGCAGTAGAAGACCTCAAAAGGTACACCGATACACATTTTTCTGATTTTTTGCCAGGAGAGTTGGAAAAAATAATCAAATTCTTCTTGGAGCAAGACAATAACTATAAAGGAAAGGAGGACATTCTGAAGAGGGAGTTTTCAGAAGGGTTTTTCGAAAGGCTCTGTGAACGTGGGGTTCTGATCCCAAACGACATTTACAAACCACGATACTACAAGATTGCGCCGGAATTTGTTTTCTTCAAGAAGTTATGATTGAAATATTCCAGCCAATGGGTTTATCCGAATTCAAACTTAGTAAAACTGACTTGGGAGACCCTCTGACACTTCCTTATGATATTCAGGATGATAGAAAGTCTGAAATACTGAACATGCTCGTATATGGATTTAGAGATCACAATCCAAGATTGTTGTGGGTTGATTGGACTGAAATTGACATAAAGAGTGGGAAAATCTCTGAAATCAAAGATGTGAAATTGGATGAGAAAACAGTCCTTTGTATAAGCGTGAAGTCTGAAAATGAGCTTGAAGAGGTGTATAAGAACCTACGGTGGTTTAAATCGCTGATAACCGTAATCGATGTGCGATCGAAAGCAGCCGGGAAAGTAAACAGAAAATGGCTCGACAAGATGAAACAAACCGCATACAACGCAGTCCGATCTGCTATATTTAAGAGAAAGGTGGTGGATCCCAAACTGTTCAAGAATTTTCCGTTTTTGATCGCACTAAAGACTTTTGAAGACCCGATAGATGTGGTCGAATTCTTTGACAGTGCTACAAGACGGCTTCTGGATGGGACATGGGTGGAGATAGCGGTAAAAGATGCCATTGCTGATATTTTGAGAAAAAAGTTATCCAAACTTGATGCAAACGAGTTAAAGTCTGTTTTAATGTTTTTGAAGTCGGAAGAGATGGACGATGAAGCTATTGAATGTCTGGAGTCGAAAGGTTTCGTTCGTGTATACCATGGCGAAATGATACCTTCACATAGTTTGAAAGCTTTAAAAGATCCTCGCATCATGGAAAGAAGTTTTGGAACAATCATCGATGGCATCGAAGACGAGGGGCTCAGAGACGACTACAAGGCGTTGATGGAGACTCTGGAACCATGGCAGGGAGAACCCGAGCCAATGATGCGGATGCAGGATGCAAGAGAGGATATATCATTTGTAGTTGAGCTCTGGGACATCGAATCAGAATTATCGGGGATGGGACTGCCAGAAGAAATGCTAAACGATCCTGAAAAATTAATAGAGGCGGAAAACAAGATTCTATTGGTTGAAAGTGACGAGAGTGTGCGGAGTAAGGCACTGGTGTTCAGGGCTTTTGGATACTTAGGAACCGGTGACGTTCGGAGAGCAGAAGGGGATCTGGAAAATGCGTGTGAAGCAGATCATGAGATGATCCGGGACAGTTCTACCTTGTTTTTTAAAATAGGTGATGTGTATTCAAATGCTGGTCGCTACAGGGATGCCAGACGAGTCTATTTGAGGGTGCTTGAAATCTCTAAAAGAATCGGATATGGTAAGGGAACCGCGGCTTCCGTACGCCGATTAGGAGATATCCACTACCTGCAGGGCAGGTACGATGAGGCTGTTGCGAAGTATCAGGAGGGCCTGAAGATATTTGAAGAAGTGGGGGACAGAAAAGGGATAGCAAGCACACTCCACCAGCTTGGAATGATACATCAGGCACAGGGCAGGTACGAGGAGGCTGTTGCGAAGTATCAGGAGAGCCTGAAGATATTTGAAGAACTGGGGGGCAAGCGCGGGACAGCAAGCACACTCCACCAGCTGGGAAATGTGCACTATGATCAGGGCAGGTACGAGGAGGCTGTTGCGAAGTATCAGGAGAGCCTGAAGCTAAAAGAAGAACTGGGAGACCGACGCGGGATAGCGGGAACACTCCACCAGCTGGGAAATGTGCACTATGCACAGGGCAGGTACTATGAGGCTGTTGCGAAGTATCAGGAGAGCCTGAAGATAGAAGAAGAACTGGGGAACAGAAGCGGGATAGCAATCTCCATCGGACAGATGGGACGGATTTTCCAGGCACAAGGAAATTACAAAGAAGCTTTGAGATGTTACCACAATGCTTCCGCGATATTTTATGAACTCGATTCACCGTACAAGGATTTGGCAGGACGACTCATAGCAACTCTAAAAGAAGAGATAGGTGATGCACTCTTCGACAAATACTACGAGGAGATGACCACCGCAGATGAGTGACGAAGTAGTGATCAGGTGCTGGAACTGCCGGAAAAATTCACGATCTCCGCATCAGGCGCAAATCCTGCTATAACCATATACAGAGGAGAGACGCCATCAACATCGGCAGAACCGAGAGATGAGAAGAAGCGCCTCCTCAAAACCTGCCCTTACTGCGATGCAGAGAATGAGATTTATCTATGACCGATGAGATAAGCGGCAGACCGCCCAAGCCCGAGGATCTATTCTGGAAGAACGTCATGCTTGAGATGGCGAAGGGGTCCATATCCTCGATCGAGGGAAGCGCAAAGCATCTAATATTGGCGGCAAGCTTCATTGAGGGCGTCTATTTCCACGCCCTGTCCTTTGCTGACCCCGGGTCGTGTCTGGCGCGGCAGAGAATGCCGCTCAACACTGGCTGCTCGCAATCCTCTTCTCTGCGCCGGTTCTGCTCTGGCTTATGGTCATTGGCTGCGCGGCGATGGTGCTTGCGACAAGACCGTATACGGTTCATCCTGACGACCCAGAGGATGCGAAGGCGCATTTCGAGAAAATAGCGGATACAAAGCAGCGCTGGCTCACGTGGGGCTTGCGCATCCTCATGGTCAGCTTTGCGGTGCTCTTTGTGGACGTCTTCATCTTTCTGGGTGCGAGATAAGAACAGCGCTCCTGACTATACTCATCACCGGCATAAACTGCGACTTTTGTAATTGCTAATTTGACCATGAATACACAAGACCGGGGCACATACAACATGATAGCCAATCAAGAGGTTTATTCGATCTTTCTCGTCCTTGCGCCATCGCGTCTTTGCGTTTTTATTCTCCAATTTAACGAGAAAGGCGAAAGAGACGCGAAGGGTGTCATCGTTATCGTCACGTCTTTCGTGTGTGTCAACACATCACACAAAACCATGGAGAGCCAAAAAGTTATGCAAGGCAGGTGCCATAACAACAATGCATGATTGATTTTCTTGTTGCACTCTTTGAATCGGTGCCGCATTCGGTTGCAACTGTGTTTATTGCAGCACTACCGATTGCGGAACTCAGGGGTGCGATCCCGATCGCCATCGGCGTGTACGGCATGGATCCGCTGAAAGCATACATGCTCGCAGTGATCGGGAACATGCTGCCGGTTGTGCCGCTTCTGCTCTTTCTTGAGTCGGTGTCTAACTATCTACGGCGGTGGGTCTTCTGGGACGTCTTCTTCAACTGGTTATTCACGCGCACGTACCACCGGCACAATGCAAGATTTGAGCGATATGGTACCATCACGCTCCTTTTGTTCGTGGCAATCCCGCTGCCGATCACCGGCGCATGGACCGGATGCGCGGCAGCGTTCGTATTCGGGATACGTTTTGGACATGCGCTCGCAGCGATCTCCGGAGGTGTTCTGCTTTCGGGAGTGATTGTCACAGTCTCACAGTCGCCACGCTCGCTGGCATAGGAGTGTCCGGTCTACTCTAAAATGTCTGTTTTTGTCAACGAATACACACTTTATCCGATTCAGCGATATATTTAAGCAGGGTTAGGAGGAGTGTACAATCCATTCCACCCCATAATACCGAAATGGCGTAAACAAACACGAGTAAAACCATGTTTCTTAAATTCAAACACGTTGTCGAATCCACGCTAAAATCCGCACTTGACACGGCTGGTTATTCGACAGACGACCTATATATCGAAGAATCCGCGCATTCAGACCTTGCATCGTCGTTATCCTTCAGGCTGGCATCGAAATATAAGCAGAGTCCGGCGATCATTGCAGGCACAATTGCCGACGCAATCACGATCCCTGAAAACTCGTTGATCGACAGGGTGGAGGTTGCTGGCGCATACATCAACTTCTTTGTCAGTAAAAAATTCTTAAACGACACGATATACGAAATTTTTGAAAAACGGGACTTGTATGGCACAGGTCACGGAAAAGGAAAGGTAATCATCGAACACACCTCTGCAAACCCAAACGGTCCGTTGCACGTTGGACATATAAGAAATTCGATCATCGGCGATACTCTTGCAAGGATTTTGAAGAAGGTGGGGTACGAGGTGGAGGTCCAGTACTATGCCAACGATATGGGCAGGCAGATTGCAATCGTCGCGTGGGCGCTGGATCGTTTTGAATTTAACCGCCAGAAAAAGACAGACCATGCAATCGCAGACGTGTACATCCGGGCAAATCAGGAACTTGGGGCGGATCCTGATCTTTCCCGGCAGATCGATGAGATGATGCAGAAGATCGAACTTGGCGACGAAGAAATGATCGAACGGTTCGATCGTGCCACGGATCTTGCTATCACAGGAATTACGTCCACGCTCAAGCGCATGAACGTTCATCATGATCGGTTCGTGTATGAGTCAAGGTTTGTGAAAGACGGCGGGGTAGCTGACTTTCTGCAGGAACTCGAGGAAAGCGGGCTTGCAGAGACCATCGACGGCGCGCTCACGGTTCCGATGCCGGAATTCGACAAGGATCTCGTGATCCGGCGGAGCAACCGCACATCGCTGTATGTTACGCGGGACCTTGCATACCACCGATGGAAAGCAGAACAGTGCGACCGCATGATCGACGTTCTTGGCGCGGATCACAAGCTCATATCCAGTCAGCTCTGTTATGTCCTGAGAGTGTGCGGGATAAAAGAACCGGAGATCGTTATTTTTGAGTTTGTATCCCTTCCTGAAGGGTCGATGAGCACCCGGGCTGGTAAATTTATCTCTGCGGACGATCTGCTTGATCAGGTCGAGGAGCAGGCACTCGTCGAGGTGACAAAGCGCAGACCCGAGACCGGGGAAGACTTCAGAAAGCACGTATCAGTGCCGGTTGGCATCGGCGCGGTCAGGTACGACATCGTGAAGATATCGCCCGAGAAGGCGACGACCTTTGACTGGGAGAGCGCTCTTGATTTTGATAAACTCGGCGCGCCATTCATCCAGTACTCTCATGCAAGGGCATGTAGCATCCTTAAGAAGACGTCCGGCGTCCCTGATTCGATCGACCCGTCTGTTCTGACTGGTGAGGCGGAGATCTCGCTTGTGAAAGAGCTTGCCAGATTCTCGCACGTTACCAATGCTGCTGCATCGAATCTAAAGCCACATATCGTGGCGATCTACGCACGCGAGCTTGCGGAATCGTTTAATCAATTCTACCGGCTGTCACCGGTCTTAAGTGCGCCAGATAATCTTCGTGATGCACGCATCGGGCTTGTCGAGTGCGCACGAATCGTGCTTGCGGGCGTGCTGGACGTGCTCGGGATCGATGCGCCTGAGTCGATGTGAGACTCAACCAGAGATATCGCGTGGGCAAAAGGAGGAAATTGTTTGCGGCGGCTAAACTCGTGATACAATTCGACACGGGCCCAGGAACACGTTAGACAGTCGTAGAAATAATCTCATCGAAAGCATCGACCACGTAGCGCAAATCGTCCTCCGATAGTCCATACGTACTCAATTTAAAATGCTTTGTGAGTCCGGACTTGATTCCGTGAATCTTCCGTTTTTTGAGTTCCTTGTACAGAAAAAACCTGCCTTTCTTGGCATGTTTCGATATCTCGTACAGAACAGGGGTCTCAAAGAACATGAGATCGTGGTTGTGAGGTTTGTCACCCATCTGGATCATGCCGAGGTTTTCCATCTCTTTTGAGAACCATCTTGCCTTTTCTACCTCGTGGTCCCATTCTGCCACCCGTGCCACCACTGCCGGGAAGGATGCAAGCAGCGTCATAATCGTTGCGCCGCGGGCTGTGCATCCAAGGAGTTCGATCTCCTTGTTCTCGTGGTATCCTGACCTCCTGAGCACTGCCTCGTGATACGGTTCATTGATCCCGAGGACGCCGACAGGTCCGCAGGCTGCCATCGACTTGTGCCCGCTCCCGACGATGAAGTCGGCGCCAAGTTCCTTCGCAGAAACCGGCATTCGTCCGACAGAGTATGCGCAATTCAGGAGCAGCGGCACATCATAATCCTTGCAAATTGCAGCTACTCTCTTCGCATCCACGATATTTCCGTAATTCCCATCGGGATATGTCAGAAGTGCCAGAACCACCTTATCGCCGCAACCGAACAGGTCTTCGAGCAGCTCGCCGTACCCTTCCGGATCAACCATGTACTCCGGGCGATCCGAGACTGGTACCCGCGATACGTCGAGTCCTGCACGCTCTGCCGAAACAAGGGACGTGTAGTGCGCATTCCCGTCCATGACAACGCAGCCACCTTCCGCTCCAAGTGCATGCATCACAGCGAATATGCCCTCCCGCGCTCCGTTGGTGACCCGTGCATGGTCGGTTCCCAAAAATTCCGGGAGATCATGCTGCACAAAATCGTGGATCGGCGGCTTCTTAATCTTTTCGAGGTTGCCGGGGCAGAAATCGCAGATCGAGTATCCGTCGCCCCATTCTGCGAGCGCTTCTCTTGCTTCAGGGGTTAATATCCCGCCGCGCTGGAGCGGGTCGATGTTGATCATGCCATGCGTGCTCCGTTTGAGGGAGGGTTTCTTTGCCATGCGGTTTCACTTCCTGTACGGTAGATATGCATCGGTTGGACGGGTCATCTCAAAAAGTTATCTGGAAAGGCTCAACACATCGTTTACAATTTTGGAGATTTGAGCGTCAAAAAGCCGTGATGCATCCGATGATGTGTCATGGCGAAATCAAACGAACCGTACACGGAAGAGGAACAAGAGCCCAATCGTATGCGGTCAATCGATATCAGAGGGGTGAACGCCCCTCCAAAATCTGCAAAAGTCTTGGCAGATCGAGGGTATGGCTGCGAAAGTGGATCAGAAGATACGACAATTTCGATAAAAGCAGTAAGAGGGAGTGGTTTAGGGATGAATCAGAGAGCAACCGAAGAATGTTCGCAGAAAGATAGATTCAGAGATGGAACAACTCGTGGTGAACGTGCGGAAGTCGCTGATGGAAGGAAAAACCGAAGACACAAAGTATCGTTGCTATTTCCGCTGATGAGATACAGTTTCGGATGCATGAACTTGGCTATTCGGAAGATGAGGCTCCGAGCTTGGCAACAATCAAGCGTATCATAAAAAGGAATGGTGCTTCTCTCACTATTTCCTGAATTACGGATTCCTCGGCTCTTCCACCGATCAAATCCACCGCTTCTTCAACGGATAGATTCTCCTTTATTAGAGCGATGATATCCCCTGGAATCAGGCTGAATGGCAATGTGTTGCCTGTTAGGGGTAGCCATTCTCTCGCCAAGAGAATCTTATTCACTGCGAATATCGGCTTGTTTTCGGCAATGTTTATATGTCCTGAAGGTGTGTGTGCCTCTGGAGTTGTAAAACTCCGTCCATTTACCTCAAACATAATTATTAACTTATGGTGGATGGACTTAAATATATTTGTGGTTTGTTTGCTTGGACACTATCATTGCTGATGTAGAATGTGTAAAGGAGGGAAATAGAAGTATCCTACCATCAGAATAATCATTCGCTGATGAGCGAGTGATACTACTCAGAGATCTGACAGGATTTTTGTGGTGGGTGGAGGGGTCATGCGGTGGGAAACCAATATATACATAGACGCGGAGACCTTATGGTTACAATCTGCCAATCGATTGTGATTTAAGAGGTGAATGCATGAGAAAAACACTGATATTGCTCTCAACGCTTATTCTGCTGATTTCAAGCATCCCGATGGTTTTTTCTGAGGTGCAGTTTGATACGCTCGCACTGAAGACCCAGGATGTTGACTGTACAAAGTGTCACCCCGGGTCACCACACACCCTCCATGAAGAGGTGATGAATCAGAACCGGGTGACCTGTGAAGCCTGTCACGGAGAGGCACTGGAGATTGCGATCCCGCAGTGTGAAAACTGCCACGGCGGCACGATTCATGATGCACACATCGCAAAGGTGAAGACCGAGGATTGTTCGTACTGCCATGGTGATATCAACACACACCACAACAGCGAGATCCTTGACACTACAGTGTGCGCACACTGCCACCGTGATCTCGTGGATGTGCATAACGGATGCGAAGCCTGCCACAAGACCGCGCCAAACATCGTGAAGCCGGTCCAGCACGCCGGAGTGACCATCCTGTGTCAGGATTGCCACGCGTATGACGATCTGGTGCATCTTCACGGTGAAGAGACCGATTCATCGATCTGTTACATGTGCCACAGACCTGAAGGCAACACTGAAGAACGGGAGCTGAAACCGGACGTGATTCCGCACCTGATTCATCTGCCGGATCTGGCAACCTGTGATGGCTGCCACATGCCAGAGGGCAAGGTAATCCTGCCCCCGTGCAGCAACTGCCATAACCTGACAGGGCTGCACCTGATCACGGTGGTACCGCCGACGCAGCGCGGACTGGACTGTTCGGTCTGCCACCCTTCAAGCAGTGCCACAGTGGCTCCGGATATGACTGCCACACCGGCTGCAACAACCGAACCAACCGGGACGGCAGAGACAACAGAGACGGCGGCAGCGCCAGAGGAAGGCGCGGCAACTGGAGAAGATGCCACACCCGGATTTGGGGCGATGTTGCTGACCGTTGCAGGTATAGCAGCATACATGGCAAGGCGAATGAGATAAGATAACATCGGAATTCGCCTTTTTTGATTTTTTTTGTAATGGTCAATCTGACCATGAACACAAGAGCGACAGATGCTCATACCGGACTTTTAAAGATAACCGGAAGTGACCCCTACTTCCGAAATTTTTCGATAACGCAATCTCCCGGATGTTTCATATTATGCGAGCGCATTTACAGATAACCGTATCAAACATGCCGCCATCATAAGGCATGGCACACGCATCCACCACCGAGAACGCCACGTTATCGATTCCGCTCTCTTCTGCCTTCTTCTTTGCGACATCAATTATCTGCGGCGAGATGTCTATCGCATGAACATGATCTGCTGCGCTTGCTATCTTCAGCGCAACGAGACCTGGTTCCGGTTGCAACCTCGAGTACAGTGCCTCCGGTCCCAAGATCACTGGAGATCTTATCGAGGGGGGACGGATAGATCTTCCAGTATCTTCCTATCATTGACTGATCGTAGCTCGAAGCGTTTTTACTCCGGAATTTCTGCTCCTTACGTGTTCTAATGTTGTTTTGCTTAGTGCCCCACCTCCATTAACTCACAATACCTTCGACGATACCACACCTCACCGATGCTTTACATACCGCTGGCGCTCAACATTTCGGTAGCATCTGTATTCGACGGCAGCAGTCATCATCCGGTCTCATTCTCGGGCATATATATCACCTCTCCGGTCTCCAGCCGGTACGCAGTCCCGATCTTTGACCCCTGACCACCCATGAGCTGCTCGGTCATATTCATAACCTTTATCGTCTCCTTATCCTTGATTATCACCTGCATATTCGGGTCTCCCGGGTTCTTGACGATTGTTACGCTCGCATCAGCGTCAAGCAGTTCCGGCACGTTGTAGGAGACAACAAGCGCAACAAGGAGCGCGACAGCAAAGACCATCGCGGCATCAAAGAGGTTTGCAACGCCACCCAGCGGATCCTCCTCGTCGTCCAGAACGATCCGCTTCCGGGTTGATCTCACTTCAAGACCTCCACAACATACTCCATGTCGCTTAAGTCCTGCGTATACCACTTCTTCTTGATTAAGAGGATGCTGTAAGCCACCCCGCCAGCCAGAAGACCGAGAACCGTTGTTGAGAATGCGATCACCAGATTTGCTGCAAGCTGCTGGATGTTCCCTGATGATAAGCCCATCAGCGCAGGACCCATTGGGATCAGCGTCCCCATAAGCCCAAGCATCGGACCAATTCGTGCCACCAGTCTCACATGCATCAGTTCATCGGCAATTTTCAGTTCGTAGTCCTGAAGCAGCTTCTCTGCCTCAACCGGAAAATTTCCTGCACCGAGAATCTCTGAGATCTCTTTTATGAACTTCTTTAAGAGATTGTTCGATCCACTAGCCGTGAGCACTGCTGCCGCCCCGTTTGGATCACCATTCTCAATCTTCGCCCTCGTATCCCTGCAACCCGCCTTGAGCCTTTTCGCGTCCCTGTTTCTCGATGTGTACTCGGATATGAACTGCCCTGTCGAGACAAACGACCATGCGATCAGTCCGAGCAGGATGAGGACCACCGGATAAAGCAGCGTATTCGAGATCATAAACATCGTTCCAAATATTCCTGAAGATATGTCCATTTTATTCTCCTTTAAGTCTTTTAATTCATTAGAATCACTTAATCACTCAATCATTCGACCGTCTGTATCTGTACCCCGCGAAGCCGATTATGCCAAGTGTAGCCATCAGCGCAGACGAGAGAAGCGTCTCGCCCATATCAATCGGGATGCCAGGCATTGGAACCGTCTGAGCCTGCATGTACGCAGGGATTATGAGCGGTGATAGCAGGTAGAAAAGCCCGAAGAGTATCATCGCTGTTCCAAGTGCTGACGGGTCCCTGCATCCGAATCTCCCTGCAAGAAACGCAATCGAGAGTGCGGATAAACAGATGCCTGCAAAGAAGACCACGCCCACCATTGCGCCGATCACGATATTGCTTTTGTCAATCGCACCTGCAAGAACAGTACACGCAAGAAAGAGCGCGACCATGCAGACCGGGCAGGGGAGGGAGAGCCAGAGAAACGTCTTTCTCGAGATGTCGCACCCGCCGGATATCCACTTCCTCTTTGTGTGGACTCCGAAGTAAAGCAGCCCGGTTGCGATGATGAGATGCATCGTAACGCCTGCAGCAAGGATGTTCTGCGTCAGATCGAGCGGAATAACCCCGACAAGGTAGCCCATAACGATCGACATCACGAGATAGACGGTCGCAAGATAGACGACCTCTTTCCATTTCAGGCTGGCGAAACCGCAGCCAAGCCCCGTCTTCAGGGCAAGGACTGCGACTCCGATCAGAACGCCGAATGCGATTAAGTTGGTTGTGTCTGGCATAATCCTCCGGCTATCTCCGTTTAAGCCACAACCCTGAGCCGATCAGTCCGAGGATCACGATCACCGCAACGATCGCCATCAGCGGTGCACCCGATATCGGCAGCGAGGATGATGTCTGCATCTCGGTCATCACTTTTCCTTCGACCTTATCCGGAGCGTCGCTTGCGTCACTGGGCTTACTGGTTTCCGATGGTGGTTCCGGAACCGCATCCCCGGTTATCCCGACACCTGTTGGCGAAGACGACGATTGCGACGATGTTTCTGTCTGATTCGTTGCGCCCGCATCCGCTTTACTCCAGTCTGCAGGATATGTGCCGCTTCCGCTGCTACTGCTACTGCTACTGCTCTGATGCCCGGGTTCTGCGCCCGGCTGAAGCAGCCCCTTCACGTACGTATCAATCATCGGATTTCCGCAGCAGACAATGCAGCAGCAGGGTCCGTATTTCTCGACCGATTGCTGGTACTCCTGTGCAAGAGCCGCTTTTATCTCATCGGATGGATTCCAGTACGGGTTTCCTTCGGAATCAAGCATCCGTGTCGACTCAATCATCCGTGCCATCATCTCCTGGCGTGCCCACGCATTGTTCTCATTGAGCCAATCCGTAAGCCCAAGATCGTACTCGTCCTGCATATAGATCGAGTACATCGTATTCCACATCTCGTCGGTTATGATGTCCGGGTTTGTGACCTGCCAGCCCCAGAGGTTTGACATGATCGTAGACATCGATCCTGCACCTGCGTAGCCATGCTCCATCATACCCTTGATCCAGAGTTCGTTGTAGTACATCGAACGCAGATCCCTCATCAAGACGTGCTGCAGCGTCTCCAGTTTTGCGCCGCCAGGGTTCTTGAGGTTGTTAATATACATATCAGGCGACTCACCTGATACGCTTCGGATCGCCATGCTTAAGCCCCCGAAGAACTCGAAGGTGTGATCGATTCCAAGCACGCTGTGGGAATGCGATGTCCAGCTAAAGACCGCAACCTCGATCCCAGCGAGATTCTGCTTGAAGAGATCGACGTACTGCTCGCCCCAGATCGTGTCGCCGTACACATTAGCCATATTCCTGATGTAGAGGTCTGCTATCGTTTCTTCGCTGTCCCACGTGCCGGTTCCGGCGATCGCTGATGTGAGTCCGCCGACACCCCAGACGCCCTCTGGAGGTCCGAAGATCCGGATCAACGAGAGATCCCGCGCCTGTTCTTCGGTGTAATTGTGCTCGATTAACCAGTCGTATGTCCGCTGGGTGCTCTCATTGACAAAGTTCCGGTGATGCGGGAAATCATCCGCTTCAGAGGCTAAGCGAACCGCCTTGTTGATCAGTTCGATCTGGCGGGGCCAATTCTCCCGGTATATGCCGCTCATCGTGACAACGGCATCGATTCTCGGTCTCCCAAGCTTCTCTGTTGGTATGAGCTTGACATCGTGGATGTTGTTGCTGTTGTCCCAGACCGGCTCCACACCAAGGAGGTAAAATATCTCTGACTCGAGCACGCCCAGGTCCTTCATCGTATTGGCTGAAAACAGGACAAATCCGACCTTCTTTGGGTAGCTCTCGTCGGTTCCGTTCGAATACAACGAGAGCAACTGGTCGATCAGTTCGCACCCAACCTCCCACGCAGCCTCGGTCGGCACGATATTCGGATCGAAGCCATAGAAGTTCCTGCCGGTCGGCAGCACATCCGGGTTTCTGATCGGATCGTTACTCGGTCCCGGCATGATGTATTTTCCTTCGAGTGCATCAAGCGTCTTTGGTATCTCGATTTCGCAGTCCCGGAGGTTATCTGCATACTCGATTGCGAGGTTCAGGAAGTCTGTGAGTGGCGTCTCTGCCGGCTCCTCGTCTGAATCCGTTCTGCGCAGGACGACTGTTGAGTTATCCATCGTCATCACTCCGTCCATGCCCTCAGCAAGCGTCCGCCCCGAGATCGTCGAAGTACCAGAGACGCCGCCTGAATCAACGGTTGCATTCACAATCTCAAGCGCATCCTCCTCGCTTCCGAATGTTAGCCACACGTCGAGCCCGTCCGGATGCTCTCCATCGTTCAGGTTCGTGTCGTTGCTTCCAATGAACCATGTGCCGCCCATCGCTGGGGTGTAGTACGCCGCATCGATCGTGTAATTTCCGGCGGTGAGATTGGAGAACGTGTAGTTTCCGTTCTCATCGGAGATTGTCTTCGCAACTACCCTTTTTCCTGATTCAGGATCGGTTGCGTTCTCTGACCACCCAAGCACACTCTTCTGCGCATCATCAGGAGTTGTTTCGTTGACAATAACTTCCCAGAGGAGCATTCTCGTCTGGTTCTCGGTAATGTTTGTCTTCTCGATGTACTCTCTGAAATCATAACCAAGAATCGATTTGGTCATATCCACGAGACTATCGTTGGAGAGCTGCTTGCCCATGATATGTAAGCCGTAAGGCATGTACTCCCTCTTAATCTCAAGGAGATAGTCGTGCACCTCCTCGAGAAACTCCTCAAAGACGGTGTCGTTCGATGCAGCGATCTCATCCAGATCAACGCCCAGATCCCAGCCGAGATTCAGGTCGCGGCACATATCCATAATCTGCTCTCTGTACTTCTCCTTGAGCGTGCCGTTCTCTTCCTGCTCGTAGAGCGGTATCGTCTGTTCAAGATTCGATAGATTCCCGTAGAGCCCTGCTGCGACGATAACGGGTGTCAGATGGTCGATCATGACTGCACTGCCCCGCCTCTTCGCAACGATACCTTCTCCGACGCCCTCCACCTCGTAGGGGTACACAACAGGCATATCCTGAATCAAGATTGCGGGCCAGCAGTCCCTCACTGACAAGCCAACGCCTTTTCCGGGCAACCATTCCTGTGTTCCGTGCCTGCCCATCGAAACGATAGCATCAGCCTCATAGACGTGGTTCAGCCAGTAGTAGAATGCGATGTACTGATGCGTCGGCGGAACTGACTGATCATGGTAAAGAGCGGTCATATTCTGCTCTGCCCCGCGTGATGGCTGCGGCGCAATCAAGATGTTTCCAAGCGTTATCTTCGGAATCACGAGGTATTTGCCGGATTCGTTCTCATAGACCATGATCCTGCCAGGAGGCTCGCCCCACCGCGCCGTAACCTCGTTTCTCTTCTTTTCCGGAAGTTTCTCGAACCATGTCAGGTACTCCTCCTCTGAAACGAGCGCAACATCATAGTTCTCAGCGACATTCTTGATCTGGTCAGGAACCCATACCCCGATATTCCTGCCTTGCGAGAGCACCATATCCAGGAGTTCCTTATCAGTCGGTATCTCATCGCCGAGTGTGTAGCCCTGTTCCGAATCATTCATCGCATGAAGGATGTTAACGATGCTTGGCGCAACATCGAGATTTGCTGCGGCAAGAGCGCTTCCGTTTCCAACGGAGTGGTGATAGTAGAGGATCGCAACCCTCTTCTCGCTGTTCTCTGTGTGACGCAGACTGCCCCACGAGAGTGCACGATCGACAGCCCACTCTATCTGATAGTCGATTGGCTCAATGATCTCGACGTTGTATGTCGCATTGTACACCCTCCCGCCGACAACGATGAACTCGATCTCGCCTGCAATCTCCATCACCGGGATCTGCATATTGAAGTAACCGTCTTTTCCGGTTGTCTCGTTCTCCCATTCCTCGATTGTCGTGTAGAGTTCGATGCATTTCATGACAGGAACGTTCATCAGTTCGAGATACTCCCGCTTCTTAACCATCACAGTGAGCGGACCCATCCCGAGCCCGAGATCGATCATGACATCGACAGCGGACTCGTTGCCATCCATAAACATCATGGTCAGGTTCTCTTCAAAGAGCAGGAATGGCTGGAATGCCGGGATTACGTTTGCTCCTCGCGCCTCTGCATCCCTGATGAGCGCGTCCACAACACCAATCTCACCGGTCCCGGACCGTGACTTCCAGAATACGATTCCTATTGTCAGGTTATCCGGATTGTAGACGTGATGATCCCCGGCATCCTCGTTGTACCACTGGAGATACTCGGTTAAGTTCTCAAAGACTCTGCCAGTATCAGGATCAGCATCGGGATGGTATATTCCGTCGCCGGGAGTGATTATCGGCTCTTCGATAAGACCGGAAAGACCGCAGAACTTGCAACCGAGATAGACTAAAAGTCGTTCCATGTTCCTATCGTTGCGGCTCTCCCAGTACTCCATGATGTATGGGTGCTCGGTGAGATTGACGTTTGTCAGGTGGTCAGGATCCGTGCAGATCACTGTAACGCCGCTCTCATTTGCAGCCTCAATCAGCGGCACGAGCACGTCCTGGATCGATTTTGTTGTCAGGTGCACTGCAAAGATCACGTCATACGTCGTCAGATTGAGATCCGGAGGGACTCCGTGACTATCGTACACGCTTATATTCAGACCGATGCTCGCCGCCGATTTTCTGGCTAAGAAGACGTCGCCAGGTGATGAGAGGATGAACACCATCTTTGGCTCTATATTCACGCTTCCGAGATTCCCATCTCCGGTGTAGCTCGTGATTGTGACAAGAGCAGAGTCTCCAGTGGTGATGTTGCACACCCTGCCAGAGATTGAGCCGGTGCCATACGAGCCTCCCGAATTGTTGTATGTCGCGTTTCTGGTGGCGTCTGCAGTCGCACCGTCAGCGGTATCGTTCAGCCAGATCTCAAGATCGCTTATGTGCGCTCCTGCGCCCATTTCCACGCTGATATTTCCGATCGCATCTCCGGACAGCGCAGTTATCGTGTAGTTGCCTGCAGGCAGATTGGTGAACGCGAACGCTCCGTCCGCACCGGTTGCCATGTTTGGTGCTGGCAGAACAAGTCCATCTGCCAATGGCAGATCACTGTCATCATCATCGGCGGAGCCGTCATCTCCTGACTCGTCCACCTTTATCAGGACGACAGTTGCATTGGTCATAACAGTCGTCGCACCGCCCATGCCGTGTGCAAGTGTCTGCCCTGAGATCGTTGAAGTGCCAGCCATGCCACTCGAATTTACTGTCGCATTCACGATCTCGATCGCATCTTCCTCACTTCCGAAGGAGAGCCACACATCTGTTCCTGTGAGATCCTCGCAATCACCCAAACTGGCGTTCGTGCTTCCTGTGAACCATGTGCCGCCCATCGCGGGTGTGTAGTATGCCACGTCGATCGTGTAATTTCCGGTGGTGAGATTGGAGAATGTGTAGTTTCCGTTCTCATCAGAGGTCGTTTTCGCAAGCACGGTCATGTTCCCGGGTTGTGCGGTTGCGGGCAGCGGCACAACCGAAAACGCCACGATCAGTGCTGCGATCAGTAGTATGGGTGTTATGCCGCGGTTTAGCGTGTTTTTTTTCATCGTGGCTACACCGCCTGTAAGATCATGAGCGCATCCAGCGATGTGACCGCCCCATCGAAATTCATGTCGCCCACATGGTTAGATTCGCGAGACCCAACACTCATCTGAAGGGCTATGAGCGCATCTATCGACGTGAGACGACCGTCACAATCGAGGTCGCCCTTGAGGTAGCTGCTTATGATAACTGTTGCGTTCGTCATCGCCACAACCTCGCCCCCCATCTTGTGTGCAAGTGTCTGCCCCGAGATCGTTGAGGTGCCAGAGGGGCTGCTCGAATCAATGCTTGCGTTCCGTATATTGTTTGCATCCGCCTCGCTTCCGAAGGTCAGACATACCTCAACATCGCTTCGATCTTCTCCATCGCCGACACTGGTATACGTACGCCCTGTGAACCATTTGCCACCCATCGCGGGCGTGTAGTATGCCACGTTTATGACGTAATCCCCTGCGGGGAGGTTTGTGAATGTGTAGTTCCCGTTCTCATCAGAGGTCGTATTCGCAAGTGCGGTAATGTTTCCCGATTCTGCAGCCACTGACAGCGGCACGATCAAGAGCGCCATTACCAGTGCTGCAATCAGCAGATTTACCGTATTATTTCTTTCCATTTGATTTCTCCTATGTTTTCAGGTGCACCGCGTCAGAACGCGTGTTCGTCGGCGATGAAACATCTTTCAGGTCATAGCCTGTTAGGTGAATAAGAACATTGCCCTAACAAAATTCGGTTCTGACTTAAAAACCGAATTTTGTTAGGATTTTGGCTAAAAACCTAAAACCGGGGGCTATTTGCGTTTAAGCCATAGCCCTGTACCGATCAGTCCGAGGATTGCAACCACCGCAACGATTGCCATCAGCGGCGCACCGGATATCGGCAGCGATGAAGAGGTCTTCATCTCGGTCATCACCTGTCCTTCAACCGTATCTGGGGCGTCACTGGTATCGCTGGGTTTGCTGGTTTCCGCGGGTGGCTCCGGCACCACATCTCCGGTTATCCCGACACCTGCTCGCGAAGATGACGTTGTCGTCTGATTCGTTGCCCCGTCTTCGGAAGGCTCGGGCGGGTATGTGCTGTCTCTGTTACCGCTACTGCTGCTCTGATGCTCCGAATAGGTCCCGCTGCTCTGAGGAGACTCTGAATATGCCTTTGTTATATCCTTCATGTACGTATCAAGCAGCGGATTTCCGCAGCAGACCATACAGCAGCAGGGCCCATATTTCTCGACCGATTGCTGGTATTCTTCGGCAAGTGCTGCTTTCAGTTCATCCGATGGCTCCCAGAAATCCTTCCGTGCAGCTTCGAGCATTCTTGCCATCATCTCCTGACGTGCCCATGGACTGTTCTCATCAAACCAGTCTTTGGTTCCGAGATCGTATTTATCCAGGATATACACCTCGTACACCTCGTTCCAGTCGGCAGCATCAACGAATCTCGTATCCACAACATCCCAGCCAAAGAGGTTCGCCAGATGGTCTGAAAGCTTCCCGGCTCCGGCATAACCGTGCTCCATCATGCCCTTTATGTAATTTGGATTTAACATGCGTGTCCGCATCTCCATATTCATAAATTCGCTCAGCGTTTGCATCCGTGGATTGCCGATATTCCTTGCATTCGTTATCCACATCTCAGGACGTTCACCATCACTTACCCGGGCAATCGCCAGACTCAATCCTCCGAAGTACTGGAACGGATCATCACCGTCCAGAACGCCGTAGAGATTGCTGCTTCTTATGAATACTGAGATATCAGTATCCTTTATGGCTGCTTTGAAGACCTCTACGCCTGAAATAAGGGGGCTTGTATACATTTCTCCATCAATATACACATTTCCTGAGCGTTCGATGAATTGATCCGCAATCCGGTCCGTATTCTCCCATGTATCGCTTGCCCATGTTGCATCTGCAATTCTTACGCCGTAATCGCCCTCAGGCGGTCCGAATAGTCGTGACATCGATAACTTCTCGGCTTCTTCCTCGTCCACGGTTACATTCATGGACTCCATAAGTTCCATGTAGTACGCCTTCAGCGCAAGGGAGTGCTTCCGCACATAGTTCATATCCTCGGACTCGTTCAACTGCGAAACGATCCTGACCGCATCGTCAAGAAGCTTCATCTGCCATGGGAACTGATCCCGGTGCAAGCCAGAGCTGTGACCTATAACATCAATTCTCGGACGCGTGATCACTGTTCCATCGGTCAACTGTATCGTCAGATTGGATGTGTCGATTATTTTCAGATTCTCTACTTTTGGCTTGCTGTAATAGAGGATCTTGCCATCAGCCTTCCATATTGGTTCAACGCCCATGAGATAGAGCATCTGGGCGTGAGGAATACCGTGATTGCGCATCGTCTCTATTCCCCAGAGGACGAATGCGACCTTTTCAGGGAATTCGCCGTTTCTCTCATAGTAATCCACAAGAAGCGCGTCCATCGTCTCTCTCCCGATCGCATAAGCCTCCTCTGTTGGAATTGTTCTTGGATCGAACGAATAGAAATTTCTCCCTGTCGGCAGAACATCAGGCGTCCTTAAGACATCCCCGCCGACCGCTGGCATGATGTATTTCGCGTCCAGCGCGTCCAGGAGACTTTTGATCTCGTTTGGAGAGGATGCGAGGATGTTCTGGTAATATTCCCTTGCAATCGCCAGATCCGCGGAGACGTCTGCGGATGAATTCCCAAGAATCTCGTTCTGGGCATCTGTAATATTCACACCATCGACCAGCACGCGATAAAGAAGTCGGTATGACTCGGTCTTGTTGAACTCCTCGACATCATGAGAATCGCAGGAGGCATTCACCGCATGTATGTCCTGTATATATTCATCACCCAGCATCCCACGCACCAGTGCAACCGCGCTCTCGTCAGGTATGGGATTTGCAAATATCCGGAGACCATAAGGCATATTCGTGTACATCATCTCATGCAGATAGTCATGCACCGGTCCCGCGACGACCATAGCTTCAAAATCATCAAAACTCACATCATAAGAGATGTTTATCCCGAGGTCTTCATCGATGTGCGTATCTTTTATGATCCCGATGCTCGTGTTCTTGTATCCACTCATGAGAGGCGCGTTGCCATTCTCCTTTGCAAGCAGATAGTGATGGATCGCCTGATGAAGGTTCGAATAATTGCCGTACAATCCGGAAGGGATGAATGGCGGAGTTGCATGGTCTATGATAACTGAATAACTCCTCCTCTTTGCCTGCGTTCCCTCACCGACATTGTCAACGATGTAGATGTACGGATTCGGAAAGTCCTGTATCAGTGCTTCGGACCATGATCTGCTGTCCAGCCCGACCTGTTTTCCAGGAAGCCATTCCAGTGTGCCGTGCGTTCCGATATGGACCAGTGCGGATGCATCAAAACCCTTCTTCAACCACAGATAAAAGGCGATGTACTGGTGGTTTGGCGGCAGGCTTGAGTTGTGGTAGAGCAGCTTTTCGCTGTTCTGATAGCCCCGATACGGCTGTGGAGCAAGCAGTACGTTTCCGTACTTTATGCATGGAATCACGATGTATCTGCTGCCATTTGGTGCGGTATAAACCATCTGATCTCCCGGAGGCTCTCCCCAGTCTTTTATCACCACATCTCGCATATCATCAGGAAATTCATTAAACCATTGGAGATAGTCGTCTTCCGGAACCAGTACGATAGCACCGGATCTGGCAAGTTCATCCACATCATCCTGCGCCCATGCGCCGATATTCCGCCCCTGTGTGATCAGTTTGGCAACGATGCTACCGTTGTTCGACAGCGTATCATTCCGGTCGCTGATGTTGTACCTTGTGAAATTCCCCCCAAGATCGTAGCCAGCACCGTCCATCTCATTCAAGAGCACCTCAAGTGTTCTCGGCACGTCCATGTAACTCGCACCGATCTCGGACTTTCCTGGCGGATACGAGTAATAGATGAGCGCAATCCTCTTCTCGCTGTTGTTCATGTACTTGAGATCGGTCCACATCAGCGTCCTGTTCACGACGTAACTCGCCCTTCCGGGAATTGGAATCTTCATGTTTGAGTTTGTTATCTCGTCAAGAACGCTTCCCCCTATGACGATTGGCTCAATCAAACCCTCGAGTTCCTGAAGCGCGACCGCCCAGCCTATGTACGAGGTAGGAATCCCGATCGTCGAGTTTGCCCACTCAACAGGTGTCTGTCCCGTTGTTATACAATTTAGCCATGGCACGCCAAGTCGTGCGATCACCTCTTTTCTCTCGCTGATGCTGCTCAGGTTGAATGCCTTGCTGCCATGGAATGTCCCCATATATGAGAGGACGATATCAACCGTGGCGTTCTCGGTCTCATCGAAGAAAAACTCTCTGATATCGGTTCCATCGAGGATCGGGATCACGTTTACGCTTCTATTCTCAAACTCCCTTACAATTGCGATCCAATCATCAAGATAGTATCCGTTGGCATAGTAATAACCTGATAGCGTGAGACCGACCGTTGGATTCTCCGGGTGATACTTTCCGGTGTCGGTGTACCATTCCATGTAAGAGGATAGATTCTGGAATAGACAATCCTTGCAGGGCTGGAACTCCGATTTATAATCAGGATGGAATATTCCGCTGCGAGGAAGGTTTATTCCGGGTTTTATCTCTTCATCAGCGTCCAGCAACGTAACTGCCAGGTAGGTGAGGATGCGGCGGTGGTTCTCAATCCCGCTGGGTGTCCAGTATTTATCATACGCGTGCTTTCCTGTGCTCTGCGGCACATTCACATCCCACAAAGAGGTAGATTTGGAAAGCCATATCGTCTTGCTCGTATTGTCCGCCTCATCAAGCTTTGTCTGAACCGATGGGAGGTATGTGACGTGGTACAATGCGATTATGTCAAAGGATGTGAGATTGTTCTCTGCTGCCTGATCACGGTTGTAAATCGTGAGGCTTATCGTTGTGTTCGCAAGGGTATACTCCTTCATCACCTCCTCGAGGTAGTAACGGTGGATCGTACCCTCCTGAAGTATGAACAGGACATCCACCGTCTGCAAGTCGTAGAACTTCGCGCCAAGGTATGTTATCAGATGCAACATCCTCACATCGCCGCCAGCCTCCCAGTAATTGGTGATGTTTACATCCACAACGTTTCCGATGTCGATCTCCGAGCTTAAATTGTACGCAAAGACGTGAGCGCTTCTGTTCATCGTCTGATTTATGCTCGAAACGGTCTCGTTATCAAGGGAAGCCAGGAATACAACGCTCTCATTGCTAAAGTCCTTTGACATGGCGACTGACGCATTGTATATCTCAACTTCGAGCGTGGTACTTGCTGACGCATTATAGAGCGAGTCCTTGTTCTCGTCTGTTCCGAGAACGAATATTATCCTGTTCTCTTCCGGTTGTGCGGTTGCTGATAGCGGCACGATTAAGAGCGCCATGAACAGGACTGCAACCAGCAGCGGTATCGGTGCGAATGAACGCACGTCTTGCATATAGTTTCTTGTCATTTGATTCCTCCTCTGTTATGTCCCGGTACACCGCGTCAGGATGTTTATCGACGGTGAAACCTCTACCGAGACATGACGTATTAGGTAATCAATAACCTTGCCCTATCAAAGTTCGGTTTTGGTTAAAAAACCGAATAAAGTTAGGATTTTGCATTTTCCCTACTTTTGTTAGGGTTTGTTATTTATTTACCTAATTAGCATACGTATCTCGAAGTTCCAGTCAAAACGTCCGAAACACAGGAAGGAATAACAATGGCAAAGGTAGTTCTGGTATATGGTTCGACCACAGGAAACACAGAAGCGCTCTCCGAGCATGTGGCAGCCGGTCTCAAACAGGCGGGCGCGGATGTCACGGTGAAGAATGTATTAGATGCGAGCGCCGGTGAACTCGCCGATTACGACGCGGTCATATTCGGCTGCTCCACATGGGGCAATGGTGAGTTGCAGGACGATTTCATCGATTTCCACGATGAGATGGACGGCGTATCCCTGGATGGCAAGAAGGCAGCGGTCTTTGGTCCGGGTGATAGCGAGGATTATCCGGACACGTTCTGCAATGCAGTGGATATTCTCGAGGATGCGCTCAAGAAATGCGGCGCCGAGATTGTTGCTGAGAGTTTCAAGGTCGATGGAGACGTCGAACCTGCATTCGGAGATGCCGAAGCATGGGGATCAGGAGTTGCTGAAGCGCTTTAGTTCCCCGATTTTTTTTCATGGTATATATATTATAAACCCCCCCTCGCGTATGCAAAAAATCGCAGGCATCCCCCCTACCTTTGCGTTAAACTGGCGAACGAGAACGAGAAAGACGAGGGTGACGCAAGGGCGCAAAGATTGAAAACCACAGAATCCATCGGAATCAGTAAAATGCAAACATATCACCAATATCTTGTACGTACTACCATCTTCTTGTGTCAATCTCGTGGTTTTTCGCCTCAGCTAAACACATACATTTTTTGTGGTGGTTAATCTGACCGTGAACGCAAGAGCGACTGATGCCCATACACCACTGAAGGGCATTTCTTACTCGCAAACTTTTCACCAAACTTTTCACAAAAGTTTGATCAAAAACTGGTCTCCGACCTGGGAGGGCATTTCTTACTCGCAAACTTTTCACCAAACTTTTCACAAAAGTTTGATCAAAAACTGGCTTCCGACCCGGAGGGCAGTTTTTACTCGATTTTTTGTGAAAAAATCGTTGTGAAAAAATCGTTTTTTATGGTATACCCCCACCGCCGCTTGCATCAGAACTATCCCGGGTCCCGGGCAGCCGTGCCATTGTGACGGCACATACATGTCCTGCCAGATATTTGTCGTCGGTCGAATGATATTGTCCCGGAACTCCGGTTTAGGAAACACTTAAATCAGTTCGTTCCAACATATAGGGCAATATGGCACGAATGTATTCACGCAGAAAAGGAAAATCAGGATCGACCAGACCAAACCGGACGGAGACACCGTCGTGGGTTGAGATTGATGCAGAAGAACTCGAAGGGCACATCGTCCGGTTATGGAAAGCGGACAAGTCCTCAAGCGAGATCGGAATGGTCCTGCGGGATCAGTACGGCATACCTGATGCCAAACTGGTCACAAATAAAAAGATCATGCATACGATCAGGGATCATGGTCTGGCACCAAATTTCCCGGAGGGTATGCGCAACCTCATCGTCAAAGCGCTCAGACTACGCACACATCTTGGTGAGAACAAAAGGGACATTCATAACAAACGTGCGCTGCAACTGACCGAATCCAAGATCAGGCGGCTTGTAAAATATTATCGCAAAACAGGCGTGCTTCCGGCAGACTGGGTATACAAACCAGACACCGCTGAGATGTTAATCACGCGATAAATGACTGGTATTGCGACTGGCGTTTATGGAAAATACAATATACAAAACTTATGACGATCTGCCAAAGATCGTGCTGCCCGAGGGGCGCGAGGTGTTTATTAGCGACAGCACGATCCGGGACGGCTCGCAGATGCCCGGCGTTGTGATCAAGCGCAAGCACCGGCTCAAGATCTATGAATTCCTGCATGAGATCGGGGTTGAGAAGCTGGAGACATTCGTGTACCATGAGCGAGATCGCGACCCCATTGCAGATATGCAGGATCTCGGTTACGAATACCCTGAGATCACGGGATGGGCGCGTGCACTCCCCGCGGACATCGACTTTGTGCTCGATGTTAACGGAATCAATGAAACCGGGATACTGATGTCGGTCTCTGATTCGCACATCTTTGATAAGATGCAGCTTGGCAGCCGGGAGGAAGCTCGCGAACGATATCTGGATGCCATACAGTATGCGGTCGATCACGGGCTGCGCACCCGTGCACACCTCGAGGATATGACCCGCGCCGATCTGCATGGTTTTGTGTACCCGCTGGCTAAGGAGATTCTTGAGATCGATCCCGCGTGTACCATCAGGATATGCGACACGCTTGGCTTTGCCGTACCGTTTGCAGATATGTGTGCGCCATATAGCATCCCGAAGATCGTGACCAGTCTCAAGGAACTTGGCGCAAAGAACATAGAGACGCACATCCACGACGATTTCGGGATGAGTGTTTCATCAGCCATTGCAGGATACTGGTACGGGGCAAACTGGTCAAGTCTGACGTTCCTCGGGATCGGGGAGCGATCAGGAAACACGGAACTTGAAAAGATCCTGTTATTCCTCGTAAGAAGGGTCGAAGGTTTTGAAAAATACGATCTCTCCTGCATGGCACGCTTTGCAGAGTATATGGAACACCACATCGGGATCAGGATACCGAGAAACAAGTCGATCGTCGGCAGGAACGTATTTGTTCACGAAAGCGGGATACACACAGCGGGCGTAATCAGAAATCCGTTCACTTATGAGCCGTATCCCCCCGAAATCATCGGAGCAGAGCGACAGTTGCTGATCGGGGACTCATCCGGCAGGGAAGTGATCCGGCATAAGGTTGAGGAGGCGTTGTGCGAACTGATGCAACTGAAAGTCAGCATCGAAAAAGGTGACTCGAGAATCACGGGAATTCAAAAGGAGATTCAGCGGATCTACGATGCGGAAGAGCGGGTTTCATGCATCTCGGATGAGGAACTGACCCGGTACGTCGAGAAGTACTTCATGCTCAACATGATCGTAGATGGCGAGGAACTGCGCGATTCCGAAGAGAACTGATAAACCACCTGACTCAAGTTACGGGACCCGGACGATTCTTCTTGTGGATATGGATGGCTTCTTCTCATCAATCGAGATGGTCGAGCATCCTGAACTTGTGGGGCTTTCCGTGGTGGTTGGTGCTGACCCTAAAGAGGGAACCGGGAGAGGTGTCGTCAGCACATGTTCCTACGAAGCCAGAGAGTACGGGATTCATTCGGGAATGCCGATATCAAAAGCGTACCGGCTCTGCCCGGATGCAAAGTTTCTGCCGGTTGCAATGGCTCTGTACCAGACGGTTTCAGGGCGGATCATGAAGATTCTCCGGAGTTATGCTTACGCGGATAAATTCCAGAAGGTCAGTATCGACGAGGCATTTCTTGAGATAAAAACGGATGATTCTGCGGACGTGACCCTGATCGCCCGTAGCGTCAAAGAAGAGGTCCTCGAAAAGGAGAAACTCACGTGTTCCATCGGGATCGGTCCGAATAAACTCGTGGCAAAGATTGCGTCTGATGTAGAGAAGCCGGACGGGCTTACCGTTGTTACGCATGGTGAGGTGCAGGAGTTCCTTGACCCGATGCCGGTTACAAAAATTCCCGGAATCGGAAAAAAGACTGGAAAAACGCTTGAGGGCATGGGGATCGAGACGATACGCAACCTCCGTATGCATGATGTCAAAAAACTTGTATCGAGTTTCGGGAAGTGGGGGTACCAGATGCATGATCTTGCTCATGGGATCGATAAACGCGAGGTGAAAGAAGCGCCCACGGTCAAATCCGTAGGCAGGGAGTTGACATTTGATGAAGACACAGCTGATCAGGGGGTTATTTATGGTTCCATCGATGCGCTCGCCGATAGGACGCATAGAGCCCTGCTCAAGACCGGACATAAGTTCAGGACAGTCTCGGTAAAAGTCAGGTTCGAGGACTTTGATACGCACACACGGGCAAGGAGCATCGGGTTCCCGGGTTCTGACCTGCAACTGGTCAAGAACATCTCAAAGGAACTCGTGGGTGAGTTCATCGGGGAAAAGAAGATCCGGCTGATCGGGGTACGGTTGTCAAATCTCCGGAAGACGGATACGAGGCAGACTTCGATATACGAGTTCACCAGGGGATCTGCCGATTGCGAGCAATAGTTGGTGACTGGGGGTATACTTCACACCGCCACAATTTGAGCCATAACTCTGCCCATTTTACGTAAATAGGCAGTTCCAACTTCTCTATTATATTGTAATGGCTAATCTGAACGTGAACATGTGGACATTGCCGCCACAGGGACATGTCCCCTTGTTTTCATGTTCTTCGCGCTGTTGCACATCCACCTGATCATTACATAAAATGATCAACTCACCCGCTTCTTGTCCTCGTGGCTGCGATAAGCTGACGAGACACCGCGTATCATTTCGAGCAGGAACTCGTGCAGGTCCTCGTCCGCATCTTCTATCGATTTGATCCGTTCAACCGAGGCTCTGTGCATCTGCACGTTCTCCTTTCTTAACGCAAGGAGACTGTTCTTCATCGGTTGCAGCGACTCTTCGAGCACCTGTGCCCGGTTATTTGCCAGATCATCGAGAGTTTTCTCAAGCGACTCCATATCATCGTTCAACTCTGCGGTTTTCTTGCTGAACAGGTCGATAGCTTCATCGAACAATCCGACGACCTCATACGCCCTACCAGTCGCCTTCTTAAGCCCGCGAATCTCATCCTCCAGCCTGCCGGTCGCTGTTCTGCTCTCGTTTGCAGAGACGCTGCACTCGCGCGCAGATTCATTGCACTCGTCAGCCGCAACATGAATTTTGTCCACGACCGAGACAAGCGTATCGACGTGCTCTTCGAGCAGCATCATCTGGTTGCGCACACCAAGCGACTCCTCTCGAAGCTGGATATCGGCATACAGCGCCTTCTGTATAATGCGGGGGGCGACTGCATAAGTCACCGCATATCCTGTGATCGGTGCGAATATCAGCACCGCGATCCACCAGCTCATGGAGTCGATAAAATTGCAGACGATGAACACGCCCTCGCTATACAATCTGAAGACCAGCAAAACGGCAATGATGCCGAGTATGACGAACGATGCCGTAAGAACCGCATAAGTTATCAGCATCAGTTTTTTAACTGTCCGTAGAGTCTCTGCATACGACTCTTCAGGAGATACATACGAATACTGTGTATTTGCAGACATTTAGTAGCGTTATACCGGCGTTATGCCATCGCTTCTTTCTTGTCAACAACAATGAAATCCCTGACTGCACGAACAGCGCTAAAGCCGATCAATATGTAATTTCCTTCCATCTGGTACCTGGCTTTGTCCACTGACATATCAGGTTTCACCACAAGATTGACCAATTTCCCGGTTCGGACATCCATCACAATGTTGTACAGCACCCCGATCACAGACCCATCGCTGCTCATGACATTTTTCTTCGACAGATTTTTTGCGAATATTCTTGCCATTTCCATCCCTCCGATGTTGGTGTCTACTACTTATATCTCTTTATATTTAAGGTATGCTTGTTTTTCCGCTGTGTCGTGCATGATCGTACCATGCATGGTCAATCGCTGATCAACTGGTATAATAACCTTTATATCCGTAGGAATCCGTTATGAACATGAGCAATTGCAAAATGCGAAATCTAAAAAAATCATAGAGGCTACATACGGATGAACGCAAAGAAATTTCGAGGATCGCGCACCTGTGGCGGAGGTACGCATAAGAACAGACGGGGTGCAGGTAATCGCGGAGGACGCGGTAAATGCGGCGCATGCAAACATCATGCCGTACGGGCGTTTCTGCGTGGGTATGCTTATGGAAAACACGGGTTCACACGACCGCAAAAAGTTATTTCCGGTATGAACGCCGTTAATATAGGTGAACTCGATGGCATGGTGCCTGAATTGCTGCGCACGGGGGCAGCCGAGCAGAAGGATAGTGTGGTACACATCGATGCCGGCAGACTTGGCATCAACAAGATCCTTGGTACTGGCAGGGTGAATCAGTCCATGACGATCACTGCACCGGCGTTTTCCGCCACTGCGATCACAAAGATTGAGAACGCAGGCGGTACAGCAGTCATACCTTCTGAATGATCATGCAGATGGTGTTTTAATGAGTTTTAAAGAAGCGGTTGAGCCGATTCTTGCCAGACTTCCAGCCGTTGCAAGTCCGGAGGGGCATGTACACCTCAAGAAGAAGCTCCTGTGGACTATTGGCGTCCTTATACTGTATCTCGCGCTTTCGAACGTACCTCTCTTTGGCATGTCACCTGAGTCTACCGACCTGTTTGCGATGTATCGTGCCTTCCTTGCAGGACAGGGTGGAACACTGATGTTGCTTGGTATCGGTCCGATCGTTACCGGATCGATCATTCTGCAACTGCTGGTCGGTGCGAAGGTCATCAATCTTGATATGTCCGATCCTCGTGATCAGTCGATCTTCCAGGGCGCGCAAAAGATGCTGGTCTTTGCAATGATCCTGTTCACGGCGCTTCCGCAGGTAATGGGCGGATATATCGAGCCGTCTACCGAGGTTGCCAGTGCGTTTGGTGTCAGCCTTGGTACCATCATGCTTCTCCTACTCATCCAGATATGTATCGGCGGCGTGCTGATTCTCTTCATGGACGAGGTCATATCCAAGTGGGGCATCGGGTCCGGCGTTGGACTTTTCATCGTCGCGGGCGTATCCCAGCAGATCTTCACAGGTCTCTTCAGCTGGATACCGGAATCGGGGGTGGGTTCACTGCCGGTCGGTCTGATTCCGAAATGGGTATCTATGATTCAGGTCGGATGGCTACCAACGAATACCATTGACATCCTGCTTGTCACAGGACTCCTTGCACTGGTCAGTACCATTGCCATATTTTTGGTCGTTGTGTTTGCGGAGAGTACTCGAATCGAGATTCCACTGGCTCACAGCGCAGTTCGCGGCGCAAGAGGCAGGTTCCCGGTGAAATTGATCTATGCAAGCGTGCTTCCGATGATTCTTGTCAGGGCACTACAGGCAAACATACAGATGATCGGAATGCTCCTGTCCAACAAAGGAATCACGATACTCGGCGAGTTTGGTGGAAGCACCGGAACCACGCCGCTTGGCGGTTTAATGTACTATATTTCACCGATTAACAGTCCATACGACTGGATCCCCTCGCTTGTGGTGACAGAATACGCAAGTATGGGGATCACGATCGATGTCTGGCAGATCGCGCTCCGCGTCTTCTGTGACGCAGGAATGCTGATCGGAGGTGGCATCATCTTTGCTCTCTTCTGGATCGAGACGACAGGCATGGGTGCAAAGAGCGTCGCGCAGAATATACACAAGTCCGGGATGCAGATTCCAGGGTTCAGGCGGAGCCCGCAGAGCATCGAGCGAGTCATGGAGCGGTATATCCCGAAGGTCACGATCATTGGTGGGGCGTTTATCGGCGCGCTCACGCTCTTTGCATCGCTGCTCGGGACGGTCGGTCAGGCTGGCGGCACAGGGCTTCTGCTGACCGTGAGCATCGTGTACCGACTGTACGAGGATCTTGCATCAGAGCAGTTGATGGAGATGCACCCGATGATGCGCTCGTTCTTCGGCGGGACATGAGACGAGGGTCTGATGAACATCATACTCCTCGGACCTCCAGGTTCCGGAAAAGGAACGCAGGCAGCACTGCTGTCTGGAAAACTTAACGCCCCCCACATCTCTACCGGCGACATCCTGCGGAGATCGGTAGGCACGGAACTTGGAAACCGCGCCGCAGAATACATGAACAGGGGCGAACTCGTCCCTGATTCGGTGCTGATCGAGATAATCCGGGATAGGCTCTCCCAAGCGGACTGTGCCAGGGCTTTCATCCTTGACGGCTACCCGCGAACGATTCCGCAGGCTGATGCGCTTGCAGACATACTTAGGGGGCTTGACCGGGGACTGGATATCGTGCTCAATATCGAGGTGCCGGACGCCGAGTTGATCACTCGCCTGTCAGCGCGGCGTGTATGTGAATGCGGGGCAACATACCACCTGATATTCAACCCGCCGGAAAACGAGGGCGTATGCGACCGGTGTGGCAAGAGACTGTATCACCGCGACGATGATCGGGAAGAATCGATTAAAAATCGCCTTTCTGTGTATAAAAAACAGACGCAGCCCCTGATCGATTATTACGGAAATATGGGAACGCTTGTGACAGTCGATGGAAGTGGCAGCATTGAGCAGATAGCAGATGAGATCTGCGCGGCTGTAAAGTCGTGATCCGGGAACCGCTAAGAGTGAGCCAATCGTTTTTTGGTAGTCTGCCCCGCGTTTTACGTTTTGGAATGACTGCCGTCATGCACGCGGGTAGCGCAGGGACCGCTACATGATAATAATAAACCCCACGCCCCTCCCACCAGCCCACACGCGAGAGGGGTGTTTGAGGAGGAACCTTTCACCCCATCGCGATTCAAATATCAAAGGCAAATGGAGGCATTTACTCACCTTTGACTATGTGACACGGTGCGTGTCATCTATACATAATTCTTACTCGTTAATAAACTTTTTGGAAATCATAACATCACACGATATTCCACAGTGTATCCCCGACATAGTGGATGGACTTGACCGCCTTGCCTGATTCGCCGGGCATGTCATCTCCTGAAACGAGCGCACGTCCGATTGCAAGCGCTTTTTTGTGCAACTCCTCGACAACGATCACGAGATCGCCAGCCTCGATATCAGGATCCGCCTGTACGATCCCCGGGCGCATCACATCAGCGCCGTTTACCACGAATTTGGTGGCGCCAGCGTCCACCATAACGACCCGCCGCTTCGGTTTGGTCGAAAGCGCGCCTTTCACGGTGAGAAACGGTTCACCATCCGGCATGAAGATCATCGGTTCATCATCGACCAGTATGATGTCATAAGGACCTGTTTTGAGCAGTTCAAATCGTTTTCCTTTGAACGCTGCATCGATGTCCAACGGATCGAACATCTTTTCAAGTTCTTTTAAGATTTTCTTCACATTGTTGCTTCGCAGGTAGTGTCTTGATCTGATGTGGATCTCCATAATTCCGGCTTTTGTGGTGTACCTTAAATAAACTGATGCCAGAATCAACCTCATGCTCACGTTTGTCGGTCTTGGACTCTACGATGAAGAGGATGTTACGTTAAAAGGCGTCAGGGCAATAAGAGACGCGGATATGGTCTTTGCTGAGTTTTACACCTCGAAAATGATGGGAACAACCATCGAACGCATGGAATCGCTCTACCAAAAGAAGGTAACAGTGCTTTCGCGAAACGAGATCGAGGTAGACCCGGCGTGGCTGCACCATGCGATCAAGGAGGATGTGGTGCTCCTTACCGGTGGAGATCCGATGGTATCGACAACGCACGTCGATCTCCGTCTGCGCGCATCCGATCTCGGAATTAAGACCGCGATTGTACATGGTTCATCGATTGCATCTGCGGTAGCGGGTCTTACGGGCTTGCAAAACTACCGGTTTGGAAAATCGGCAACCATCCCTTTTCCATATCATAGCAGGTCGAAGACCGTAATTTCGGAGACGCCGTACAATGTCATCCTGCAAAACCGCGATAACGATCTTCACACATTGTTATTCCTTGATATCGATCCGGAACAGGGCTTCATGACGATTCCATACGCTGCCCGGTTGTTGATGCGAGTCGATGAGTCGAAGGCTCTCGAGGATGCGCTTGGCGTCGGAATTGCGCGGGCAGGATCTCCTGATGTCATGGTGAAGTGTGACCGCCTCATACGCCTTGCCGCATCCGATTTTGGTGCGCCCATGCATGTGCTGATCGTCCCTGCGACTCTGCACCAGATGGAGGCGGAAGCGCTGATCAGGTTTGCGGGCGCACCTGGGTGATGTGCTGGGGTGATGGGTGCGGTGAAGCGCCCCGTACTTATGTGGTGGCGCGCTGGCGGGCGGTTTGGTCAGACACCTGAGCCTGAGCAATCGCGTACTGTGCCGCCCGGACAAAACAGAGGCTGCCAACCTACGCAATCGCCCTGGCGCCGGTGACCAGTTCGGCAGACACGCCCTCAACCACGGGTTCCGGAAGTGTGATATTCTCTTCGTCGCTGTTATTGTTACTATCGCCACCATTGATGGTATATCGTAGATACACGCCCTCTCCTGAGCGGAGAGACACTTCCCAGAGATAATCGAACCGGTCCCCGACTGCCGCCTTGTGTGGTAACGGTTTTGCGCTTTCGATCTCATAGGGAATAAAATCATGCAGTTTAAACGAATGTGCAGTCCCTGTATGATTCTTGATCCGTATCTCGACATCAAATCCATCCTCGGTCCTTCTGATCAAACGGTACACAAGGAGATTTCCCATGATCTTTGCAACGACAGGATTGATATTGGGTGGCTCCCTGTCAAGGATATCGGAAACTTTGATTGCAAGCCTTGGAATCACTCTCCGAATGAGATTCTCCTTCTCTTTGCGCTTTGAAAGTGTGTCCCGCCTTCCAAGATACTTCCGCATCTTGCTCGCGACCGCCCGCACCCCGTTTTCGACCTCATCCAGAATTTCAGGGACGTCAGCGATCGCATTCTTCGATTCGGATGTGAATGGCACGTTGGTTGACGCAACATGCACCAGAATCGTACACGGTCCGGCAGGGAACCCACCCGGTTGCGACAATCCGTAATATTTCCAGTTTACGCGCTCGATGGCGTGCGTGATCGCACATGCGCCCTGCTGGTACAGAAGAGGCACCCGGTTTGCGAACCTGAGGATCTCTACCTTGCCGTCAGCAGGAAGATCGCCACCATAAGCGATTGCAACCTCGATAAGGAACGGACTTCCCGCGTACACGGCAGGCGATCGTTTTACCGTCGATATAAAGTCGATGGTGTATTCTTTTTCAACTCCCTTGTGAATAAGATCCTCCGAAATCGGAGATAGGCAATCGGTTGGAGGAGATCCGATCTTTACGGCTCTAAATGCCTTAAGCAGCCGTTCAACATCATCATGCGTGAGTTTTCTCGGATCGGCTGCGGGCTTCAGTTTTGCGTGCGTACATATCTCTTCGGCAGTCACTGCTCCGATCCTTGAGAAGGAATCCTTCAAAAACGCAGACAATCGATGTTTGTCGGTATATCTCAGCATCTTTGCAAGCGTGCCAAGTTCTATACCGGCTGGATGAGGTTTGATCTCCTTTGGTTGCTCCGGGAGCAGATCGGTCGCTCTGTTGAATGTGGTATACTCACCATCAGGATCTACCAGCGTGATTCTTGCGTGCGGGTTCACGATTGCGGTGTTTCGCAGGTATTCGAGCACAGACTGGCGCCTTCCTTTTACATAAGCCCCGGCGAGTTCGAGTTCGATTCTTGTGCCGTGCGGGGGATCCCAGTCAACGATCCTTTCTTCAAGAATCTCCGGATCATTTCTGCTTGTATTGATGATCAACTCGCAGTAATGCGCTGGCTCGCCGGGATCGATCTTCGAGATGATTTTTGCCGGTTTTCCGGTACTGAGCTGCCCGTACAACACCGAAGCGCTGATCCCGATACCTTGCTGCCCTCTGGATTGTTTGATGGTGTGAAAGCGGGAGCCATACAGCAATTTTGCAAAGACTTTCGGAATCTGGTCCCTGACAATGCCCGGACCGTTGTCCTCGACGATCACAACAAGGTTCGAGCTTGAGCCAGACGGGGATTGTTTTATCTCGATGAAGAGATCAGGGAGGATTTCTGCTTCCTCACACGCATCAAGCGCATTATCCACCGCTTCCTTGATCGTGGTGATCAGTGACCGCTGCAGCGAATCAAACCCGAGCATCTGCTTGTTTTTTTCAAAGAACTCTGCTATGCTGATCGATTTCTGGCTTTCTGCGAGTTTTTCTGCGATGGGTGGTGTCTGCGGCATGTTGCCTCAACCTTTGTCACTGATCTCTTAATTAAGATGCGGTTTCAGGGGCTTTGCCGCCGCCTTTAGTCCCCTACCAGTTCAAGGAAAATTTCTTCGAGCGGAGTCTCAGGCGTCCGTACCTCAACGATATCCCCGTCATTCTCGATGATCTTTCTTGTGATGCGGTTGATATCGTCGATACTTGATGTTCTGACTAGATAATGCTCATCGCACCGCTCCAGCCCCTCAAAATGAAGCCCACTGGCGTCATTGATCCTGAACTCGATCTGATACTCAGTGCGCCCGTATCTGCGGATGATATCTCTGGTAAAGTCATTTACGATCTTTTTTCCGTTGTTCATGATTAATATCCGGTCACAAATCGATTCAACCTGATATAAGTTATGTGCACTGAACACAATCGTTTTTCCCTGCCCTTTTAGTTCCCTGATAAAGTCCACGATGTACTTTGAGGTCATCGGGTCAAGTCCTGAGGTCGGCTCATCATAGATGAGAAGTTCAGGGTCATTAATCAGGGATCTGGCGATGGCGACCTTTCTTTTCATCCCTTTCGAGAGCTCACCGATCTTTTTCCTGTTCGGATGGAGATCAAGCGCAGCCAACAATTCCCGGATGCGGCTGGTTGCGGTATCCTTCTTTACATCGAATATCTCGGAAAAGAAGATCAGATAATCCATGACACGCATGTTCTCATAGAGGGGAGAGTCTTCCGGGAGAAATCCGATCCTTTTCTTGATTTCAACTTCGTTTGTCGCAAAATCGTATCCAAGAATGTTTATTTCCCCGCTGCTCTGTGAAACAAGCCCGCTGATCATCTTGAGGAGCGTGGTCTTTCCTGCGCCGTTTGGTCCGACGATTCCGAATATCTCGCCCTCATGGATCTCGAGATCGATGCCCGCCACCGCTAAGAAGTCATCGTAGTATTTGCACACACCTTTCACACTGATAGCCACGTCGCCCATGGATAGAGATTAATACGATGGATACCGACATAAACATGATGGTGGGGGTATTTACGATTGCGAAGTGGGAGTTATTGCGCTCGAGACTCGATCTGAGCACCAGATCGGTGATCGCGGCGGGCGGTTTCGTCGTTGCGATAGCGGTGATCGCGTCGTTTGCATCGCAGAGCTACATGGGTAGCGGCTTGTACGTAATCTCGCTTGATGACGCAGGTCTGGCACAGATTCTTGAGTGCGACGACCGGTTCAACATCCTGCTGCGGGGATCAGATGATGCCAGAGATGCGTATCTGAACAAAGATGCCGATATTTTGATTATCGGTGGAAATGTGTCGGTCCATGGCACTGAAAAATCGATAGCAGCTCTGGATGCCCTGAAGAGTACGATGAAACTGTATCGGGAGATCACGCTTTCGTCGTATCCTGACCTGAACAATTCTTTTCCGGTCTGGATCACGATTCATCATCTTGAGCGTGAGCAGAGCTTTCAGATGCTTGCATCCGCGCAGTCAGGCTCAGAGTCGGACTCGGACGAAGATGGCGGCGTAGCCGGTAGCGAAGGCGCAGGACATGGGGCGGCAGGTACGGCGGGGGGTTCGCAGGCGTATGTATCCGGAGAAGATGCGATCATCATGGAACTTGAGCGATCCGGGGCTATATATCCCGATGAAACGGACGCAGGCACCCTTGCACCGCCGGCTGACATGCAAGAGTTCAGGCAGATGGCAAAACGAAATTTCCTTGAGAAACAGACCGTTGCAACGCCGTCGAACATCGAGCCTCCGATCCCGTTCACTTCGGTCATCTTTGCGTTCATATTCATGTTTCCGATGTATTTTGTCGCCCAGTTCTATTCTGCGAGCATCATGAACGAACGTACCAACCGTAGCGGCGAGTTCCTGCTGGTATCGCCGCTAACAAGGCGCGAGATCGTCGCGGGCAAGACGCTTCCATACCTGATCACCACCATCGGAATCATGTTTGTGCTGGCTATGTACCTCAAATACACACTTGGATCCACCTCGATACCTGAAATCGTGAAAAACAGCCTCGTGATCGTCGCGGTCATGATCCCTGTCGTTTCGCTGTTTTTATCATTCTCGCTCCTCTCTTCGATACTTGCAAGAAGCTTCAAGGAACTGACGTTTGTCAGCGTATTCTTTTCAACGATTGTATCAGGTTATCTCTTCTTTCCGGCGATGTTTGCGCATATTCATGCGATTGCTCTGATATCCCCGATGACACTGGTTGTAAAGATCCTGACCGGAACAGAGATATGCTTAAGCGAGTATCTGTTCTCAACGGTTCCGTTTTACTGCGTTTCAATCGCAACATTTGGGTTTGCTACGCTCATATTCAGGGAAGAAGATCTGTTCACCCAAAAAACCGTGAAAAAGAAGATTATCGACTGTATCGAACTGTTCCTGCGCAAGCGATCGTATCTGTTTCTGCTGACCCTTATTTTCATCCCGTTCGCTTATATGTTTGAATTAATGTCGATTGTGCTATTATTTAATATCCCGCTCCCTTACTCGATCATCGCGATGATTTGCATCTCCGCGCTGATCGAAGAGGTGCTCAAGTCTGCCGGGGTTTATACGCTCTCCTTGAAGGGATATACCGGAAAACAAGCGATCATCCTGGCAATACTCGCGGGTTCGGGCTTCTTTGTCGGGGAGAAGCTGATGATGCTCGTCACCGTAGCCTCGATTGCGGACTCAGTCTTTGGCACGGTCCTTTCTATGGGCTCGCTCCTTGTTTATCCGCTGCTACTGCACATCGGTTGTGTGGCAATCGTCGCAATCGGGCTTAGATACCAGCGTTATTCCGTGTGTTTGCTTGCGGCAACCGCTGTGCATGTCGCATACAATTTTTTCCTGCTTCGGGAGGTTATCTTTGCATAATATCCTTTCGATTGCAAAAAAAGATCTGAAAGGTCTTTTTAGCGAGAAAACACTGGTTCTCACCATCTTTATCCAGTTGTTCATCGCGCTATTCTCTTCCTTCCTCGTGGTCGGGCTGACATCCTTCTATGATCCGGGCTCTCTCTCCGAGTCTGAGATGAAAAGCGCAAACCTCGGGCTTGCGCACCGATCAGAGATCGTGCTGAACAGCAGCACCGGCGCAAACGGCTCTAACTACGCCGGTTACGCCAGATACACCACCGATATAAGCCCAAAACGATCGGTCAATGAAACCCTGCTGTACCGCCTGATCGAAGCAGGCAGGCTGTCCCCGGTAGCATATCCAGATTATTCCACAGCTGGCAGCGATTTTTACAGAAGCGAGATCGACGGCATCCTTCTCGTCCCAAATACCACGATTGAGGGGAGTGATCTCATCGATATCCATATATACCTCCCGAAAACCGATCTCAAAGCAACCGTACTGATGCTGCAATTGAAAGAACCACTCGAGCGGTTCGAACAGTATGCGCGTAATATAAGAACCGCGCGACTTCCGGGATACGCGCCAATCGATCTGAAATTTCCTGAAAAACCATCGAATCCTTATTTTGAGTTCATTTATGTTGTTTTAATACCGTTACTCATGTTTACTCCGGCATTCATCTCTGGCGGTCTGATCATCGACTTTATCACCGAGGAATTCGAACAGAAAACGATTGATCTGCTTCTTGTATCTCCGGTGACCTTCGCTGACATCCTTGATGGAAAAATACTCGTGGCAACAGGGATTGTACCGGTACAGGCGTCGGTGTGGATTGCGCTATTATCGCTCAACCAGATCCCGGTGCACAATCCGGTGGCGATCCTGCTTCTCGTCACCGCAGTGACACTTATTCTTGTTTTAGTAGGTGTGTTTATCTCAACCACGCTTAAGAATCGGGGAACGTCTCAATTGTTCTATTCACTGATCCTGATCACGCTCTTTCTTCTCTGCTACATCTTTCAGAACTCGCCGATGAACCTCGTGGCAAAACTGGCGATCGACAGCCCGGGCTGCGGCGTATATCTCTTTATTTATCTGCTGATCGCATCGCTTCTTTATGCGGTGCTGCGCCGAATCATGCGATATCAGTCGAGGTATCGATCTGGATACCATCGCCGATCCTGAACTTGAGCAGATCTGTGACCGGCGTCCGTCCGCGTATCTTTGGGATAGTGAGTCTGCTCATGACCTCGTCAGAACCGCGGTACAGTTCGACATCAAAGACCGCGTCGCACGAGTTGATGACCTCGTTTTCAAGCGAGGGACTGTGCGTATCCTTCAGCCCGTACAGATACGTCAGCCCGTTCGTTTCCTTGGTCGTTTCGTAAATAACGTTCATGAGTTTCTTGATCTCGCCGGTATTGACATTCAAACCAAGAAAAAATGAAATCGTATCCACTATGATGTTTATATCTCCAAGTTCTTCTTCGATCTGGATATTCCGGAGGTTGTCTATCATAAATTCCGTGATCTGCTTATCCACGTATTCATTAGCCACATTGTCTACCAGATCGCCCTGTGCAGTGATATAGTATTCACTATATACATCAATGAATGTTATATTTGATATATCATATTCCATATTCTGCACGTCCCACGCAATATAACGGGGTCGCCTGCCCGTGGTAATATAGTATGTCTTGCGCGCCTGCGTAAACTGGTACAGAAACACCTCTGACATCGATTTTGAGTCTACTGACATATATACGACCGAGCCTGCCGGAAGTCCTCCTTCGAGATTGCGATCCAGGACGGCAATTCCTGTGGATTTGATGATTGGAGCGTGGGCGACCACTCCAACATCGGTGGGCTTTCCAATTGTGGTTGCGGTGGGCGTTTTTGCCATCCTGGTTTGTACATCTTTCACAAGTGCACTTCGCAATCCTGGCATCTCATTATTCACTCCTACAAACGTGACTTTGTTTCTCATCCTATTAAAACATTATCATTATTATCATAAGGTAATCCCATGATCCTGCGCCGTGGAGCGCAATATTATTAATGAATAACATACAACAGGTTGATTAACACAACATCACACGACGTGGGTTGATCAAATGGAAAATGAAAAGGAATTGATGAGAATCGGGGTATCGCTCCCGGATAATCTGCTAACGAAATTTGACGATATCCTTGCAAAACGAGGATACTCATCAAGATCAGAGGGCATCAGGGACGCGATCCGGAGTTACATCAGGTACTACGAATGGACAAGCGAGGTTAAGGGTGATAGGGTCGGCATCATATCGCTTACATACAACCACCATCAGCGCGGACTTGTTGATGAGCTTGCCAATGTCCAGCATAAACATCTGGACGTGATCAGATCATCACTCCACATGCATGTGGATGCGGAGCTATGCATGGAGGTCATCGTGCTGCATGGTGATGTAAGCGAGGTTAAACTGGTAGCGGAAGGGCTCATGGCGCTTAAGGGGGTGCAGCACCTGAAACTGACCACAGTCTCGGTCGAAGAGTAAAACCCGGGAAGTGTGACGGCGTAAGATGGACGAGACAAGGCACTGGGCAGATGTCATCGCAGACAATGTGGCTGCGACCCGGGAGAGGCATATCATCGCGACAGGGATTACGCCTTCGGGGAGCATCCATATCGGAAACCTGCGCGAGGTACTGACCGCGGACGGGGCATACCGGGCACTCTGTGACGCCGGGGCAGATGCGGAACTGATCTATATAGGGGACACCTTTGATCCGCTCCGCAAGGTATATCCGTTCCTGTCTGATGATTACGCCGAACATGTTGGCAAGCCGCTCTATGCCATACCCTGTCCGTGCGGCAATTGCGCAAACTATGCCGAACATTACCTGATGCCATTTCTCCAGTCCCTCGAGGAACTGGACATCAAACCTGCGGTCTACCTGGCGCACGAACTCTACGGAAACGGGGATTTCGTGCCAGCAACCATAAAAGCACTGCAAAACCGGGATAATATTGCAGCAATCCTTGAGAAAGTGTCAAAACGGACGCTTCCTGCTGACTGGAGTCCTTTCAATGTTCTGTGCGAATCATGCGGACGGATCACTGCGACAAAGGTCACAGGATTTGATGATCGTCGCGAGACGGTCGATTACACCTGCGATTGTGGTTATGCTGGCACGGTGGCAGTGAAAGGGAACGGGAAGCTGACCTGGCGGGTTGACTGGGCTTCACGGTGGGGCATTCTCGGTGTCACGATCGAGCCGTTCGGCAAGGACCATGCGACGAGGGGTGGATCGTATGACACCGGAACAAGGATCTCAAGAGAGATCTATGGATATGAGCCCCCGTATCCGATCATCTACGAATGGATTCACCTGAAGGGAAAGGGCGCGATGTCATCATCGACCGGCGTGACAGTTACGATCACTGATATGCTTCAGGTCATGCCGCCGGAGGTGCTCAGGTACCTGATCCTCAAAACGAAGCCTGAGAAACACATCGACTTTGATCCGTCCCGCATCGTCGAGTTGATCGATGAATACGACCGTGCAACCGGCAGGGCGCGTGAATTATCCCTGACAGAGACGTCTCTTCGGTCAGATATCCCGTTCACACACATCGTGACCGCGCTACAGATTGCATCCTGCCCTGATGACTTTCATGAGGTCCTCAGGCGCAGCGGTTATGGTGCACTTGATATGGAGTCTGTGCAGAGGCGCATGGAGAATGCATCGAACTGGCTTGCATCGTATGCGCCTGAGTCGGTCAAGTTCGAGGTGCAGGAAACCCTGCCCCCTGTTGTGGAAAGCCTCACTCCTGAGCAGAGAGCAGGGCTTTTGCGGCTTGCATCCGGGATCAACGACGATCTGACAGCAAGCGGTCTTCATGATCTGGTGTATGAGGCGTCCGAAGCGGCAGGGATCAGCGGAAGCAAGATGTTTCAGGCGATCTATATAGCTATTCTCGGGAAGAAATCGGGTCCGCGAGCCGGGTATTTCATGGCATCGCTGGACCGGGCATTTTTGTTAAACAGACTCACAGAGGCTGGCAGGGCGCGGTAATACCCTGATTTGTGATAAAATCACGGATGCCGCGAATCCATGTAATCGGCGCAAAACACCCGGATTTTTAGATAGTGTCGTATCAGAGAACAATTTCATCCTCAAAATCGATATCGAGAACCGGAAGCACTCTCTTTTGCCCGCTTGCATCATAGCATCGCCAGCTTTTATCGTTGTACGGGAAACCAGCGATGATGTGGCAGTTTCCGGTCCGCAGAAAGAGCGAGAGGTCTGCCCCCGACGGACTTACGTTCGGTGTCGGGTGGCTATGCACCGAACCGGCAATCGAGATCGTTGGCAGCATGTACAGGCGCATGACCGCACTCACCTCAGAGGACTCAGTGCCCGGAAGCACGATGACCTCCGTGATAACCCTATCGTCGGCGCGCAAAAGCCCTGCAAATTCATTGGGCGCGGTGGATTTACTCACCTCGAGTATGAATGTAAGAGTGTCGCGTGCGATTCCCTTGATCTGTTTGACCACGATTACCTCTCCCTCGCGGGTATCCGGACGGACTCGCCGGGATTCGAACCCGGGACGTCCGGATTAGAAGTCCGGCGCTATATCCTGGCTAAGCCACGAGCCCTTGGTATGTATGTGATCGGTGCGGATGTTAATAAACATGTCACCCCTCACGCATCCGCTCACTCACTTTCGCCCCGCTCTTCCGGCACAGTTTTATGTCTCTCTGCGATGACATTTGTTCATGCTCTACACCGTGCATGAACTGACGCAGTATGTCAAACAGAGGCTTCAGAATGATCCCTCATTAAACAACATCTCTGTTCGCGGCGAAATTTCCAATTTCGTGCATCATACGTCAGGACACATGTATTTCACGATGAAAGATGCACATAGCCAGTTAAATTGCGTGATGTTCCGTGGTGCGAACCAGAAACTGAGATTCAAGCCCGGAAGTGGGATGAAGGTGGTGTGCGGTGGCAATATCACGGTATACGAAGCCAGAGGCGTGTATCAACTGCTGGTCTGGGCTATCCAGCCGGACGGCATCGGTGCGCTGTATCAGGCGTTCGAGCAGCTAAAGGAGCAGCTATCCAAAAAGGGATTCTTTGATGACGCGCATAAAAAGCCGCTGCCGGCATTTCCGGAGACCATCGGGATCGTCACATCCCGCACCGGTGCTGTGCTACACGACATGATAAACGTCATCAGGCGGCGGTTTCCTGATGTGCGCATCATCCTTGCGCCGGCGCGGGTGCAGGGTGATGGGGCGGCAGCAGAGATTGCTCACGCGATCAGGCAGATGAACCGGCTGTCCATATCCCGGTACCGGTCCGCCGCACACGGGATCGATGTGATGATCGTTGCCCGGGGCGGCGGCTCGATCGAAGAACTCTGGGCATTCAACGAACCCGAGGTCGCGGAAGCGGTCTTTGAATCCGAGATCCCGATTGTATCGGCGGTCGGGCATGAGACTGATATCACGATCTGTGATTTTGTTGCTGACCTGCGTGCGCCAACGCCATCAGCGGCGGCTGAGCTCGTGGTGCCTGATAGGGGGCAGCTTGCGCAACAGGTCGCAGGACTACATATCAGGCTCGTTCACGCGATTCGGAGGGCGGTTGATACAGAGCGGGATCGATTGGCGTACCTTGAGCGCGGCGTGGTGCATCCGAGAGACCGGATCAACCAGCACCGGCAGTACATCGATGAACTGCTCAGGCAGATGCATAGATCGGTTCTGCACCGGCTGGAACTGCGAAGAAAGGATCTGTCGATGCTTGGGGCGACGCTCCATGCGCTGAGTCCGCTCAACCATCTGCAGCGTGGATACAGCATCGTTCTCAGGATGCCGGACCTGGCGGTTGTAAACACGGTCAAAGCAGTCTCTGCCGGAAGCGATCTACAGATACGGGTCACTGATGGCGAGATCGGGTGCAGGGTACATGAAATAAAGGAGATCGGGGAACATGGCTGATAATGAAACGAATACATGGATGGATACGAAAACGGGCGCCGAAACAGATGCCGGGACCTCATTTGAGGATGAACTCAAACATCTGGAAGATATCGTGCATGAACTGGAAGGATCGGGACTTACGCTTGATGAGGCGCTAAGGAAGTTTGAGGCAGGGGTTAAGCTCTCAAGACTCTGTCACAAGCGGCTTGATGATGCCGAGATGCGGATCGAGGAACTGGTTGAGGGCGATGGAGAGGTTTTGCATACGAAACAGGTGGCGATCGAACCGGAATTGCCGGAACCGTGAGAGGGGGTCACGCATCAGAAGGGAAAAGATGAGACCGCTCGAAGAAAAAGAGAAGCGTCAGAAGATGTAACCGGATACCCAGTCAACCGATCCTGGCTCGTACCCCTCGACCGCAATTCCGCGACCGATCGCATCAAGAACCTCGCGGATCATCTCAGCGACCTCTCCCACCGTTTTGCCGGTTGTATCAATCTCATAGACCCGGTCCCGCCCGCACCATTCGACCGCCTCGACAAGGATCACATCGATCGCCTCAGCCTCAACGTTCTCCGAAATCTTTGCCCCGCGATACCCGCGCTCCTCAAGACGCCTCCCAAGTTCGCCCGGCGATAGACGGAGCACGATCGCAACATCGCAGACATGGTGCGAGAGATGTCCCTCGATTACGAGATTCCCGCCCCTGCCCTCTGCAATCTCACAAATACGATCGTACACCACGTCCATATCAGCGATCAGGGAGCCCCGCTCTCCGTCAACGCCCAGGTGCAATCCTTCGTCCTTGATGAGTCCATTCAGATCAAGGACGCCCCCTACAAGAGCACATGCGGATGTCTTTCCGGTTCCGGGCGTGCCTGTGATTCCGATGATCATGGTTGTGACCGTACCTTCCGTACCAGACTCCGCAGCGCATCCGCGACCTCATAACCAGATGCCGCCCAGTGCACGACCACGCCATCGATACCATCGATCTCGACAAGCCCTGCACGCTCAGACTGGCAGCAGCGTGCAATGAACGGCTTTGTGATTGGATATAATCCGCTGGTCTGCGAGCAGATGTTGATGAATTTGTAGTGAATCTTCGGGAACCGCTGATCAAGGATCATCTTTGAGATGTCGCACCCGATCAGGGTGGCAGGCTCTGTGATCTCCTCGCTGTCAAGGTATCTCCCGGAGAGCCCCGATGTGAAGCAGGGGAAGACCGCATCAGCACCCTCGAACTGCCTCAGGTCCAGGACGTTGTGCGTAAACACGACACCGAGTTCTCCGAGCAGACAGTCGCTTAGCTCTCCGACCATGTACACGAGCCAGCCCGGAACAGGTGGGATCACGTCGATCACGTCGATCTCGAGGAGGTCGCCCAGATCCGGTTTGTGCACGAATGTGAGGTGCTGGTCCACACTCTTGAATATGATCGTGTTTACAGTGTCAGTCTCGTATTCGCGGGCTATTTTCACAAGCCGGGTCCGGTTGTGCATATTCACAAGTTCGTCGTGTTGTGCGACTTCATCTCCTGATGCTACCTGTGTTAACGCGGTAACTCTTCGGAATAATCCATCTCCCTCGCTTGTTACGGCGTAGATAGCGCAGCCGTTGGATGCAAAGATGATCAGGTACTCCGAGAGGAAGTACATCTCGGACTCCGTGTTCCGGATGGTCTTGCGGCGTAGAAGTTCATCGTGTGCAACAGACAGCGTTTCATCGGTGCGGATCACGCCGACCGCTTTATATTCGGGGGGGAAGATCATGGGATTTATCTCGTTTATATGGCACCTGAAAATAAATTTTTCATCCTGCTGTTGTGCAATTGTGCTGTTTAGTTTGCAATAAATCTTTTCCCGGCACATTCCACGGTACTCTCAGGCGCATCGAGATACTTCGGAATGACCCTCTCCAATTATGTGCTTTCTGTGGGTGGACGGTTGCCAGATGTTGATGAAACACCCATTCCATACAACCACAACTGATTTGAAGAGGTGCGGGAGAGTAATCACCATGACGACGCAGCCGAAAAAGAAAAAGACGATGCCAAAGCTCTCCAGGGTCACAGACTACATCTGGGACGTCCCCACCGACTTTATGGAGGGGATGCGGGTGCCGGGCAGATTATTCCTGTCCCCGAGACTGCTTAAGGGACTGGAGATCGATACACTTTCACAGACCGCGAACGTCGCAACCCTCCCCGGTATTCAGAAGTACTCGATGGCGATGCCCGATGCGCATCCCGGATATGGCTTTCCCATAGGGGGCGTTGCGGCATTTGACGTAGAAGAGGGCGTTATCAGCCCTGGTGGGGTGGGTTTTGATATTAATTGTGGCGTCCGCGTCATCCGCACGAACCTGACCGAAAAAGACGTCCGCCCGAAGATCCGAAAACTGATCGACGCACTCTTCCGCGCAGTTCCAACCGGCGTCGGCGCAAAGAGCAAGCTGCGGGTCTCAGACTCCGAGTTACGCCGGGTATTTGAGGACGGGGCAAGATGGGCTGTCGAAGAGGGCTACGGCGTTGCGGATGACCTCGAGCACTGCGAGGAGAACGGGAGAATCGAGCTTCCGGGAGACCTCAATGTGAGCGACAAGGTGATGAAACGAGGAAAGCCGCAACTCGGGACGCTCGGGAGCGGAAACCACTTTCTGGAGGTGCAGTGCGTGCGTGAGATCTATGATCAGGACATTGCGGACGCATTCGGGCTACGCGTTGGCGACATCACTGTCATGATTCACTGCGGATCCCGGGGCGCAGGACACCAGATCTGCACAGACCACCTCAAGGTGCTCGGGAAAGCGGCAAAGAAGTACGGAATCGAGCTTGTGGACCGTCAGCTTGCATGTGCGCCCGTGCAATCAAAGGAAGGGCAGGCGTACTTCACAGCGATGTGTGCCGGGGCAAACTATGCGTGGGCAAACCGGCAGGTGATCACACACTGGGTCCGGGAGACGTTTCACCAGTTCTTCGGGGATGTCGAGATGGATCTTGTCTACGATGTGGCGCACAACGTCGCGAAACTCGAGGAACATGTAATCGATGGGAAGGCGAAGATGGTATATGTGCACAGGAAAGGCGCAACCCGGGCGTTTCCTGCAGGGCACCCCGATGTCCCGAAAGCATATAGAAGCGTCGGGCAGCCTGTTTTGATCCCAGGGAGCATGGGCACGCCGTCGTACATCCTTTGCGGCATGGACAAGGCGATGGAACTCACGTTTGGAAGCGCATGTCACGGCGCCGGAAGGGTAGGAAGCAGAAAGGCGGCAATGCGAAAATTCAGAGGAGCGGAAATCGAAAAAGAGCTGCTTGCAAAAGGGATCACGGTTAAGGCTACGCATCCGAGCGTGCTTGCAGAGGAGGCGCCCGCGGTGTATAAGCCAAGTGATGCGGTCGTGGAGGTCATGCATCAGGTAGGGGTCGCACGCAGGGTGGCGCAGGTCGTGCCGATAGGGGTTGCGAAGGGGTGACAGCCTCGCAAGTCACGTAGCGTCACATAGTTAAAGTGATGTGCGACCGATACTACCCACACGCATGACGATATCACAGGCACACAAACGGTACGAATTCAAGCGGCAGCTCGAAGAGATGCGCCGTAAGACCGGGAAGGGCACCGAACTGATCTCGCTCTATATCCCTTATGACAAACTGATCTCTGACGTGACTGCGCAGCTCAGGGCAGAGCACGGACAGGCTGCAAACATCAAATCGAAATCCACACGGACAAACGTACAGAGCGCACTCGAATCAGTGCTTGCTCGCCTTAGATATTATAATAAACCTCCTGAAAGTGGATTTGTAATCTTCTGCGGAACACTTGAGCTTGGCGGACATCGGACAACACTTGATACGATGATCATCGAGCCACCAGAGCCAATCACCTCTTATAAATATCATTGTGACTCTTCTTTTTATCTCGAACCACTCGAAGATATGCTTGTGGAAAAAAAAACGTTCGGACTCCTCGCCGTTGACCGGAGGGAGGCGACCGTGGGGCTTTTGCGTGGCAAAGTTATTGATGCACGCAAGCACCTGACATCCACGGTTCCCGGAAAACAGCGACAAGGTGGTCAGAGCGCAAAAAGATTCCAGCAACTGCGCCTCATCGCAATCCACGATTTTTACAAGAAGATAGGTAACAGCGCAAGCGAAATATTTCTAACCATCGATCACAAGGACTTTGAAGGAATTCTGATCGGAGGACCCTCGCCAACAAAGGAAGAATTCTTCGAAGGCGAGTTTTTACACCATGAACTGCAGAAAAAAATCATAGGGTTATTCGATATCGCATATACTGATGAATCGGGTCTTTATGAGCTCATGGATGCTGCATCCGATGCCCTGCAGGATCTGGATGTCGTCAAGCAGAAGAGGAGTATGCAACGATTTATGCAGGAACTGGTAAGTGATAGTGGGCTTGTCGCCTATGGGGATCAGCAGGTGCGTGCAAACCTCGAAATGGGCGCTGTTGGTACGCTACTAATATCTGAGGACCTGCGGCAGGTGCGTGCAGACATCAGATGCCAGAACTGTGATTATGTTAGAAAAGAGACCATAGAATCCATCTCGGACGACTTTGGAGAGAAATGTCCTTCATGTAGATCTGATCTTAAGATCGTGGGCACTGTAGACGTCGTCGATGAGTTAACAGAGCTATGTGACCAGATGGGGACCACTGTAGAGTTCATATCCACCGATTTCGAGGAGGGGGACCAGTTGATGCGGGCGTTTGGGGGCATTGCTGCGATTCTGCGGTATGACGCAGGGGTGTGATGCAGGGCACGGACCTGACAAGTTGTCAGTACTGTATGATACTTATGCAACAACTTATGCACATACCACACCGGCAGCAGCACCGGCGGCATCAATGGCTCATCGACCGCGGTTTGGAGACTGTGTTTTTGGAAGACCGATACGTTGCTTTCGATCCGGGGGATATGGGATGAATCGCATCAAAAAAGCACTCCGAAACGTGAAAGGCGAGGTATACACCGATCTCCCGACGCTTTACTGCTATTCAACCGATGCGAGCATCTATCAGGTCATGCCGTCCGCGGTCGTCTGCCCTCTCGATGCCCGTGATGTGCGTGAGTGTGCGGTTGCGGCAGCGGTTCTTGGACTTCCGATCACACCGAGGGCTGCGGGCACGAATCTTGCCGGAAGCTGTCTTGGCGAGGGGATTATTCTTGATTTCTCGAAGAATATGAACCGAATCATCGGTATGGTTGAGGAAAAGCAAGATACGGGTGAGTTCTTTGTGGATGTAGAGCCAGGAGTCATAGTCAATAATCTCCAGGCGTATCTTGGGGAAAGAGGACTGTTTCTTCCGCCTGACCCGTCGAGTTCCGAGATATGCATGATCGGCGGCAACGTCGGCACAAAGGCAAGTGGCGCACGATCCGTCAAATATGGCACTATCGACGATTATGTGGCATCTGTGGAGTTTGTATCCGCGAGAGGCGAGATCATCGACACCGCCGTTTCCGAAACCATCCCTGCCCGGATCTCAGATGGTTTGCTCACGTTAAGGAAACTGCTGCTCGCAGATCCGGGCGTTACCAGCCGTCTGGACATGCGAAAGGAGATCAAGATTGCAAGTGGCTACAATATCAGAGCGTTGCTCGATTACGAGAGCATCGGAGAGATGATCGCACACCTGATGTCCTCCAGCGTTGGAACGCTCGGTATTTTTACGAAAATACGGCTGAAAGTCCTTCCGATCGTTGCAGGAACGTCCATCAGTGCGATATACTTCAGGAGCCTGTATGATGCAGGCGATGCTGTGCAGCATATCAACGAACTCGGTCCTGTGAAAGTCGAGATGATGGACTCGACATCCCTTGGTATCGTGCGGTCAGAGTACCCTGATATGGGAATACCTGCGGATGCGGGGGTGAGTGCACTCTTTGTTGAGTTTGAGGGGGATGATCGAAGATCAAGGATACGCGATCTCGAAAAACTGATCGATGATCGATATAACATCTGCGGAGAAGTCGCATCCGAAGCAGAAGACGTTCTCATGCAGGAGAAGGTGTGGGCGGTTAGGAAAGCGCTTGTCCCGATCCTGACAAACTACGATCCTGACACAAAGCCCGATGCGTTCATTGATGACGTTGCTGTCAGGATATCCGACCTTGCTCCGCTGATAGTTGACCTGCACGAGATATTCGACGAATATAAGATAGTATCTGCGATCTACGGACATGCCGGATCAGGAAATCTGCATATCAGACCGATGCTGAACTTAAACGATCCAAAGAACATTGATCTGCTCCCGGGACTCGTGGACCGCGTGTATGATGCGGTATTCAGATACAACGGAACCATGACCGGAGAGCACGGGATGGGTCGCCTGAGGACGATGTTTCTTGAGAAGGAGTGGGGAGAGCCGATATACGGCTATATGCGTAAGATTAAGGAGATATTCGATCCTCGAGACCTCCTGAACCCTGAGGTCATGTTCAGCGATAGGGAGATCGCCGATGACATCAAATATCCGACAGAATACGTGAATCGGTTTGAACAACCATGCGTCAACTGTGGATATTGCAAGTCAGTCTGCCCGATATCGACCACGATGGGTGGGGAAACAGGATCAAGGTCGTTTCTCCAGCTTCTGCGGTTCGGAAACCTTGAACAAACGACAACAGCAGAGTCACGCCAGGCAGAAAAGATGCTTAAGCTCTGTCTTGGTTGCCTGAGGTGTGCGACGAGATGCCCGAGCCATGCGAGCATCGGTGAACTGCTATTCACACAGAAGACCGCACCTCTGCTGGTTAGACAGACAATGCATACGTGGGCATCCGATCAAGATCGATTCAGCAGGTACGCACGAATTTTTGGGAAGATGCGTCCGATTACAAACCCGGCAGCAAAAATGCTCCTGAAACGATCGCTCCCCCGGTTCCGGAAGGGGGATATGCCGGCGGTTGAACCTGAACATGGCATGAATGCCGGCGATTCGCTGAATGTTGCAGTATTCGCTGGATGCGCGTCTATGATCCTTGATGACGGCGTCTTTGACTCTATGATCCGGGTGCTCGAAAAAAGTGGGTTTAATGTCTTTGTACCGGAACAACAGTGTTGTGGACTGCCGATGATCGAACAGGGCATGTACGATCTTGCAAGGGACGTTGCAAGGAAGAACGTTTCTGTGTTTTCGGACACGCGGTACGACGCCATCGTGACGGCGTGTGCGTCCTGCACGATGATGTTAAGGAAGTCTGCGGAACTGCTGAAAGACGATAACGATGATGACGTCAGCAGGGCTGCGGCGAGAGTATCCGGGATCACCTACGATATTGGCGAGTTTTTGCTAAAACATCTCGATGAAAGAGCGTTTTCCGGAAAGAAACTGGACACCCGTGTGGCATACCACAATCCCTGTCATCTTGCGGCTATCGGTGTTAATGGGGGCGAGTTATTGAAGCGTATCGTCTCCGATTTCGTTGAGACCGGCGATGGGTGCTGCGGCGGGGCTGGAGCGTACAGTTTCCTGCATCCCGAGATATCTCTTAAGATATTTGACCGAAAGGCGGCTGAGATCCAGGAGATCGAGCCTGATGTGGTCGTTACCACCTGCCCGAGCTGTGAACTCCAGTTCAGGCACGGACTTGCGAGAAATGGGATCAAGTGCGATGTCATGAATATCGTGGAGGTTATGGAGCGGTATTACATGGAGAATGAGGTGGATTGATCCTCCAGGACGCATGACGGCTCATGAGGGTGTGGTTGTCTCATCCGTTATCTACAATCCGGTGAGCGTCCCGTAATCCATCGATCCACTGCCCAAAATATCATATATCAACACTACCTGCTCCAGCGCGGCATCTGCCGCCTTCTTCTGCTTGTCGGGAAGATCCCTGCACTTCCCCGAGTATTCGTTTGACAATTCCTCTGGAGTTTTGCCTGAACACACTCTCGTAATGTCCAGTCAATCGTTTTAATTGAGCATCCCACTGGTTTTCAATACACTCTTTATCATGAACAGATCATCCTCGATTTCGCCGAATTTACGATCCATGTAACTCTTCATATCCACTCTCAAACCCTGGATCTCATCGATGGTCTCGTCTTGCTTCTCAATCATCACATCTTGCTTCTCAATCATCACATCCATCTTGGAGCCCAGACTTCCAAATCCACTCTCAGTGACGGAAATCAGTTTTTTGAGGTACTCCGCGGCTGTGTCCAGTCTCTCATCAGTCTCTCCGCTGCCCACAAGCTTATAAAAATCATTGAGGTCCCCTGTGACCTCCGCATATTCCACTTCGACGTCATCGACCTTAATCAAAGTGTTCGCAATCTGTATCGCACCAATAAACGCATTCAAATTATTTTCTGCACCTTCCGCAATTATCCTGACCTGTCCGTCATCAAGATTATAAACAAAACCGGTCAGATCAAAAGCCCTTGCAAACCCGATCACCTTTGCCCGGTAACCCACATTCTGAATCGTTCCGGACACTACTGCTCTGATCTTTTTCATCAAAACCCACTATGTTTGCAGGAATTCATAAAGTTTTGTACGGGGCGGGCTATCGCACTTCTTGGTGGCGTTGCCGAGAGTCTGCCTTTCAGGGGTGAAGAGTTCGATTTTGTGCTGATGATGGTAACTATCTGTTTCGTGGATGATGTAAAAAGAGCATTTGATGAAGTTTACATTGGATTAGAGGTGAACGGATCTTTAATTGTTGGTTTTATCGATAAATACAGTTTTTTTGGTAGAACATACCTTCATAAAAATGAAAAGAGTAAATTTTATAGATATGCAAGATTTTATTCGGTTGACGCGGTGGTGGCTGGACTGAGATATACAGGGTTCTATAATTTCAAGATTATTACTGCAATAACATCCCCTATATGACGGGTATGAATGCGATCATCAAGCAACTACTGGGACCAGTCTAGATTTGGGGCACAAAAAATCTATCCGAAAAATCCAGTAACACTTGCCGGGATCCGGGATGCCAATAGTACATGTTCCGAACCATCGCCTACGAGATTATCTGCCAGATAGTGTTCACCATAATTTCCAGATTTTTATCGACCCATGACTGGCGATTCTTCTTTATTCTCTGCCTTAGCGTTCCCCATAAGGTTTTAGGGCGTGATTATTATTGTCAGGGATCTGTATTCCTCTTGTTGTCAATTCTGCGAAGAGTGTCACAATGATTACAGTCCTGAGAATGAATTTAGCAGTATTACTGTCTTTGTTCCTTGATAACAGCTCATTAGCGATTGACAGCAACTCTTTCCCCCGTCGTATCTATTCTCCATTCGAGCCTTGCAAAATTACGATCTATTCTGTGCTTTTTCACCGAGTTCTTCAACGTGGAAATTATCCCGCTTATCTCTTTTTTGAGCTTCATTCGCTCATCTTTTGGATATTGCTCTTTCCACAGGTAATACATCGATGTTTTGACAAAATGATTCGTGCATTGTTGTATTTTGTATCCATAGTCTTCCAAATGCCGCTGTAAATTATCGTCGCCGTCGCAGATGGCATACGTTTCGTCGGACATGTTGTAATTCTCTCTGATGTAGGATAAAACCTCAGACCAGCTCTTAACAGCACCCAGATACAGAAGAAACTCTTCTCCAGTTTCTAAATCGAGCCCCAACGCGCCTTTGATGCTGGGGCGACCGCCCGACCTTCTCAACGATCTGGTGTCATCTATGATTATGGCATCGACCGTTTGACCGTTATATTGCGAATAAATTGGATTTCTTATTGGCAGTATCTTATTTTCATAGAATATTTTCTTTAACTTGGAAGAACTCACCTTAATCCCCTGCAAGATGCCGATTAGAAAAGATGCCTCCGAAAACGAGACGATTGTGCGAGAGGTACTTCCATGGGGGATAGTGTATGGAATCGAGCAGAGTTTTATCTCGATTGTGCAAATAAGGCACTATGAACGTTTTTTCCCCATCCCATCGAGCGCTCTCTTTGCCTGGAAGTCAAATTCAAAATGGGGTGTTTTGATGTGTACTTTTTTGCTTCCCTTCCTTATTCTCACTTGTTGTGCCAAATCCTCCTGCAAACCATCGAGATATTTCCTTGCCGCCTGCCCACAGAGGTCCTGTGCAAGAATCTCCCGTTCGAGGTCTTCTATGCTGTTGACCCTATCATCGTTGATATCAACTTCGATAATCAGTTTTCGTTCAGGCATGTGCAATTGAACTGATGGTGTTTTATTAAGACTTGTTACGAATCGTCTGGGAATGAATACTGTGCCATAGTAAAAACTGGTCCCAAATTATTTCGCTTTTTCACTCCTCTTCCTTTGGATTTTCTATTTCAAACTCAACTCCCAAAGGAGCCAATTTTAGCTTTTTAATCTTGGGAAAAAAAGCAAAAAAACTATTGTGCCTACCAAAATTATTATTTGGTTGAAATCAACAACGTTATTTCTTATTGTGGTTATTGTAAGGGGCCACCGAAAAATAACATATCGAAATCAGCTCGTCTCATACACACCAGCATCTCTTGATAATATAGAATAATTCCATTTAGGATGCAATAAGTGCGGTTGTATTTGTAGTTGCGCCATATCGTCATCCGAAAACTTGATTCCTTTCTCATATTCTTGCTCATCGATGCGTGCTGCCACGCTCAGACCTTTGTTTGTTGTCGTACCACCAATCAGTTTAATGACAGTTTCATAACTAACCAGAGGCTGTCCCCGCCAGTTCATACTGATAAATGAGAACATACAATGCTCTATCTTGTTCCATTTACTGGTCCCGGGCGGGTAGTGGCAAACCGTTATAGGAATTCCTATCTGGTCAGATAATTTCTGTAAAAAGAATTTCCACCCCCTGCGGCGGCTTCCATTACTTCCGCCACCATCGGCACAGATCAACAACCCACCAGCAGTAGGATAGTGATCTCTCCCAAACATTAACCACCACCGCCGGATGCTCTCGACTGTAAATTCCGACGTATCATAGCTTATACCAACGTTCACCATTCCTTCGTTTCTGTTGACGTCGTAGATTCCATAAGGAATCGCCTTTCCGACTCCCAACGATGCAAAGTCATAAACATTCACTTCCACTGGTTGTCCGGTCTTCCTCCATGTTCTACCCTGGTTTTTAAATTCCCCTACATTCTCTTTCTTCTTTGCATCCACCGAGATCACAGGATCGCCTTGTGCCGTAAATTTCTTCGCCTGTTCGTTTATATATCGAAACTGGGCATCTCGCTCTGGCGCTTTACCACCTTCTTTGGTCTTCACATTTGCCTGAAGTGAGAAGCCCCCGCTCTTCAAAAGCCGTCCTGCGGTATCCGGGTCTATCCGGTGTCCACGACGATTTAACTCTTCGGCTATCTTGTATGTCGATTTGTTAGTCCACTTCAGGAGACTCATGGGATCGCCTGCGGTATTCTCATCCATAATCGTCTCAAGGTCTTCAACGATCTTCGGATCTTTGATTTCTATCTTCTTTCGCCCTCCACCAGGCTTCCGAAGTCGGTTTGACTGTTTTAACTCATCCGGACTCTGAAGCTCGTGGATCCCTTTTCTGATGGTCGTGTGGGACATGCCTGTAAGTTTTACAACCTTCGTGATTCCGCCCCAGCCAAGTTCAAGTGCTTTAGCTGCTGCAAACCGCCGTGCTTGAACTTCATCCGCTCCGGACAAGGCTTTCAACCACGATACGTATTGTGTGTGATCATCCATGCTCGTATATATGATAGTTTACCTAATAAATTTTGCTACTTTATTTTTCGGTAAGCGCTAAGGAATATGCCGGTCCCGATGAGCAGAGTCATCATGAACGGATCCCAGACAGTATCACTGGTTGTTGTGAGTATCTGGTATGCGACCGACATGTACGTAAGTTTTATCGCATTGCCTTAAAGATAGAGAGTCACAGAATGCCAGAACCGCCGGACAAAGAGGAGGATCTGATACATGGACGTAAGCCAGACAATCTTTGAGGAATACACTGACGATCTTGGACCTGAGAAGATAATCCACATCTACGAACCGGTCTCAAAATTAAGAGCGATCGTGGTCATTGACAACGTCGCCGCGGGACCTGCCATCGGCGGCGTCCGGATTGCTCCGGATCTCACCACAACAGAGATAAGGCGACTCGCAAGGTCGATGA